>CANQAZ010000006.1 GCA_947589555.1 uncultured Clostridia bacterium | reverse complement strand
CCCCCTGCGTCAGGGGGAGGGTGTCCCGCAAGGGACGGGTGGGGATCCGCCCTCATCTCCCCCCCAACAAAATCCGCCCCGCGCAATTCTGCGCGGGGCGGCTCCTTTCTTTCTTTAATGTCCCTCTTCTCTCATCTTCCTCTTCTCTTCAAAAAGTCCCTTTTTTCACCGTCCTCGCCCTTTTTCCTGTTTCCACAAAGGTCATTAGGGCTCCCGAAAAAGATTTGCGTAGCAAAAATTTTTTGGGAAAAGGAGGCGCCGCGTGCTAAAAGAGCCTTTTCGCAAGAAAAGCGTAAAAAGCACGCGTGCGACGACGCGCGGACATAGCCTCCGCGGTATGTGAGGTTTCGCCCTTTGAAACCTCACTTTCTGCGGCGGATCCGCACAATCGCGATCCCCGCCGCCGTCGGAACAAGAACTACAACGGGCACAACAATGCCCAGCCACCACAAACTGCTCGCGCCGCCCTCATGCCCGTCGTCAGCCTGCCTCTCTACTATATCCACATCCACCGTCCCGTCCATGCACGTCACGGTAGAAATGCCGATGCCGCGGGCCAAACCACTACCCTTTTCTATCGTCTGCCACTCTTCCACCGTTCCTTTGAACTGAATCTCCGTCAGCCTGCCGCAAAAAGAGAACGCCGCCTCCCCGATCGATTTTACACTTACGGGAATGGTAATGCTTGACAGTCCGAAGCAATTAGAGAACGCAAACTCCCCTATCGATTTTACACTGTCGGGAATCGTCAATGCTCCCGTCAGCCCGCTACAATGATAAAACGCATAACCCCCAATCTCCGTCACGCCCTCGGGAATCGTCACGCTCGTCAATCCCTCGCAATTATAAAACGCATAATTCCCGATCGAGGTTACACCGCTCCCGATCGTCACGCTCGTCAGCCCGGTGCACTTATAGAACGCCTGATACCCGATCGAAGTCACGCCGCTCCCGATCGCCACGCTCGTCAGCCCGGTGCAATCACGGAATGCCCCATCTCCAATCGTTTTCACGCCGCTCCCGATTATCACGCTCGTCAGCCCGTAGCAATCATAGAACGCCATATACCCAATCGAGGTCACGTTATTCGGAATCGTCACGCTCGTCAGCCCCTCGTAGCCATAGAACGCATAATCCTTGATTTCCGTAATCTCTTTCGGAATCGTAAGCGTTGTCACTTCCTCTCCGTCTAAATACAGATGATTTGCATAACAAAGCGGATTCGCAGACCCGCTTCCGAAATCAATTTTGCACCATGCCGTAAGGTCGGTGATGTCCACCCTCCTTAGTCCCTCGCAACCATCGAACGCATAGTACCCAATCGTTTTCACGCTGTCGGGGATTATCACGCTCGTCAACCCGGTGCAACCCGAGAACGCATAATTCCCGATCGAAGTCACGCCGTCTGGAATTACGCTGTTTTTACAGCCTAAAATCAAAGTATTTGTATTCCTTTCGATCACACATTCTTGTTCGCTCCGATACACGGCATTCCCCGATGCGACTTCGATATGTTCAAGTCCGCTACAATAGCCGAACGCATACTCGCCGATTGCAGTGACGCCGTTGGGAATCGTCACGCTCGTCAGACCCTCGCAACCCGAGAATGCATAATCCCAGATCGAGGTCACACTGTCGGGAATCACGCTGTTTTTACAGCCTAAAATCAAAGTATTCGTATTCTTTTCGATTAAACAATCTTGTTCACCCAGATACACGGCATTCCCCGATGCGACTTCGATATGTTCAAGTCCGCTACAAGAGCTGAACGCACTGCTCCCAATCGATTTCACGCTGTCGGGAATCGTCACGCTCGTCAGCCCGGTGCAATTTATGAACGCCTCCGCCCCTATCTCCGTTACGCTGTTTGGGATCATCACGCTCGTCAATCTCTCACGATTCCGAAACGCATGCTCCCCTATCACGGTCACGGGCTTATCTTCATGCCAGGAAGAAATCACAATGTTGGTATCGGTACAGGTCCCAATTCCTGTTATTGCCCAATGGTCGTCATATTCTTTGAATGCAAGCCCCTCGCTTGAATTATCTTTTACTCCGCAAGCGCATTCGCGGTTTACCATGTCGTGTTTATGCCCTTCTTTGGCATACACCGCTCCGTCGATGGTCAGCACGTCGCCCACAAGCGTCCCCTCTGTTTCGCCCAAAAGCCCCCCAAAGATCTCTGCGCCGTCGGGGAGGTCAAGGGTGAGCGTCACCTTTTCGCCCTCAAACGTAATGTCCCCCTTTTGCCCGCTCTCGTCCTCCCACGAGCCGCCTTTGAGTTTGAAATATCTCGTCATGTCGTACGTTTCCGTTTCGCCGTTATAGGCGTAATAGGTCCCGTTGTGGCGGTTGGCAAGTCCGACGGGCACCGCAACGCCGACGACCACCGCAACGACGAGCACGGCGGAAAAAACGATCGCCAACGTTTTGTGCCCTTTCAGCCAATACTCCACCGCCGTGGGCTTTGCCTCGCTAAGTTTTTTCTCCTGCGCCGCAACGAGGGCGGGATAGGTCTTGCGGAGATGCGCCCCCGCAAAGGCGCACAAAAGGGCGATAAGCAAGCCGAGGAGGGAAAACACAAGCACAAGGATGGGCGCCGCCCCCGCCTTCATGACGCCGAACCCGCCGTCCTTATCCGCGATTTGCCCGAGCAGGATGCACGCGATGAGAAAGAGCGCAAAGAACATGGCATAGCCGGCGGCGGTCACCAGACTGCGCAAAAAGATGCGCTTGCCCGCGATCGTAACGCGCATATCGCGCAGTTTGGAAAAGAGCCTTGAAAGGGCGAGAATAAAAACGCACCCCGCCGCAAGGGCGGCAAACACAATGAGCGCGGTCAACGCCTCGGTCAAGGAGACCTCTTCGTAGCCGGAGAGCGCATATACGTTTCCGTAACTCATGCTCGGGATGCTCTCCCCCATCAATTCGCCGCCGGGCCTGACCGCGACGGGCGCGAGGAAAAAGAGGAAGAGGAGCACGGTAAACAGTCCGAGTAGCGCCGCGGGCAGAGCCGACGCTACGGCATACCCTTTTTGGACGCCCGCCGTCAGCGCTTGCTTTCTCGGCGCGGGTTGAGGCGCGGGTTGAGGCGCGGGCTGAGGCGCAGGTTGAGGCGCGGGCGCGCTCGGTTTTTCAAACGAATAGCCGCACTCCGAGCAGAATTTGGCGTTTTCCTTCAAGACCGCCCTGCAATGGGGGCAAAACTTTTCCCCTTCGCCGAGCCATTGTTCGCCGCATTCGGGGCAAAACTTTCCCTCGAACTCCGTGCCGCATTTTTTGCATTTGTTCATCTTTCCTTTCTCCTTTATGTGTTTTTGCGGGCAAAAAAATAAGGACGCTCCAATACGGAACGCCCGCATGGAGTATCCCGTATTGTTGCGACACAATCGAATTTTCCAAAATTGACAAGTGGAAAATAAGGATACACCTATGCCCGGATATAGCCACTTATCAATTTTTTATTCGATTGTGTCGCAAAGTCAGTATAACACTCCCGCCGAAAATTTGCAATCCTTTTCTCAAATTTCTCCAACTTTTTCCCGCTCCCCATTTCCCCTCGGTGCTGTCGCACCGCTCGTTTCTCTTGCCCTCCCCTTCCTCGGGAAGGGGAGGGGTAGGGGTGGGGATGACCCCTTTTTCCCCTCACGCCAAAGCCGCCCCGCGCAACATCGCGCGGGGCGGCCCCTTCTTTCCCTCTACTCCCAGTAGAATCCGCCCTTCCCGTCCTTCCCTTTTCCTTCCCCTCGTGTCCCTTTCCTTCTCTCCCCCCAGTAGAATCCGCCTTCCCTCCCTTTTTTCCCTCTTGCCCTCCCCTGCCTGTCCCCGCCCCGCGCATTCGCCCCCCAACTTGCCCTCCT
This sequence comes from uncultured Clostridia bacterium, assembly GCA_947589555.1. Classification (GTDB taxonomy): domain Bacteria; phylum Bacillota; class Clostridia; order Christensenellales; family Borkfalkiaceae; genus Gallimonas. Next base: position 40,945 of record CANQAZ010000006.1, on the reverse strand, counting down.
TTTCCGCTCTTTCCTTTTCTTGCCCTCCGCGTCATTCTGCCCCGTTCTTTCGCGTCATTCTGAGCCGTCGCCCGATTGCTCTGCACTCGGGCGACGTAGCGAAGAATCCCCTGAACGTAGTCCGCCCCCGCTCTTGCCCTCCCCCTCGGTGCTACCGCGCCGCTCGCTTCTCTTGCCCTCCCCTTCCTCGGGAAGGGGAGGGGTAGGGGTGGGGATGGCCCCTTGCTTCCCCTTGTTCCTTTCTCTCTACCCACAGTAGAATTTTTCCTTTTTTCAAAAAACCTTGTCATGTACTTCTTCTTTTCAAATTTTTTTATGTTACGCTATCCATGTAAGAGGTGAGTATATGACAACGCAGAGCCGCGGCAAACGAAAAACGCTCCCCGGTGCGCCAAGCGCGGCAACCGCGCAAGCGGCTGTTGCGCGCGGCGCAACGGGGAGCGTTAAAAGCGGAAAAAATTTTTTTATTTAACCCCATTTCCCCAAAATCAAAAAATGCCGCCCGATTCGGGCGGAACGAAAAATACGATTTTGCGATCCATGCGGGCAGGCAGAAATTCAAAAGCCGATTCGGGCGGAGCGGAAAATCGCGCGACTCAAAGGGCTCAAAGTTTGTATTTGGCGGTCAGTTTGAGGACGGCGGCCAACGTGTCGTTGAGGCCGGAAAGTTCCCCGGGGGCGAGCAATTTTCCGCGGCATCCATCCAGCGCATGCCCGAGCGCTTCCAACTCCAAGCGGTCGGCTGGCGTCAGTTTGCAGCCTTTGAGTTTGGCGATGAGCGAAAGGGCGTAGGCGAGGCGCATGCCGCTCTCCTCTGCGGTGGCGGGCTCCTCGTAGCAACAAATTTTCGGGGGGAGGGAATCGGGCGGAGGGGCGGGCTCCGTTTCGACGCGGAATTTGCGGTAGATGCGCTCCTCGCGGCTCTCCCGCTTTTTTTTCTTGGCGGGCGGAAGAAGCAAAAAAAGAGAACAGAGGGCGTAGAAAGCGGCGGAAAGGCCGCAGTAGACGGCGGCCGCCGTTGCGCCGCCGAAGGAGGCGACGAGCGCGCCGCCGAGCCCGCAAAAGCCGAAAGCGAAAACGGGATAGAGCCGCCGCGCGCCCAGCCGCGCGAACAAAACGGCGAGGACGGACACGGCAAGCGGAAGAAGGACAAAGGGCACCCACGCGGGGACTGCGGCCAAACAGGAAAGAAACTTCGAAAAGGTATCCATAACGACTTCACGTCAAGGATAGCCCTTTTGAAGGCTCGTTTCCGCGGTGCTACCGTCGAAAAAGGACGAATCCTATCACATCGGGATCTCGCGGCAAAGCGCGATGTTGAGGATGCGCGCCTTCACCGTTTTTTCGTCCACGCGGAGCGCTTCGGCCACCGCGCGCTTGTAGAGGGCGATTTGGAGGGCGTACGCCTTTTTGATCTCGCCGTCGCTCCGCTCCGAAAATTTGTAGTCGAGGACGGTGTAGCCCTCCTCGCCTTCGGTGAGCAGGTCGATGGCACCCTGAAAGACGACGAGATCGTCCGTTCCCCCCTCGATGAAATCGCGGGCGGGCGCGGAGAGCAAAAATTTCTGCTCCCGCCAAAGCCGCTTGCCCGCGAGCGAGGAGAGGGCGGGCATCGCGAGGATGGCGCGCAATTTTTCGGGGTCGAGAAGGGCGAGCCGCTCCCCGGGAAGGAGGGCGTCGCGGCGCATGCGTTCGAGTTCCTCCTCGGCGGGGTAGCCGAAGCGCACCTGCTCCAAAAAGGCGTGGTAGGCGAGCCCCTCCTCCACCGTGTGCCCCCTTCCGCCCGTGCGGGAGCGGGGCTCCTCCTCGCCCGTGCGGGGCGGCTCCTGTGTACGGGGGCAAGGCTCCTCCTCGCCGTGCATGAGGGCAGTGGCCGAACTCTTCATGGGCATGGAGCAACTTGCGGCGAAGGGATAGGGCGCGGCGTAGACGGCGCGGACGCGGGCGGAGGCCTCCATGTCCGCCCGCGGGGGAAGGGGCTCCCGCGCCGCGGGGGCGCGCCCCTCCTCCCGCTCCGCAAAGTAGGAGGCGCAGGACTTGAAGTCGATGAAATCGGAAAACCGCTTGGCAAACTCCGGGGAGAGGGCGTGCTCCTTGCCCGAGAACACGAGGTGGAGGCGGTCGCGGGCGCGCGTCATGGCGACGTACAGAAGGTTGCGCTCGCCGAGGCGCTCCTCCCCCTCCTGCACCTTTTCCGCCGCGCGGCGGAGGACGGTATCGCACACCGTTTTGGCCGCCGCATCGTAACTGCGGGGGGCGGCGAGGAAGCGCTCCGTCCAGAGGATCTCGTCGCGGTCGGGCCCGTGGAAGGGGGCGTCCAGCCCCGCGAGGATGACGATGGGATATTCGAGCCCCTTCGAGGCGTGCATGGTGACGATGTGCACGGCGTTTTCGCCCCCCTCGCCGCCGTACTCCACCCGATACTGCGCGCTGTTGAGGCGGGCGAGGAAGGCGTGGACGCTCCCCGCGCTCTCCGCCTCTTTGAGGAGGCGGTCCACCCGCGCCAGCCGCGCCGCGCCCTCCCGCCCCGATGCGATCTGCCGTTCGAGGCCGAGGGAGAGGAGGAGGCCCGCCATCTCCGAGGCGGTGCGCACCTGCGCGAGAGCGCGCAGTTCCTCCGCGCGGGCGAAGAAGGAATTGAGGCGGGCGGCCAGCCCGTCCCCCGCCCGCTTGCGGTAGGCGGCGCACGCCTCGCGGAAGGTGTAGGGGCCCTTGCCCGCGAGGCGGATGAGGGCGAGGTCGCGCTCGGTGAAGCCCCCCACGGCCGAGAGCATGGCCGTGACGAGGGGGATATCCTGCTCGGCGTTATCGAGGAAGGAGAGCCAGTCGATGAGAAGGCGGGCCTCGAAAAAGTCGCAGACGTTGACTTTGGAGGAGGCCGAAACGGGGATGCCCCGCGCGGCCAGTTCGCGCGCGATGCGCTCCGCCTCCCCCGTGCGGTTGCGGACGAGCACGGCGACGTCGCCGAACGTCACCCCCTTCGCGCGCCCTTCGTCGGCATCGTACCACTCCCGCCCGATCTCGCTTTCGGCGATGCGGGCGACTTCCTCCGCCAAAGGATCGGGCTTTTCCGCCCCCTCGCAGGCGAGCACGGAGTAGACGCTCCGCTCCCGCGCCTCCCCCTCCTCCCCTTCGGGCACGAGGTGGAATTGCACCCCGCCGCGGTGGGCGCCGTACCGCCCGCCCCCGACCATCGGGGCGTATTTTTCGCCGATGAGGGGGGCAAAGACGCGGTTGACCCCTTCGAGCACGCCGTCCGACGAGCGGAAGTTGGAGGTGAGCCGAAGGGAGACGGGCGCCGCCTCCGCCTTTTTTACGAAATATTCCGAACGGCTGCCGCGGAAGCCGTAGATGGCCTGTTTTTCGTCCCCCACGAGGAACACGTCTCCCCCCGAAACGGCGGAGAGGATGCGCTCCTGCACGGGGTTGACGTCCTGATACTCGTCCACGCAGACGTAGCGGTAGCGGGCGCGCAACTCTTCCCGCACCCCCTCGTTGGAAAGCACGGCGAGGGCGTAGCGTTCGAGATCCTGATAGTCGAGGACGCCGCTCTCCCGCTTGACGCGGGTGTAGGCCTCGTCGTAGGCGAGGGCGAGATCCTTTAAGGCGGAGGCGCGGCGGGCGGCGTCGAGATACCGCCTTTCCTCCTCCTCCCGCGAGGCGTACTCTTTGAGTTCCGCGTACAGCGCCTTGACCGATTTGCTTGCCGCCGACAGAAAACGGAGAAGATCGAGTTCCTCCCCCGACGCCTTCGTCATGCGGGGCATGATGCGGACGACGGGCGGGTTTTGCTTGGCAAAATCGGCCATATCGAACAGCGTTTGGGCGTTTTCGATGGGAGTGAGGGCGGCCATGAGGTCGGACGCCACCCCGAGCGCGCGGGGGTTGTGCTCGGCAAACCACGCCCCGTGATCTTCGAGCCATTCGGAAAAGAAGCGGGCGCGGCGGGCATAACTTCGGGCGAGGAAGGCGCACGCCTCCCCGAACCCATCCTCCTGCCCCACCCGTTGCAGGACGGCGCGGGGATCCCCCTCCTCCCGCGCGCTTTCATAGAGGGAGAGGACGATCTCGCGCAGGCGGGTATCCTTTTTCTTGCGGTAGTAGACGGAGAGCAGGCCGGTAAATTCCGCCGTCCCCGCCGCGTAGGCCTCCTCGAATACCTCGTCCATCGCGCGCGCCGACAGTTCCTTGCCCTCCGGCATGTCCGGGGAGAGCACGGTGAAGGCGGGGTCCGCATCGACGAGGAAGAAATCGGAGCGGATGAGGCGGGCGCAGAAGGCGTGGATGGTGCTGACGTCCATGACGGGCAGATCGTTGAGTTCGGAAAGGAGGCGTTCGCGCTCCTTGCCCGCGCTTTCGCCGATCTTGCGCAAGAGGGCGAGGCGGAGCCTTTCCCGCATCTGTGCCGCCGCCTTGTTGGTGAAGGTGACGGCGAGCATATCGCGGACATGCTCCCCCCCGAGCACGAGGGAGACGAGGCGTTCGATCATGACGAAGGTCTTGCCGCTCCCCGCCGAGGCCGAGACGACGACCTGCCCGCGGGCCGCGATGGCGTTGCTCTGTTCCTGCGTGAGTTTCATTTGCGTTCCCCCCTTTGCCTGCGGACGATCTCCACGATCTCCTTACAGCCGACGGCCCCTTCGCGGCGGGGCTCCCCGCGGAAACCGCACGCGCCCAACAGTTTGCAGTGCGCGCACGCCCCCTCGTAGGGAGAGGGCGTAATGTTCCCCTCCCGCATTTCCCCCTCCGCGCCGAGGGAGAGGAGGCGGGCGTATTCCAAAAAGTCCTCGAAATCGGCCTGCGCCATCCCCTTTTCCGTGCGGCCGCCCCCTTCGAAGAGGGAACTCTTTTCCCCCTCGGGACGGCCCTCGTCCATGCGGGAGACGACCTCGTCCTCCTTGCTGAAAAAGCCGCGCATGCGGTACTTGGGCTCCTCCGCCGCGGTGAAACTTTCGGCGGCAGGGAAATAGAAGGCCCCCGCCGCCTTGCCCCCCCGCGCCGCCGCCAAAAGATAGAGTTGGAGTTGCAATTTGCGCCCCGTATAATAGGAAACGGCCTTATCGTCGATGGCGCCCGTCTTGTAATCGATGACGCGGACGTACTCGTCGGAGCAATCCACGCGGTCCGCCCGCCCTTTGAGGGAGAGTTCGGGCAGGGAGATCTCCTCCTCCGTCTCCCGTACGCGGAAACGGGAGCGTGCCACCTGCAAATAGGCGGCCGCGGAGACCTCGCCGCACTCCTCGACGAGGCGCTTGGAGGTGTACAGCCCGGCGGCGGTATCGGCAAGGGCGGAAAAACGGGGGCTCTTTAAGAGTTCTTCGGCCGCCGCCCGCGCCGCCGTGCGGCATTCCGCCTCGCTTTGAAACCCGTTGAAGGAGGGAGCGACGCGCTCCAATACGGCGTGCACGAAGGTGCCCGCATCGGTATCCTGCACCGTGCGCTCCTCCCGCTCGCGGAGGCGCAGGGCGCGCAGGGCAAAGCCCGCGTACGGGCACTCGCAATATTTTTCGAGAAGGGTGGGAGAGACCTCCCCCGAAAAGTACAGTTCGGCCGCCTCGGGCACCCCCTCCTTTTTGCCCTCGGAGAGCAATTTTTCCACTTTTTCCGCACCCCATTCCTGCAAAAGGGCGGCTTGGAGGGAGGCGTAACGGCTGCCGTCCTCCTCCCCGCACAGATAGCGTTCGCGGTACTTCAAGAGGGCGAGCGCGGCGGGCTCCTCCTCGCAACAGTCGAAGGGAAAGAGATCGGGCGGAGGCAGAAGGCGGAAGAGGCGTTCGGCATAGGAGAAAATTTCGCTCTTCTGCGTCTCCCCGTCCCCCGCGCGCAGAGGGCGGGAGAGGTAGAGGGCCTCCGAAAAGGAGCAGAGGTTGACGGCCAAACTTTCCCGCGCGCGGGCGTTGACCACCGCGATGGCGGGCTCGATTTCGACGCGGAGATCGCGGAGGGCGCCGATATCGCGGTCGGAGATGAGCGCCGTATCCCGCGAGGTGCGGGGCAGGGCCTCCGTGAGACCGGTGGCAAACAGCACTTTGACGCGGCCGAATTTGCTCTCCGTGGCGTCTCCCACGAACACCGCATCCGCAAACTGGGGCAGAACGGAGATCCCGAGGGAGGAGAGGCCGCTTTCAAACAGCGCGGAAAATTCGCGCGCGGTGAGCGTTTCCCCGCCCGCGACGGCGGACATCTCCGCAAGCACCCCTTCGAGGGGGGACAGATCGAGAAAGGCGCGGTCGGCGCCCGTGAAGGTTTCGCGAAGGCGCGAGACGACCCCTTCCGCATCGGTGAGGGAAAGGAGGGCGCGCACCCCCGCGACGTACTCCGCACACGTCCCCTTGCGGGGAAAGACGGCAAGGTAGGAGAGCATCCGCCCGCGGCAGGAAACGAGATTTTCGCGGCGGTAGCGGCTGACGGCCTCCCCCTCCTTGATCTCCCGCCGCACCGCGCCGCGGTAACCCCCGAATTTCAGAAGATAGTTGCGGTATTCGTCCCCGCCCTCTCCGAAGAGGACGTTGGCCGCGACGGCGTCCACCGAGGCGGGCAGGCCGCCATCGGACACCGCCCGCAGGACGGCGAGAGCAAAGGCGCAGAAGATGTGCTCCGAGAAGGGACGCTTGCGGTCGGCAAAATAGGGGATGCGGTAGGCCGCAAAGGCGCGCTCCACGGCAAAGAGGCGCCCGGCATCGGGCACGAGCACCGCGAAATCGCGGTAGCGCATCCCCTCAGAGAGGTGCTTTTTGATGAGGGCGCAGACGGTATCCATCTCCGCCGCCTCGTCCGCCCCCTCGAAGGCGAATACCGAGGAGGTCTCCCGCCCCGTGCCGCCGAATTTTTCGGGCGAGAAGAGGCCGTGATACAAAATTTCCGCATCCCGCGACAGCGTGGACGGGGGCTCGCTCTCCGTGAAGGGGCCGAAATCGCGGGCGGCGCGCACAAAGGCCGACTTTGCCTCGTGCGTGCAGAAGGCGGCGTCGCCATCCACAAAGACGGCCGTGACCTCCGACGCCGTGCCCAGCGCGGCGCGCACCCCTTCGAGCGCTTGCTTCGTGAAGGACGGAAAGGCGAAAAATACGACGTGCGCCCCCTTTGCCGCCCGCTCCACGGCGGAGGGCAGGAGGGCAAGATAGCCGTTTTCATCCACATAGCCCGAATCCTGCAAAAAGGAGGTGTATTCCTCCAAAAGAAGGGCGAGATCGGTGAGTTTTAACTTTAAGAGGCCCTCCGTCTGCTCCGCGCCCGCGCGCAGGGCCGCCCCGTCCACGCGGGACGCGGAAAGTTGGGCGATCGTCTCGTACACCGCCTGCGCCGCACCCTTTTTGAAGCAACCGAGGTCCCCCGCGTGCGCCTCGATGAGGGACGCGAGTTTCATGACCGAGCCCTGCTTGGAGAGCACCCGCTTTTCGCCCGAAAGAAAGCGCGAAAATGTGGTGACCTCCGTCTGGAAAGAGGCCTTGCGGCGGGACAGTACGGCCCGCTCGGCGAGAAGGGTGAGCCTGTCCTCGCAAAAGACGATGTTTTTTCCCTCCCGCGCGGAAACGCACGCCGTGAGCGCGCCGAGCGCATCGGAGAGATCCTTGCAACAAATTATGTGCGTCATCATTTCTCCCGTTTTCCTATATTATATCATACTTCGCCGAAATTTTTTGTCATATTCGAACGATTTATTTTTACAAACCAAAAAAAATATGCTATAATATCCCCGAATCACTCATTCGGAGATCTTTTATGAAGAAAAGAAGGATTGCCGGGCTCCTTGTGCTGTTGCCGCTGTGCGCCCTTTCCGCTTGCGGCGGGGGCGGACCGACGACTTTGCCCATCAGCCCCAACTGGTACGCCAATACGACTACCTCCCGCATCGACTATTCGGCGGAAAGGCTGGAATATGCCGTCACCTTTACTCCGCCCTCCGTTCAGGGCGACTACTTTGTGACCTACAACGACGGCGTGTACACGACCGAACTTTCCACCGTCAACTATACCTTTGGGGACGGCTCCTCCGCCAACGTGTATTGCTACAAGACGGAGTTGAAGATCTCGGGCCACTACACCTATCAGGGCACGGCGGGCGAGACCTTTGAGGACTTTGTGACTTCGGCCGTCTACTTCCACACGGCGGATAAAAACCTCCGCCCCATCATGAGCACGAAGGAGATCAGGAGCACCAACCCCGCGGCGGTCCCCGCCGCCGATCATCTGTGCGATACGGTGCACCTCACCTACTCCGTCGTTTACAACACCAACGCCTCCGCCTCCGAAACGGCGGTGACCGCCGCCACGGTGACAAGCAGTCTGCCCGATGAGGGCATCGAGGGCGATCCCGCGGAAATCGAGATCGACGCGGACGGGAGTTTCTTCGACAACGAGGAGATCCTCTTTGCCTTGCGCGGGCTCGGCATGACCGCCGCCGTCTCCTTTACGACCATCGACCCGCAGACCAACAATGTGTGCGACGTCATCTTTACCGAGGCGCCCGCGGCCTCTACCTACTCGCCCACCGCCCTTGCGCTCAAAGACGGGGATGCGACGACGCCCGTCACCGGGGACCTTGCCGCCTATACCGTACACTTCCACTACGATATCGCCCAATCGGGACCCGAACGCACCGCCTACTACGCGGCCCTCACGGATACGGCAAGCAACCAATACCGCAACGTGCTTCTGCGCCTCGAAGACCCCATCCCGAGCGCCTACGGCACCCTCGTCTATACCCTGAAAACGGCGGAATTCGCCAAATAAAAAGAAATAGGAAAAACGCTCTCCCGAACGGAGAGCGTTTTTTGTTTCAGCCGCCGTAAACTTCCCGCTTCAAGACCCCGATATAGGGGAGATGGCGGTATTGCTCGTTATAATCCAGCCCGTAGCCGACGACGAATTCATCGCCGATGACAAAACAATTATAATCCGATTGGATGTCGTACTCCCGCCTCTCCCTTTTATCGAGGAGAGTCACGATGCAGACGGAGGCCGCGCCGCGCTCTAAGAGGAGAGCCTTTAAGTTGGCGAGGGTAAAGCCGCTATCGATGATGTCCTCGACGACGATGACGTCCCTGCCCTTTACGTCGCGGTCGAGGTCCTTGCGGATTTTGAGTTTGCCCGAGGACACCGTGCCCGACCCGTAAGAGGACACTGCCATGAAATCGAGTTCCACGGGCATGGTGAGATGGCGCACAAAGTCGGCATAAAAGATGATCCCCCCTTTGAGAATGCCCACGACGAGCGGGGTCTTATCCGCATAGGCCTCGTCCACGCGCTCCGCCACTTCCTTGACCCGCGCGCGGAGCCTGTCCTCGGTGAGAAGAATGCGCTCCAAATCCTCATGCATAAACCTTTTCCTCCGTATCGCTACGCCTTTCGGCGGTTTTTATTGAATGACGCCCCGCCGCACGGTGCTTTTCGTCACCTTCACGGCATCGGCGATCTCCACGCCCACGACGGCGTACACCTCGCTCCCCTTTGCGATGACGGGGAGTTTTTTTGAGAGCCGCGCCGAAATTTTGCGGTCGGTCAAGAATTTTTTGAGCGTCTTTCTCGGGGCATGGTATGGGGTGATCATGTCGCCCTCCCGCCGTGCGCGCACCACGCAACCCTCGGGAAAGGCGTCCAAATCGACGAAGAGTTGCTTGCGTTTTATGCCGTGATCGGGCGCGGCGTACCCGTCGGCCTCCCGCACCGAAAAGAGAGAGGGCACCGTATAGAGCCCCATTTCGGGCGGGGTTGTGGGCAAATGGTCCATCGTTCGCCGCCCCACGGCGAAGGGGATCTCCTCGGGCCGGGGCGGCCCGTCCTGATACTCCAACTCAAAGACGATCTCTCCTCCCTCGCGGAAGGCATAGAGGGTCGCGAGCCGTTTTAAGCCGTCCGAGACGGGCAGGACGACCTTCTTCCCGCTCTGCAACGCTTTGAGTTTTTCGATCTCCCCGATGTTGGCGCGGGTGTAGCCGCCGCCCGGCGCATACTGCCGCATACAGAAGAGACAGGCGCGGGCAAAGAGGACGTCGGGAAGATCGACGGGCACCCGCTCTTCCCCCGCAATGTGCAAAATTTTGCTCTCCGCGAGCGATTGAAGGAAATCGTCCTCCTCCGCGGCGAGCGCGGCAAACTCCACGAGGTGCTTCGCCGCATTCCCGTGGATGCCTTCAAAGGCGGGGAGCGCCGTATGGCGGATATAATTGCGGGTGTAATTTTCGTCCCCGTTCGTCGAATCTTCAACATGGGGTAGGTTTTTTTCGCTTGCGTAGGCCTCGATCTCGGCGCGGGTGCAGGTAAGGAGGGGGCGCACGATGCCGTCGTATTCGGTGATCGCCTTCATGCCTGAAAGCCCCGTTCCGCGGGCGAGGCGGAAGAGAATCGTCTCCGCGACGTCGTCCGCGTGATGGGCGGTCGCGACGAGGTCGGCTTCATCCTCTTCGAGAAGGGAATGAAAGGCGCCGTAGCGCACGAAGCGAGCGGTTTGCTCCAAATTTCCGCCGTGCCCCCTGACGAGATCGGGGACGTTCACCCGCTGTATTTTCAGCGGGACCCCCCACTTTTCGCACAGCGTTTTGCAGAATTGCATATCGCGGACGGATTCTTCCCCGCGGATGCCGTGTTCGATGTGGAGAGCGGAGAGCGAAATTCCGCACCCCTCCGCCTGTTCTTTGAACGCGTGCAGAAGGCAGACCGAATCGACGCCGCCCGAGAGCGCGACGCACACCCGCTTGCCTCTGTATTTTTCCGCGTTGAAAAGCGTCATATTTATCGCGTTTGCAGTTTTTTGACGAGCGTTCTTCCGCCTTTCTCCCGCGCGAGGTCAGAAAGATCGTCCTCTTCGAGGCGCGCCGTCATCATCTCCTCGTGGGAAAGGGTCTCCAAAATGCACATTTCCCCGCGATAGAGCGTAAGATCTTCATAGAAGAGCGCCATCTCCCCGAACATGACATTGCCCCAATCGTGCACCCGATCCCCCTTCCACTGCGGAAGTTCGGCGAGGGAGGAATGGAAAAAGGCCGCGCGCTTGTCCTCATCGAAGAGAAAATCGCACTCCTCGTGCAGGAGGGAAGAGGAGCCGAAGGTCACGCGGGGATTCAAAGAACGGTGAAACGCGAGCCATTTTTTGCCGACAAACGCATAGTTCACATTGACGGTATAGAGCCTTTTCAGGCTACGCAGAACGTCCCTCTCCTGCTTAACGATTTCGCGGCAATAGGCGGCGTATTGTTCCCTTGCGGGCACTCCGCCGAAAAAAGCGAGCATATTTTGCGGCAGTTGCGTTTTTTCGGGGTCGTACTCCTGCATTTCCCGGGTGCACTGCGCAATGCGGTCCGTATGGGTTTTGCTCTGTTCGGCAAACGCCTCTTTCAGATATTTCTGCTTGAAGGGGCGGAAAAGCGCCGTCGTCGCGCACTTGCCGCGCGTCGCCACCGAGAGGCAATAGCGGATGAGCACATTCCTCTCTTTGGGGGTCAGCGCCCCGCCGTTCAAACAAAATTCCATACGGGTATTATAGCATAGCCCCCCGAAAAAGACAAGCAAACCGCTCTTTCAAAAAAAATTATTTTCAAGCGCAAAATCGATTGACAAACGGCGTAAAGTCCGTTACAATAAAAAGGCTATCCGGTGAGAATCGGATGGCTCACATCGCGGGGTAGAGCAGCCAGGTAGCTCGTCGGGCTCATAACCCGGAGGTCGCAGGTCCGAATCCTGCCCCCGCAACCATTTATGGCGATGTAGCTTAGTTGGTTAGAGCGATCGGTTCATACCCGATAGGTCAGCGGTTCGACTCCACTCATCGCTACCAAATAAATTCGGCGTTCCGCCGTTTTTATATATTCCAACGGCCCGTTGGTCAAGAGGTTAAGACATCACCCTTTCACGGTGGTATCGTGGGTTCGATTCCCGCACGGGTCACCACTCTGAAACCCCAATAGAACCCGTAAAAAGGCTCTGTTGGGGGCTTTTTTTGCCTCCGTGGCTACCCGTGGCTACGCCGCGGGAGGATTAGAGCAGTAAAATTCCCCGCCCATTTGGGCGGGGAATTTTACAAAGTGGGTTTCGTATGTGCGCTTGATGGGAAGGTAAGAGGGTTGGATTAGTAGGCGCGTTTGGTGGGAATGACGGTCTCGGAAAGGAGTGAGGCCAACTCGGCAGCGGCGTGTACCGCCCCACCACCATCGACGTACGAGCCATCCGCCCACTGCGTATTTTTCAACGAATCTCTGAGATCCTCCGAGTGCGTCTTTCTGCCTTCCAACAACGATTTATCACGATATACCTCTTGCTTGTGCCACTTGATATGCTCGTAGTTCTTTACGCCGACATCCTTGAATTGACACTGCAAACGGATCCGATCGCCTTCAAACAAGTTATTCAGATCTGCCTTACCCGTAAACTTATTGTTCTCAAAATTTATGGTTGCTTTATCCAATCTTTCGCCGCTTGCATCCACCATTTCATACGTCGCGGCATAATAATGGTAGGACATGTAATCTACAAGCGTTTTACTTACTATTTTCGAGCCGTTATCCAACGTTGCACTGCCCACCGGGGTGTAATTTTCGCCATTCCAAACAAATACCTTGTCGCTCAAATCGGAAGCGGCAAATGCCAATATGTTGACATAGATCTTATCGGCTCCACTCAAGCTACTCGCGTCGGCTTCAATATTTTGTCCGTGCCACTCAAAATAATCTTTGACGTTCGGTACAACTTCACCGAAAAATCCGCCGACCAATGCGTTCATGTTTGAAAGCATAGGCTGATTGAAATAGTTGAGGATATCAATTGAACCCTTATAATAGATCTTTATTTCCTGCTCTGACGTATTATCTGCCTGAATGGAAGTGCCGCATTCCGTCATGACGATATTTTCGGCGTACAATACATCTTTGTTATAATAAAGTTGTATTGCAGTCTTAGGAATACAGGAGAAAACGGTATTCTTCGTGTAAAACGTCTTGTTCGACGGGTTAAACTTGTAGTAGTACGACAAATCGCAGTAATACGCGTATTGCATACGCAACACCATAGTTTGGATCTTCCCGCTGAGCTTATCATTGGGATTTGCGCCTTTTATAACAGCGTTATACGCTCGGCTAAACGTTACAGCCGTACTTTCGTTGTATCCGTTCTTGTATTTCGGAGATCCGTCGGATAGCTTAACCTCAGCCTCTATTTCTTTTCGTATGACTTCATTATATGCCTGCAAATTGACTTGATAGCCGTTACCATACAATAAGGTCTTACCCAAATTGCCCGTCTGTTTCAAAAACAATTCTTTTTCAGCGGCTTCCTCGTACTCTTTGCCCTCGGCGCCGAGTTCGCCCTCACCGTAGAGATTTTCCTGCAAGACGATGTTACTATACTTGTAGTAGCCATTTGCATCGAACACGTTGACCAAATAATTCGCGGCATTGGAGTCGGGATCTTCGATCACGTTGAAGTTGAAGTGGGCGTTGATGCCTCCGACTGCGCCGTCGCCGCCTTCGAGGCGGAGGAAGGAGAAGGCGCCCGCGGAAGGGTTGACCGGATCCCCTTTGATATCCTTTTGCCCTTCTTTGTAGGGTTTTTCCCACCCCTTCTTTTCGCCGAAGTTGCCGAAAAGGTCGTTTTGTACGTCGGACTCGGAGAGCCCCTTAAACTCGCCGAAGTAGACGCGGATATAGCCTGCCGCCGCCTCGGAGACGGTATCGATCCAGGGGACGCGGGTCGATGTGGCATAAGTGCCGTCGGCATTGACGATGGTGGTCGCCGCGCCTTCCTGCGACGGAAGTTGAAGCGTGACAGCGCCGGCTTCACCCATAATATTGTACGTTACGCCGTTATAGATCACCTGCCTGCCCATCTGCGTGACGACGACGGCTTGGGTCTCTGCATTGTCTGTATAACTTGTCAATTTCCAGGTAAGGTCGGTGAGATCGGCCAACTTGTTCTTCTCTTTCATCGCCATCACATCCGCATACGCACTGACGGGAATGCGGAAATAATCGACGGCCTTGTACGTTTCCCCTACCTTGTAATAACTGTGCTTGGCGAACACGCGCACCTGCTGGTAGCCCTTGTAGACATCGGTGCTGTTGTTGCCATCGAAGCCGGGGAATTCGATCCATGCGAGCGACGTACCGGACGTGAACTTAATGACGCACTGCGGCAGACAGCAATCGCCGCCGCCGATCTCCACCGAGGCAGAGTCGCCCATTTCAGAGGAAACCCTGAGGTTGATATTGGCGTGAGGGAGGCGCTCATTTTCCGTACTGATCAACGTGTGTTCGATCGTCCAATCAGCCGATTGCCATTGGGCGGGGATGATCTCTTTGAACCGGGCATCGGTACCGAAGCCGCCGAGATATTCCCCATCCGCCACGATATAGAGCGCGACGGTGCCCGTCATACGCGCGGGAAGCACATACTGCAAACTTCCGACGCCTCTGATGCTCTTTTCCCTTCCGATCGCAATGGGCGCATTGCCGTCACCGAGATCGACACGGACTTCCATAGAGAAGTCGGTGAGGCGGACGCGCTCGACCAGTAGCGTGAAACTCACGCCGCTACCATCCATAGTGCGGAATTCCACACTCTTTGCGCTTCCATCGACCACAAGACCGCTCAATGTGTATTGACCGTTTTCAAAAGACTGCCAATCGCTCGCCCCATCGACCTTATACTCCAACGCCGGGTTGGTGATAGGCTCGCCATCGAGTCTTCCAGCCTTGACGGCGAATGTGAGATCGCCGAGCAAGGTCTTATACTTTTGGCCATCGCCGAGGACGGTTTTGCCGCAAGTCACTTGAATCTCTTGCGCTTTGGTCTTTACGTTGATCCTCAACTTGAAGAGCTGAGAGCCGATGTTAAGTCGGTATTCTATCGTCTGCTCATTGGTGCTCTTCTTCGCCGTGAGCGTGAAGGTACTGCCTGACGTGCCGAAGCCGACATAGGCGACGCCGTCTGAGAGATTCTGCAACTTGATTGCCGAAAGTTGGAAGTCGGTGGGATCGAAACTCGCTTTATCGACCGTGAAGGTGATCTCCTCGCCGATGTCTTCAAAGGTGAGGGCGGTGACGTTGTCGCCCGTCTGTAATTTGCCGCCGTCGTACGTCACATGAGGGGCGGCATTGAGTTTCCCGTTGGTCGTTATCACAGTGCGCCGGGTGCTGGCGAAGCCGTCATCGGTGCCGACCACCCCCGACTTGCCGTAAGCGGCCATGTCCGACGTGTACTGCACACTGAAAACAAAGGTGTACTCCGTCTTCTCACCATCAAATTGGAACGTAGCATTTTGAGTGAAGCGGTTCCAGGAGAGGGGCGCCCCATTAACCTCGTTGTTGACCTCCACGCGCACCTCCTTGCCTTCCCTGGCGTTATGGTTGTTTGTAACGGCAAAAATATAGGCGACGCTCGTCTTGCTGGTCTTGAATTCTACCCCTTCGGCGTAAACTACGTTGTTGAATTTAACGGAAAAATCATTGAGTGTGACGGGCGCATCGACATAGATGTTAATAGTGTAGACTGCGTCCGCGCTCCCGCCCTCTACCGTGACCGTGACCGTCGCAAAGCCGCCCGTCATCGGCACGATGTGATAGATGCCGGAGGAGCCGTCCGTGGTGATGACCTTGTTATCCCCCTTCGTGACAGCGTAAGTGACCGTGGCGTCTTTCGGCACGGTGTAGTAGATGCGCCCTTCCTCGGAGCCGTACTTTAAGACGACGTATTGCGTATCGCTATTGAGCGTAATTTCTTTGTTGTCGCCGAGGGCTTCGTAGGTGACCGTGATCGACTTGGTGAACGTGACCGTTTCGTCGCGCATGGTCTTGATGATGACCGTGACAGTACCGCTCCCCGTGAATTTGAGCACGCTACCCTCTATCGAGGCGACGCCGTTGCCGTTTTGAAGCGCGTAGGAAAGCGTATCGGTGTGGTTTTCGGGCGAGACATCGATTTGAACATCCTTTTGGAAATCGACGGTGCTCTCATGCGTGACGATCTTCTCCGTCTCCACGCTACCATATCTGACCGCGATACTCTGCGCATTCCGCTCGATCTTGCGCGTTGTGGTGGCGCCGAACGCAATGCCCGTGAGGTCGCCGCTGTATTTCGCCGTATCCGGCGCGTACTCCACGCCGAAGGTAACGGTGAGATCGCCGATGCCGCCCGAAAATTCAATCGTGCCCGTATAGGTGGTTTGATCCGCTTGGGCCGTGAGGCGCTTGCTCTGCCCATTTTTGTATTCCACGTAGATCTGCTTGCCCGCCATGCCGCCATCTTCGCAGTTTACGGTGACCTCGAAGGAGACGGCGGTCTCCGTGGTGCCGTAGGAGGCGTTTTCCGTGCACTCCTTTCCGCCAAATTTGACGGTGATATTATCGGACGCGACAGGTGCGTTGACATAGATGTTGAGGGTGTGGGTCTCGTCGATGTTTTTGCCGTTCACCTTGACTGTGACCGTCGCAAGACCGCCCTTTTGCGGCGTGATATGATAGACGCCGGAGGCGTCATCCGCGCCGTACTTGTAGCCCCCGCCGATGACGCCGTCGCCCGAAACTTCGCAGGTGACTGCGGCGCTTTCGGGCACGGTGTAGTAGATGAGGGCGTCCTTTCCAAGAGATATGGCGATGTTTTTGATTTCGGTTTGGGCGCCGAGCCGAATCTCTTGGTTGGCGCCGAGAGCCTCGTAAGTGACCGTGATAGACTTGGAGAGCGTGACCTCGTCGCCGCGCTTGGTCTGCACTTGCACCGTGACCGTGCCGGAGGTTTGAAAGGTGAGTTTGCTTCCATTGATCGTGGCGATGCCTTCGCCGCCTTTCAACGCGTAGGCGATGGTTTCATCGGTGTGCGCTTCGGGCGCAACCGTGACCGTGCCGTTGAAGTCGATCGTGGCATCCTTCGTGACGATCTTCTCTGTCGCAATCCCGTCGTAAGTGACGGTGATGGTCTCCGCGTTCCGCGCAAGAGTGCGGATGACAGAGGAAAGCGCGACGTCGTCGCCCTTTTCGGGCTCGTAGGCCGAGGCATCGGACGTGTACTGCACACCGAATTCGACGGGGAGCGTACTGCTTTCCACAGGGAAAGAAATTGTGCCCGTAAAGGTGTCGCTGTTTTCCTCGCCCGTCGCCTTGATCGCGCCGTTGTACTTTACGTAGATCTGCTTGCCCGTCATGGCGCCATCCGCTTCCGCGCAGTTTACGGTGACCTCAAAGGAGACCGTGGTCTTTGTAGTGCCGTAGACGCCTTCCGCGAGGGTCGTATCTTGGAACGTGACGTTGAAATTTTCCGCCGTCACGGCGCGGTTGACATAGACGTTGATGGTGTATTCCTTATCCGCGCCGCCGCCCGTCACCTTGTACTTGACGAGGCCGAAGCCACCCTTTTGAGGCGTGATCGTCCATTCGCCGTTTTCCTCGGCGACCGACACAACGCCGTTTTGCGTCGTGCATTGTACCGTCGCTTCGGCGGGCACGACATAGACGATCTTACCCTTGTCTGCGCCCGTTCCGTTCATGAAGAGAAGGAGGTTGAGTTCGGCCTTATCGTCAACGGGAAGAATGACTTCCTTATCCTGTTTCCCGCGAGGCGTATAGTGGACTTCGATCTCCTCGCCGACAGAGTTCTTGCCGTCCATACCGACGAGTTGGATCTTTACCGTTACGGTGCACGGCTCATCGGACTTTGTAAATTTGAGTTCGCCGCTACTCTCATCGATCGTTGCGTTGCTCCCCGTCAAGGAGTAGTTGACGGCATCGGTGTGTTCGGCGGGCCGAATGTTGACATAGACCTCGCCGGCAACGGCCGTCTCGCTCGTCTTGAAGGTGAGCGTGGCGCTCGTGGTGGTCACATCAGAGACCTTCGTGCCCTTGTAGAAAAAGGTGACGCCCGTCGCGTTGCGCGCGATGGTGCGCGAGGCGGAGACGCCCTTGATCTCGCCCGTCTTGCCGTAATCTTTTGCGCTTTCCGCATACTGTACGCCGAAGGTGACGGGAAGTGTGGCGAGGCCTGAGAAGTTGATCCCTTCGCCATCGCGCTTGAAGGTGGTTTCGCCCTCTTTGCCCGTCAGTATGGTTTCGCCGTATTTAACATAGATCTGCTTGCCCGTCATGGCGCCTTCTGCGCAATTTACGGTGACCTCGAAGGGAACAGCGTCCTGCGTAGTGCTGTAATATTGCGAAACCTCTTCGCCGTTCATTTCAACGGTGAAATCGCTTTCTACGGTGCGATCAACATAGATGTAGATGGTGTACGTTGTATCATTCACCTTGAACATGACGGTATCAAAGCCGCCCTTTTGAGGCGTGATCGTCCATTCGCCGTTTTTCTCGGCAAGCGACACAACCTTGTTCTGCGACGTGCAATCTACCGTTGCTCCCGCGGGCACGACATAGTCTATCTTGGCGGTATCCGTCATTGAGAGAAGAAACTTATTGCCGTCGTCGGCGGGAAGAGTGATGATCGTATCCCCTTCGCTGCGGGGCGCATAGTTGACTTCGATATCTTTGGTAAAGGCATCATTGATCGCGCCGTCCAAGCCGCGGAGCCGGATCTGAACCGTGACGGTGCATGCCGTGTTGCCCGTGAATGTGAGAACGCCTCGGGGCGTGATCTTCGCGCCGTCCTGCTCGCCCGCCAAAGAGTACACGGGGGTGTCCGTATGGTTGTCGGGCCCGATCTTGACATAGACCTCGGCGTCATTGGTAGCCTCGGCCGTCTTGAAGGTGAGCGAATTTCTCGCCGTTGTGATCGTGCTGACGTTCGTTTCACGATATTGGAAGGCAATGCTCTCCGCATTGCGTTTGAGTGTGCGCATAACGGTGGGAAGGGCACCCTTCGCGCCGATCCCGATCGCCTTGTCGCTGTACTTCACGCCGAAGGTGACTGCTAGCGAGTCGATATTCCCGGGGAAGGAAATGTTGCCGCTCGCCGTCGCGCTGTTCTCTTCGCCGGATGCGGGCACAGTAAGACCGTTGTACGTGATATACAGCACCTTGCCCGACATGGCGGAATCGGTATCGGCGGCAGTAAATTCATAGGAAACACTTGTGCCCGTTGCGCCGAAGAGCGAACCCGTCGCAGGTTTGCCGTTCAACTTCACGGAAAGATCCTCCGCCGAGACGTGCTTATCGACGTAGATCTCAACGGTGTAGACCGTAATTCCATCAGACTCGCCGCTTCCCGGTGCAGAAAAGAGCGCAATCGCCGCCGCGGGCTTGGGCGAGACCGTAATCGTGATCGTGGCGAAGCCGCCCTTTTTGGGCACGATGTGCTGTACGCCGTCCACGGCTTGGAGTTCGACGGCGGCATTCGCCGCGTCTTCGACCGCATAGGTGACCGTAGTACCCGCAGGCTCGGCAAAGTAAAGGATGCCCTCCTCTTTGATACCGTTTTCCATTGAGAGAAGAACTTGCTGTTTGGCGGGCCGTTGTCCCTCTTCCTGCGGCGGGGTGATGGTGACGGGCTTCTTGTGCTCCGCCGCGATGGCGGGCGCATAACTTACCGTGATGCGGCTCTCGGCGTGCGTCTCGCCGCTCTCCGTGTACTTGCAGGAGACGAGCACATTGACCGAGCCCGCCTTCCGGAAGGTGAGCGTACCGCCGGTGAGCGTTGCGGTTTCTTCTGCGTTTTCCAATGCGTAGGAAAGTTTATCGGTATGGTTTGCGGGGAATACGCTGACGGGAGCCGTCGCGCCGCCATCCGTGCCGAAGATGAGCGTTTTATCCGAAAGCACAATGGACCGTGCGTTGTCCGTCCCATTGTAACCGACGGCGATGCTCTGTGCCCTGCGTTGCACGGTGAGGGTGAACGCATCCGCCTTTTCCGTGAGATCGTTCGTTTCGGTATCGTAGACCTCCGCCGTAACGGTGACCGTGATGTCCTCCGTACCGGCGGGCATTTCGCCGACAAAATAGAACGTTTCCGTTGCCTCGTCAAATTTAAGAACTTTCTTTGAGGAGATGCTGTATTCGACGTTTTTGATCCTTCGGTTGGTGTTCTCGGGCTCGAAGCCGGCCGCAAAGGGGATTTCGAGCGGCTTTATCGCGATGTTTTGGTCTGCGTCGTAATATTCGTCGAAATCAACGGTGTACATCTTCTTCTCAAAGAGCGGCAGACGGTAGTAGTGGAGCGTGGAGACGTACTCAACGGAAGTAGACGCCTGTGTGTTGCCGAAGTCCGTAGCGGTCGCCGTAACGGTGACTTT
The DNA here is from genome assembly GCA_947589555.1 of uncultured Clostridia bacterium. GTDB lineage: Bacteria > Bacillota > Clostridia > Christensenellales > Borkfalkiaceae > Gallimonas. Next base: position 20,790 of record CANQAZ010000006.1, on the reverse strand, counting down.
GCCGGCTTTGGAAAATGTGATCTGCCCGTTCTCATCCACCGTGGCGATGTCGGGATGATCGGAGGTATAGGCGATCGTGACGTCCGCTTCGAGCGGGCTCTGTATGATCTTGGGGAATTGTGCCGTTTCGAGCGCCGTCTCGACGCGCCTGACGCCCATCTCGGTCTTGATCTCGTCGATTGCGCTGTGGCATTTGATCGTTACGGAATCGGAGATCTCCTCATTCTCCACAGAGGTGACGGTGATGGTCGCTTCGCCATACCCCCTTGCCTCTATGATGCCCGTTTCACTGATGGCGAGGATCTCAGGGTTTGAAGTCGTCCACTTGATGCCCCCCTCCTTTGCCTCCCGCGGATAGATCACGGCGGCAAGTTGCTCCGTGTTTGCCTCATACATATCGGTCGGGCAATCCTCGGTGATCTCGATTTTATGCACGGCATCGTCGGTCACGAGCACACGGCGGCGATCCTTTTTCAGGTTATCCTCCGCGCTCATGACGTTGACGTATGTCTCGCCGTAAAACTTTGCAACAACCCTGCCACTTGCATCCACGGAGGCGATGCTCTCGTCGTCCATCGAGAAGATGAGGTCGCGGTTCTCCGCTTTGAGCGGCAACACGTTGACTTCAAGTTGTTCGGCAGGAGGATTCTCCTCGTCGTCCATGATGAGCACCAAAGTGTCGTCATCAACAAATTCCACCATATCCACGTAGATATGTGTCATGAGCGCCTTGATGGCACCGCTCACGAGCAAAATGGCAAGGATGATGAGTGGCAACAAAATGATCGTGGACGTCATCAACTTTTTCATAGCGTACCTCTTAGACCTCGATTTTCCGATACTTTTTATCCGCCGTAAACCAGAACACGACGAAGTTCACCGCCGTAAAGAAGGCTACGATCGCCACTGCAATGAGATAGGCCGCAGTCGTCCCGCTCCCGGCGCCGTCGGGGAGAATGATGCAAAGCGCGCCCAAAAGCGCGGCAACCACAAGCCCGATGAGCAACATATATGTGATATTGATTTCCTCCGCCTCGCCGTTCGCCTTTGGCTTCAAGTTGGGATTAGCAAGGTTAAGGTTGATGCCGTTGAACACCAGCCCCGCGGCAAGCACCATCTGGGACAAGACGAGTACGGACATCTCCGCCGCATTCAAGAACTGCAAACTCGCCATCACAATGGCGCTGATCGCAAGTGCGATGGCGCTCACCGCAATGTTCAAAAGCCCCTTGATGAGCAGTTGCTTCCTGTACCCCACGGGAACCAACTTCGTGATGTAGAACTTCTTCCCCTCCACGCTGAGAACGGATCCCGTGAAGGAGCAGATCATCGCCATGAACGCCGCAACGACGAGCATCGACGTACCGAAGTTGAACCCGGGGCCGATCTGCGCTTCCCCTACCATCGACACGAGCCTGTTGCAGAAAAACACCATGACGGGCGTGGAGATCGCAACGCCGAGATAGAAATACGAGTACGTCTTTGTCCGCAAGATCTCCTTGAACTGGTAGCGGAAAATGGCACGCGAACTGCTGTACCCGTCCTCCTCGGTGTGCCTCACACGCACACCGAAGCCGCTGTCCAGCGCCTTACTCCGAAAACTCGTACAAACAATGCGCGCCAGCGCTACCCCGCCCGCGATGAGTGCGGCGGACGCCCCGAGGAGCACCCCGATGCCGAGACCGAACCGCTCGAAAAAGATCATGTTGCCGAGGTAGTACGCAGGATTATAATATGCGTCCATCCCCGTAAGCAGACTGTTCCATATCTCCAAAGTGCCCTCTTCCCAATTCCTGTGGATGAAGAACTGCGCGAGGGCCGTAAGGATGTAGTCATACAGAAAGAACGCCCCTACCAATACCGCGACGAACACGCCGATCATGACGAACGTGTGGCGTTCAAGGAGCGTGACAATGTACATCACGGGAATCGCAATGAAGATGGAGAGCGCAAAGGGAATGAGCGGCATGAACAGCGCGCCCAGGAGGACTCCCATCATATAGACGAAGGTGATGCACTTCATCGCCACGCCGAACATGATCATCACGGGTATGACCAACGCCGCCGAATAGATGGTGAGGTCGATGTAATTCAATATGAGATGGCAGATGAACTGTTTGAAGGGGCTCAAAGGGAAGCGCGCCGTGATGAAGAGATCCGCAGGACGGTAAAGCCGCCTCATCTGCATTCCCGTCGCCGCGACCGTCAGCCCGATCATAATAATGGTAAGATAGAGCCCCGCAAGCCGCTTCGCCGACACATCGATCGCTTCCTTGATAAACGCCGCATTCAGAACATAGGTGAGCGCCAAAACAAGCCCAAGCGCAACAAGAACGGCAAGAAGCGCGGCAACCGCCGTCATGATGGCGCTTGCCTTGCTGTTGTTGCGGTTCAACCCCCACTTCAATTTGAGTTGTAAACGGATAAACTCACGCATCCTGCTTTACCTCGTTCAGCGTGGTATAATATCCGTTCAGGTCAAAATCCGTCTCTTTGGTGAGATCGACAATGTTCGCTACCTCCCCCCTCTTGACGAATACGACCTTGTCGCATGTCTTTTTGACGACCTCCAAGTTGTGCGATGAGAAGAGAACGGAGTGCATGCTATCCGCATAGGAACGGATATACTCACAGAGGAACGCCATCGTCTGATGGTCGAGGCCCACCATGGGTTCATCGAGGATCCAAAGTTTGGGTCTGTGCGTGATGGCGCCCAAAATGCAGATCTTCTGCCGCATACCGTGCGAGTAGCCCGCAATCTGCGCATCCAGCGCATAAGCGATCTCAAACCGCTTGGCAAGTTCCTCCGTCACGTACTGTTTCTGCTCCTTGTTCGCCCCGTATAGGCTCCCGATATAATTGATATATTCCCTGCCCGTAAGTTTTTCGTAGACCGAGTGGTCATCCGGCACATATCCGATGAGGCGCTTGGCATTCTCTGACTGCTTGGCGATATCGTAGCCGCCCACTTTGATGGTACCCTCCTCGAAGGGCAGAACGCCGATGATACTCTTGATGATGGTGGACTTGCCCGCGCCGTTGCTCCCCACGAGCCCGACGACTTCCCCCGCCGACACCGTGAAGTTTACGTGCCGCGCGGAATAGCGCTCGTTGTGCCTGTATTTCTTTGAAAAATCAATGACTTCCAACATATATTTGCTCTCGTGCCCGGATACCTGCCCCGCGGCCGCCGCGTGCTGTGCCTTCCCGACTTCCGCCCCCCGGGACGCGGACGCCTTTGCCGTTTGCGTTTTGAGGTTCTTCTTTTGTTCCACGTCAGTTTGCCTCCTTTGCCTCTTCCTATGAGTTTTTTGCTTTTCGTCTGCCTTTTTCGGTTGCCGAACGTCTGAAAACATCGGCTTTTTCGTCAATTTTTTCTCGGTTTCGACGGCGTTTTTCACAGCAAAGTAAACCCATTTTACCATTACACCCCCCCGTCGTCAACCTTTTTCAGTCATGGATATATGTGACATTTTGATTTTTACATGATCTGTCTCATAAAATTACCGATCATAGAGTAGAGATCCTCAGACGAAATACCGCTTGATTTGAGAAACTTCGTTTTTCGTTTTGGAAACCTCCGATGTTTTTATGTCGCCTTTGTCATGGCAACCGTAGCACAGGCTTGATCGGAAGCAATTGGTTGTTCTATTGGAGTTGCAACGAATTCACAAATCGAGACCCGGCAGAACACCTAAAAGTTCTGCCGGGGTTTTTGTTTTTTAAGAAAAATTCCATGAAAAAAGCGCGCGGAAAAAACCGCGCGCATTTTTCAATGCGGAATCAATTATTTCTTGTCCGAATCGTCCGCGGCTACCGCAACTTCACCCGTTTCCGTAGCCTCGGCGCCTTCGCCCTTGTTGAAGAACGCTTCTTCGCTCTTGCTCTTGATGTCGCGCTTGACAAGGCCTTTCTTGATGAGTTCGACGATGCCTTCGTACGGCAGGTAGTAATCGACCGATTCCCGCTCGATGGTGGGGACGCCCATCTTTTCCATGACGAGTGCAAAGAGTTCGCCCGCGTAGCGCGCGCGCTTCGCATTCTTGATGCGGTACATGCAGGGCGTATCGGCGCAGGAAGCGTTATCGGAGACATCCTCGACCTTGTACTTGGAGCCCTCCAAATCGGCGGCGTAGAGGGGCAGGAAGAGGCAGAGCGTCTTGCCGCGGAAGGACAGACGGGCCACCGTCTCGCGCCCGACGCGATAGGTCTCGCGCTTCCAACTCATGCGGTCGTGCACCTTCTTATAGCCGAGCAAGCCGTTCTTGATTTCGGTGTACCATTGCTTCGTTTCGTCGTCCGCCTGGATGAGCCTTGCGGTAAAACTCTTGTCGTAACGGAGCGTGCCGCCCTCGGCGGACTCTTCGGCGGGTTCTTCGCCCTTTGCGGAGACGGTCTCGGGCGCCGCAGTTTCGGCGGCCGCCACTTCTTCCTCGGCGGGATTGGCGACGGAAATGGCATATACCGCCGTCTTATCCCCGTACGTGACGACGACGGACGGCTTGCCTTCCACGCTCATATCGGGCTGTTCCACCGTGTAATCGGTGACGGGCTCGCTCGTAGGTTCGAGGTTGTAATTGGCCGTGACGACAAGCCCTTCGAAGTTGAACTCCTCACCCACGCGGAATTCGCGCTGTACCATAGAGGTATCGAGGGTGACGGAAAGCAGGGTACGGACGGGCTCCGCAACGGGTTCGGCCGCCGCAACGGGCTCTTCCTCTTCCGCGGCCGCCACCGAAATGACATACGCCGCTTCCTTGCCGCCGTAGCGCACCGTGACCGTGGGCTTGCCCTCTGCGGTCATATCGGGAACGTCCACTTCGAATTCGCTCACCCCTTCCGACTTGGGTTCGAGGTTGTAATTCGCCGTGACGAGCAGGCCCGCGCAGTTGAATTCCTCGCCCACGCGGAATTCGCGCTGTACCATAGAGGTATCGAGGGTGACGGAAAGCAGGGTGCGGACGGGCTCCGCGACGGGAGCGGCCTCCTCTTCCTTTTCGCCGAGTTCGATCGCGTACACGGCCTTCATGCCGCCGTACAGGACGGTCACGAATGCTTTGCCGAGCCCCGTGATGGTGGGCACGATGACGATGAGACCCGCGGGTCCCGCAGTGACGGGAGCCGCTTCGCCTTCTGCCGCGGGAGCGGCCGTTTCGCCCTCCGCCGCGGGGGCGCCGCCCTCTGCCGCAGTCACCTCGGCCGCGTACTGTTCGGCCGATTTGATCACGGCGTCGGTGATCGACTCATAGACGGGCGCATCGCTGTATTGGGCGATCGCCACAAGGCCGTCGCAGTTGAATTTGTCGCCGAGGGCAAATTTGCGTTGCACGGAAGTTGTATCGAGCGTAATGCCCAACAACTTGCGTTCCGGCGCCGCCGCCTTCCCCTCGTTCACCACGACCGTCTTGTCTCTGCCTACGCGGTGGATGAGCACCGCAAAGACAATGAGCATCAAGAGCACGAGCGCGACTTGCGCTACCATGAGCCAGAACAGAGCGTCTTCGACTTCCCATTTCAGCTCATACCCAAAGATCGAGATTGCCATTAAATTCCACATTCTCTTTTGCCTTCCTTATATTAAGATTTTTTGGTACCGTTTTTTTGTTTCCTGCGGCGGACGAAGAGCACGGCGCCGAGGAGCGCGACCACCTGTATCGACCAAATCGTCACATACAGCCCGATATCCATATTGTTGCCGAACGTACTGAATGTCGGGAGGATGGTGAAGGTGTACATGTTGTCGAGCGCAGTATAATTGTCCGTTCCTGCGACGACGGCACGGACGTAGTAGACGCCGTCATCCAACTCCGAAATGTCGTCGAGCACGATTTCGGTGCAGGCTTCGTCGTAGAAGTAGTAGAGGTGCACTTCGCCGAAGCGGGCGAGCGGCTTCTGATCCTCGGGCGGATTCTCGCCTTCGAAGAATTCGAACGCCTCGAATTCCCTCATCCACACGTTGGTCGCGCGGAGGATGGTGTAGGTGCCGTCCGTGAAGGTGACAACGTAGTTGGGGTTCCCGCTCACGCCCGTGATGGCGTAGTCGCCGACGTCGAGGCCGGAGGCCTTTGCGAGCACGACGAGGAGGTCATCGGCCGTATCGTCGTAAGCGAGCGCGCCGTCCACCGTGAAGCCGAGGGCCACGAATTCATCGCCGTAGAAACTCTCTTTATCCTCAATGTTGATATGGATGGACTTCGGCGTGATCTCGTAGTTGCCGCCTTCGAAGCGGAACTCGTAGTTATCGTTGTTCCCTTCGCCCTTGACCGCATTCACGTACAGGGCGGCATCCTTGCTCGGAAGTTCGAGGTGCAACTCGATCCCGAGATCGGCCGTCGTTTCGCCGGCCGCAAGCCCGAGCCCCTTACCCGTAGTGACGTGCCAATCGTCGGCGGTGAACACTCTGCCAAGATCGGGCTCCACGCCGTAAACGGTGCTTGCAAGGTCGTCGATGGTAATGTAGATCTCCCTCGGGATGATGTCGAGGCGGATGGTCATATCGTCGGGCAAGCGGTAGTTCACGCTGTCCGCGCCTTTGAGCGCGCTCTGCAACACTTGGATGGTGTAGTAGCCGTCCTTGCGCACGTTCTTCGCGGTATCCACCACCGCTCCCGTTTCGGTCAGGAACTGGTAAGCAGGGTCGCTGACGAGGTCGCCGGGAAGAATGTTCGTGAACGTGGGCTGTTGCGAATACTCGTAACCGCTGTAAGTATAGGTGATCTTATCGCTGTCCTCACGGATGATCTCATCCCTCTTCGCGGCGGCGGGGTCTACCCAGTCGATGCCGATTTCGCGCGGGCGGATGACGAGGCGGTTGCCTGCGCCCTGGTCCACCTGTCCTTTGGGCAAGGAGGCGCTCGACGCCTTGAAGTTGGCGAAGAATCCGCTCCCCTCTCTTGCGACGAGGCGGAGGGTATAGGTGCCGGCCATGAGGTATCCGCCGCTGCTGATCTGCGCATCGGCGACTTCCACCCAGCAGTTGTTGACGATTTCGCGGACGTGATCTTCGAGCGTCGATTCGGGGAAGGCCGTCTCGAAGCCCGTGACCGTAATGATCATCGAACTGTTCTCAAAGATGTACTCGTTGAGCGCTTGGGAAAGAGGCAGGTCTTTGATATCGTTCTCGTCGTAGTTTTCAAGGTCTGCGGCGAGCGCGGGATACTTGTAGTCGCCGTACACGGCTTCCAACGCACCGAGCGCGGAGTTGAGAGAAACGGTGGCAATGACGTTGGAGATGATGTAGGTGAGGGTGAACGTCGCATCGGTGTGGTTTGCGACCGATACGGTGACCGCCGAACTCCACCTGCCGCCCGTGTGCACGTACCAGAGGTGATCTCCCTCGTTGTAGTAAGGCTCCTCCGAGGTCGGCGAGCCGATGCCCCTGTATTGCGGCTTGGCAAAGGTAATGGTGAGCGTTTCATCCTTGCCGTTGACGGGAAGGAGGGCAGTGAACGCCGTCGTCTTGCCGGCCTCGCTCCCATCCTCCGAATAGGTGAAGGAGGAAGGCGTGATGTCGGCCAAAGGCGCGTTGAAGTCGCCCTTCAACGAGAACAGCATCTGTTCGAGGTACATCTTGAACCAGCCGTTCTCCTCCGTCTTATTGGGATCGCTCGTTTCGTAGAAGAGTTTGTTTACGTTCCAACTTCCCTCTTCGGTGATGGAGGCGGGCGTGATCTCGTAGACGCCGGCCGCACCGTCTTGGGCGCCTTCGAAGGCCGTTCCCTCGTTGAGGGAGGCTTCCCACGTGCCCGTGAAGGTGACCTTGTAGCAGTAACTGACGGACGAACTATCAAACCCGAACGCCCACGCGCCGACGAGCGGATACTTGCCGACGTAGGCATAGGCGGTTTCGCTCTTGGTATCCGCCTTGCCCACGTAGAAGGTGAGGTAACTCATATCGACGGGCAAAATGGTATAAGTGGCGGAGCCGAGGGAGGAATCGTAGGTCCAGTCGCCGGGCGTTACCACCGCGGTGTTGTCCCCGTTCATGAGCGGCTCACGGAGTGTGAGGGGGGAGCCCATGCGGGCGAGTTCATCGCCGTAAACGGCGGTGCGGTTATTGATCTGAATGGAGACCTGGCGTTGCTTCACCAAATAGTCGCCGTTCTTCCACGCCGTAACCTCATAGTTGTTGTTGGAGCAGGTGCCCGTGATCGCGTTCGGCCAAGCGATGATGTTGCCATCTCCGTCGCGGTTGCAAGTGGGAGAATCGGTGTAAATGGGGTTGAGGGAGAGCACGATTTCAAGCATCGCGTTCGACTCGGTGGCACGCAACCCGTAGTTGAGGTCGCCCGCTTCCGCATCCGTGTTAGTAACGGCCGAAACTTTCCACGCATTGGGATCCGTCAAATTGTCGTCGAGCGGTTCGCCGTACACGCTTTGCCGATTGGTAATGTCAATGACGATGGGACGGGGCTTGATGGTGTACACACCGTCCGCGCAGGTGATCTCGTAGTTGCCCGAGGTCGCGTTGGGAATGACGGTGCCGGACGTCGTGTAAATGCCGCTGACGGGCGAGTCCGTCGTCGCGTTCGTCGAGATGGCGATGGCCTCTCTGATCTGTTCGAGGTCGCCGTCGAGCACGGAGAGACTGCCGGCCGAAGTCGTCCACGAATGGTTCTTATCGGGCAGGACGGTGGCTTCGCCGTAAATGCTCTCGGAGGAGGCCATTTGCAGGGCCACGGGGCGGCGGTTGATTTCGTGCGTCGCCTCGGCCGTGCCGAATTCGAGTTTGAAGTTGCCGAAATCACTCGAAAGGGTCGTCGCCTTCACCTTGTAGGTGTTTACGCCGGGGAATTCCGCTTCCACTTCGACGTCGGCGAGGTACAGTTTGAGCACTTCAAGCACGGCTTTGCGGAGCATGACCTCGTCCACATCGACGGATGCGGAGCCGTTGGCGTCCATATAGGTGAACGCGAAGTTTTCGGTATAGTCGTTGCCGTAGTAACTCGAAGAATTGGAGAGCAGGATGTTGAGTTCGAGGCGGGCGATGTTGAAGTCTTTTTCGAAATAAATCCCATCCACCTTTCCGTCTGTCGCGAACACATAATTGGCTTTGTCGTCGCCGGTGAGCGTCGCGTCGTCTACGCGGAGGCGCAGATAGTACCGGATGAGGTCCTCGGTGCCCGCTTGCACGGCGTCCACCACCTCGTCCGCTTCCGCAAACGCGTCCGCTTTGGTGCCGATGAGAATGTGGCCGATCTCGAAGCCCGCCACATCCCCTGCGAGGAGATTGGCGATCTTCACGCCGCCCTTGATGCTGTCGGACTGGTCTCTGCCGCTGTATTTGAGTTCGCTGAGCGCACCCCAGTCGATCACGATGACCGCGGGCGTGATATGATAGAAGCGCGTATTACTGGTGACGACCTGCGAGTCGTTGGATTCTTCGTGGAAGCGGATCCCGCCGTCGACGTCGGGAAGGCTCACTTTGAGCGCATAATCGCCCACTTTCAGGTGGTTCGACGTGCTGAACGTACTGCCGTCCACTTTGACGGTAAAGCCGAAATCGAGGAGCCAATCCACAACGGCCTGCCCGGATTTTTCTTTGATCTCGGGGTTGGGGATGTTATCCACGGTGAGGCTACCGCCCTTGATGAGGTCGAGGAAGGCCTCCTGCAATCCGACGTCGCCGTATTCCATGCCGTACTGCTTCGTCAGGAAGTTGCTGAAATCTTCGGGCACGTTGATGAGCACGTTGCCGCCCGTCACGTTGATATCAAAGGTGAACGTCCGCGTGGTGTGGTTGGGCGCACTGACCTGTATGGTCACCTTGTAGGTGCCCCTCTTTTCGATCTCGTAGTAGCCGTCCCCCATCGTGTAGGAGCCGTCGTCCGTCGTGCAACTGATGAGCGTGATGTTCATGCCCGCAATGTCGGTGGAACGGTTCCCCACAAGGGAGAAGTCCCCCGCAACGAATTTGGTCCGTATGAGGTTGGAAGGATTGTACGAAGCGGTTTTCCAACTGTTCGTCATCTTCGTGCCCGGATCGCTCAACTCGATGGTCCCCGGGTTGATGGTGTAGGTGAGCGTCGTTGTCATCCCGTCATCGGTGAACACAAAGTTATCGTTGAGCAACGTGACGGTCACATTGTACGTCTTGGCGTCGATCACCGCGTTGTATTCGGGGGTGAGGCCGGGATCGTCCGTTGCGACGAGCGCAAGGCTGTAATCTTCGCCGATCTTCGTGGGAACGATCGCCGTCTCCGACGTGTTGGTGAAATTCGTCTGTACGATGTAATTGCTACCCGAGTAATCGACCACGCTCTCGCGGAGAACGACCGACAGTTTTGCGGGATCCACGGTGAATTCCCGCGTCATGGTGCCCGCATCGTCCCATGCAACGATCTCGAAGTTTTTCTCAACGGGATCCGTAAGCGTCACCGTAACGGTGTACTTGCCCGCATCCACCACGTGGTCGCCGAGGTCGCCGAGGTCGGCCGCCGCATATTTCACGGTGTAGTCGCCGCCGCCGGGCACCACGTCGCTCCCATCCGAGACGTTGGTAAAGAGGATATCCGCTTCGATGTTCATGCCCGTGTACGTCTTGTTGGAAAGCGCGTTCACGGTGATTTTGGCGCGCGTGATCTCAAACGGAATGACGATGGAGCCGTCCGGATTCGTGGTATAGTTGTCGCCTTTCAACTCAACGGCGCTGCTGCCGGCCCATACGGCCGCCACTTCGTAATTCTTGCTGACGTCCTTATCCGCACCCTTTTTGAACGCAAACAGGATGTAGTACTGGCCGGCGTCGGAGAATTTCGTCAAAGCGTCGCCATCGGCGGGATAGATCCCGAGGTAGAACTCTTTGATGATTTCGGAGCCCACGGGCACCGTGCCGTAATCGTTATCGAGGTCGAAGGTGTTGAGGCGGTTGTAATAATCCTTTCCGTCGTACACGAATTGGTTGATGTACGAGCCGCCGTTTGCGAACAATTCCGAAATCGTCAAGGTCAACTTCGCTTTTTCGATGAGGAGGGTATAGGTCTTTGTGTACACGCCGCCATCAAAGGTGAAGTTGCCCTGTCCCTCTTTGCCCAGCGTGATGGTCACAAGGTAGGTCCCTGCGTCTTTGGGCGCATTCGTCTGGGTGTACGCCGTCTCATCCGAGGAATCCTGATTCTTGTAGGTCACCGTGTAGAAGGAGGCGCCTCCGTTCCGGTTGAGCATGGGCACGACGTCCGCATACATGTCGTCCGTGTTCGTAAATGTGAGGTCAAGCGGCTGTGCGTACCTGTTGTACGTCACCTTAACGGTTCCGGCATCTTCGCCGGCCGCCGCCACGCTCACCACGGCGGGGTCGATGGTGAATTTATACGTCAGCGTGCCGCTGAAATTGTTCTGGCAGGTGATGGTCACTTTGACGACCGTCTGCGCGCCCCTCGTGAACGCTTCCACGTCGGCGGAGTGCGAGAGGGTATAATCGGTCTCATCGATGAGCGTATATTCGCCGCTCCCCTCTTTGAGGGTCGTCTTGATGACGATGTCGGTCGGCGTAAGCGATTCGCTCGTGTAGGTCTTGCTCTCGCCGTCCGCAATGCCCGTCACATTGTCCTTTGTAATTTCCTTCGGGAGAATGGAGTAGGAAATATCGAAATGATAGTTGTATGCGCCGTCATCATCCTTGCCGAAGGCGAAGTTGCCGCTCTCGTTGAGATCGACGGCAATGCCGTAAGACCCGCGGTCCGTAAATTCGCCCTTCTCCCTTTCGGAGAAGCCGTCGTAGGTGTAATCCAACCTATATTCGTCTTGGGTGGGCGTAACTGCCCCTTCGCCGAGCGCGTTGGCAAACTTCACGGTCTGCTGGTGCTTTTCCCCATCATAGGTGAAGCGCTGGGCCTCCACGCTTGCGCTGATGATGGCGGGATCCACCGTGAAGGTCCGCTTGTCGGTGCCGTCGGCAATGGTGAAGTTGTTCGCATCGTCGCCTTCAAGCGTCACCGTAACGGTGTACTTGCCCGCGTTGAGGGGCAAATTGCTCCCGTCCGCCAACTTCGCATTCGCCGAAACGGCCGTGTAGGTCGCCTTGCTGTTGTTCGGCACCACGCCGCCCGACACTTTGTTGGTGAACAGAATATCCGCATCGATGCCCTCGCCCGTGTACGTCTTATTGGAAAGTGCGTTCACGGTGATTTGGGCGGGCGTGATGGTAAACGGAATGACGATGGAGCCGTCCGCCTGCACGGTGTAGTCGGTCACGTTCTCCAAAGCAACATCTTTTCCGGCCTTAATCGCGGTTACACTGTAATTCTTGTTTACGTTCTGTTCCCCCGTAAACGTGAACAGGATGTAGTACGTGCCGGCGTTCATGAAGTTCGTCTGCAATGCGCCCGTCGAGTAGGTTCCGAGGTAGAAGGCCTCGGTGACGGCCGAGCCGTTGGGCACCGTATTGTTCACGTTATTGAGGGTGAAGTTGTTGAGGCGGGAGTAATAATCCTGCCCGTCGTACACGAAACTCTTGTTGAACGCGCCGTCCTTTGCAAACGACTCCGAAATCGTCAAAGTCAATTCCGCAGGGGTGATGACGAGGGTAAACGTCTTTGTGAGCGAGCCGTCCTCAAAGGTGAAGTTGCCGCCCGCATAGAGGCCCGTCAAAGTGACGGTCACGGTGTAAGTTCCCGCGTTGATAGGCGCATTCGTCTGGGTGTACTCCTCCGTATCCGTGCCGTCCTGATTCTTGTAGGTCACCTTGTAGTTGGTGGCCCCATCGTTTTGGCTGAACACGGGCACGACGGTGCCGTCCGCCTCCTTGTTCTGGAAGGTGAAGGCAAGGGCCTGTGCAAACTTGTTGTAAGGCGCCGTGATCGTTCCTTCGGGCCCCGTTCCTTCGTTCGCCGTCACGCTCACCTTTGCGGGAAGGATGGTGAAGGTAAACGTTTTTGTGCCGCTGAAATTGTTCTGCCCGTTGATGGTCACGGTGACGACCGTTTTCTTGTCCTCGGCGGCATAGTAAACATCCACGTCGGCGGTGTGCGTCACGCTGTAATCCGAATTGGCGATGAGTTTATAGCCGTCCAAGATTTTGGTCGCGGTAAGGGTAAAGGTCGGCGTGAGCGATGCGCCCGTGTACACGAGTTCGCTCGGGGTTTCACTCAGCGTAACGTCCTCATCCTCGATGTCCTTCGGGAGGATGGCGTAGGAAATCGTGTATGAATAGAGGTAAGCCTCTCCCCTCTTGCCGAAGGTGTAGTTGCCGTCATTTTTGAGGGTGACGGTGACGGTATAGGAGCCGCGGTTGATAAACTCCGCATAATCTTTCCCGGCAAAGCCGCTGTACGCGTACTTCACCGAATACTCGACCCCATCCAATTCCGCGTTTTGCCCCAAAAATTCGGGGATGATGGAATCTTCGCCGAGCGCGTTTTCAAACTTCACGTTCTGCTTTTGATCTTGCCCGTTGTAGGTAAGGGTCGTGTTCTCTACGCTTGCGTTTACGGTGGCGGGCGTAATGGTGTAGGAGGAAGAAACCGTCTTGCCGTCCGCATCGATCGTTTGCTCGACCCCCGCCGTTGCAACGAATTTGAAGTTGTAGAGGCTCGGATCCGCCTTCGATTTTGCGGCGTCCGTCAGCGCAACGGTCACGTTGTAGTCGCCCGCGTTGAGGGGCACCTTGCTCCCGTCCAACTTCGCATTCTTCGAAGCGGCCTCATAGGTCAAGGTGTATTCGTTCGCGGTAACGAGATCCTCCTCGGCCGTAGCGGCAAGCGTAGGCACCGCGTCGTTGTTGCGTTCGGTGTTGGTGAAATCGAGCGGAACGCCCTGCCCAACCTTATTGTATGCGACGTCCGCAAACTTACCGAGTTTGATCTCCGCCGGCTTGATCGTGAAGTCGAACGTGCGCGTCTTATCCGCCGTGGCGTTGAACACAAAGTTCGAGCGCTTCGTCGTGGTGGGAATTTCGATGCCCGATTTCATGCCGTCATCGATGTTTCCCTCGCCGAGCCAATCGTGCGTTCCGAATGTAACGGTCACGGTGTAAGTTCCCGCGTCTATCATCTCGGTCTGCCCGCCGAGCAGATAGGTCACCTCATACTCATTGAGCACGGTCGAAGGGGTCACATTCCCGTCGCGTTCATTCGTGAAAGAGAACGACGCCGTGTGCGCACTGCGGTTATAGAATGCCGCCGCGGCGTCAATAGTGGCGGTCACGGTGGCGGGCTTGATCTCAAAGACGCCGCGCACGAGGTCGTTCGTGCCGTTGCCGAAATTCGAGCCCGTAATGGAGGGGAACTCCTCCCCTTCCTTCGCCTCTTTGAACACGAAATTCTCGTTGCTCAAAGCGATCGCGGCGTAATAGACGTCGGCGTCGATGGGCGGGTCGACCGAATACAGTTTGTTGAGTTCTTCAAGTTCTTTGTCATCGACCTTCCCGTCATCGAAATACTTTTTATGGAAGGCGTCAAACAACTCCTGCGAGGCATAGGCATACGCCACGTTGGAAATATCGATGTTGTTGTTCGTATTGATCGCCTCAACTTGCTCGGCGCTCAACTCCGTACCGCGCGCATTGAACAGCATGCGCGTGTAGGGCCTATAATCCTCCGTGTTGGTAAAGGTGAGTTGCAAGCCGTGCGCGCCGCGGTCATAGTAGTAGCCGTTGTATTGCGCGCCTTCGTCGCCCTTCTTGAAGTCGTACGCGCCGCCGTTATGGGCAATGGCGATGACTGCGGGGCGGATATAGAAGTTGACGGTAACGGAGCCCGTATAGTTGCCCTGTGCGTTGACGATCACGGAGGCAAACTGCCCTGCCGAAGTCCCCGAGAGCCCCACCGCATTTTCCGAGGTCACCGAGGCCATGCTGTTATCCGCCCAGCCGAGGGTGAAGTCGGGGCCCTCCTCTATCGTTGTAACGGTGTCGCCGCGGGTCTCCGTGGAGGTCGCGCCGTTCACGCCGTACTTGTAGTAACCCAATTTGACGTGCGGGCGGTAGTAGGTGGTCGGCCCCGCAAACGGGAAGGTGGCCATCTTGTATTTGCCGTCCTTCGTGGCGGCGGTATCCTGCACCACGGCGCCGTTTTCTTCCGTCGTGTACGCAATGTCGGCATAGCCGTCGCCGTAGATCGCAAGCGCGCCGCCCTCCGTTGCGCTGTCGGGCAGAGCACTGCCGTCCTTCGCCTGTTGGATCTTGGTCGCAAACACGTTTTCGTCGGCGATATTTTTGGCCTCGATGATGACGGTGACAGTACTTGTATCCCCTACGACAAAGTTGCCGTAGTTGCCGTTTTCATCCGCCGTGCCGTTGAAGCCTTGCCTGCTGAACTTGAAGTCAGTGTCATTCGAATTGGAGAAAGTGAACACCCAAACGACGCCCGTGTCGATCTCGAGCGGCTCATAGTTATGGTGCGTTTTTAAGTCCCCGCCGCCAAGTTTTGTCACGGTGGAAAGGGCATACTGCCCAACGTTCGGACTGCCCGTGTTGAAGGTGTACACGCCGCCGCCGAACTTGATGTTTTCGTTCGACTGATAGGTGGTATCACTGAATAGCCATTGAGGATTGGAGATGGTGTACTTCAGCTTATCTTCGCCGACTTTGGGTCCGACCGCCGTGCCTTCCTCCGCCTCCACATTGTTATCTCTCCACACGGAGAAGGGATAGATGAATCCCTGCTGACGTTCTTCTTCTTTATTTGCGGGACGCCCGCCGTGTTCCTTGTCAGTCCATACGCCGCCGACGCCCATCCCAACGGTGCCGCCCTGCTCGGGACATGTTTCCTCATTATAGAGACTGGGCTTATAATCTTCCTCGCGGCTCGTGCCGTCGTAGGTATAGGTGATGGTGAGCGAGGTCGTCACGGTGACGGGGGTGATCGTGTACGTAATTTCGTAGTAGTAATTCCCCTCGTCGTCCTTCCTGGCGTCGCCGAGAGCCTTCCCGTCGAACACATAGTTGCCGTTTGCGCCCGTCGGCTTGCCCGTTGTTGCATCCTTGTAGGCGGGGATGTAGATGCGCACTTTCAGTTTTTGGCCGTTCATCACGTTGACGTAGTCGAGATACTTCCCGGCCTCCGTCAGCCCGTACTCTTCGATGTAGTACTTCACGATGAAGTCGTACCCTTCTTGCACGGTGAGGGCCGAGCCAGAGTACAGCCCCGTGCCGAAGGTGGTGCCGCCCTTTGTGAACTCCGCGGCGGAGCCGGTCAGCGCGCGTTGCATGCCGAGCGGATCGGTAAAGTTGAGGGTGGGAAGTTGGAACTGCCCGAGGCCGTTGAAAACCACCTCTCTCTGCACGCCGACGGAGGTATTTTTGTCCTCCGGGCCGGGGATCGGGTTGGGTTTTTCCTTGTCGTCGAAGTCGTACGGCCGCACCTCGGCGGGATTCACGGTAAACTCAAACGCCCAGAAGTAAGAGGTGCCCTTGCCGAGGCCCACAAGGTGGTCGGCGTTCTGGTCGAAGTTGTAGTTATAGTCGTCGTAGCCCACGTCGAGGTCGAGGGTGACAAACACGGCGTAGCGGCGGGCGTCGGTGGGGTTGCCTTCGAGTTTGGTCGCGGTGGAGAAGGACGATTGGTCCACAATGTAAACGAGTTTACCGTCGCTCGTGAGGTCCACCGTCTTTTCGTACAGCGCTTGGAAGGCTTTCAGCCCTGCCGCATCCAAAATGCCCTCCGTAATATTCGCGCCGGGATTGGCGGGGTCGAACTTATCGCCCGTCTTGCTGTCCCACAGCACCTCGGGCGGTTTTTGCAATTCTTCGTCCGTGTAACTGGGTATGTACTGCTTGCCGGCCTCCTTTGCCGCGGCCTCGCGGGTCGTATCGTCCTCGCCTTTTATACTGCCCCACGGCCGATTATTCTCCCAATCTTTGACTTGGTCGAGGGTATAATAGAGTTTGGTGCGGATGTCATAGACGCCGGCCTTGAAATTGAGGTCGTCGAAGAGGAAATATTCGAGGACCGCGGCGGCGTCGAGGTGGGGATTGACGTGGGTATTGGAGGTGTTATCGTAAATGACGATCTCCGCGTCCTTGATTTCGCCCGCGTCATAGGTAAAGCCTTCCTTTGCCTCCGTTGTGAGTTCCACCTCGGCGGAGGCGGGGTCCACGTAGATGTTGACTTTGGAGGAGAAGGCAAAGTTATTGGCGGCAAAGTACACGCCGGTGGCCTTATGGTCGGCGTCGTTCTCATCGGCCGAGGCCGCCGAGCGCGAGGAGATGAACTGCACTTCGTACATACCCGCGTTTTTCACGCCGGGCACGTAGGTGCCGGTGCCCGAAATCGAGTTGGGCTGGCGGTGCATCGTCTGATATTCGATACCGCCGCCCGAGTGACTGCCGAAGCGCACGGGCTGATTGGTGCCGAAGTATTCGTTTGCGTAAGTAAAGTCGAGCACATACCCCGTGAACGCCGATTTTGCCACGGAGGAGTACCCGTCGCCCTCCGTCGCGTACGGGTTATACAGGCGGAACACCGAAAAGGCGTTGTAGTCCGCGCTCAGAATGGGATAGTAATAGTCGCCGCTGTAAATAAAGTACGGCTGGTCGACTTCGTTCGCTTTGGTGGGGTCGTTCCCTTCGTCTTTGTTGTCGTCGCCGTTCCAGTCGATCCACGGTTTGGTCCAGTCCAGGGTTTCGCCCTTGCCGATTTTTTGGCCGTTGTAGTAGAGGGCGCGGTCCACCCTCACGCCGACCTGGTTGATTTTGATTTTGAAACTCGGGTTGTCGTACCGCGCACCCGAAACGAGCACCGAATATTCGCCCGCGTACGAAATACTGCCGTCCGTCGCGCTGATGGCGTTCTGCATATCCTCCGTAACGCTCCCTGCCGTTGCGGTGAGGTCCTTCTCGCCCATCTTGAAGTGGAAATTGGCGTTATCGAAGGTGTTGTTAACGGTATAGGTGGGTTTCTCCCCGCCCGGCTCTTGCTTGCACTCCCAGGATTTGAGGAACGCGCCGCCCGACTGCGTGAGGTTATCCCCCGAAGGGGTGAAGGACGGCGACCCGGTGTAGGCCGAGATCTTGGTCACCTTCAACATGCTGTACTCGAAGTCGAGCGAGCCGTTCGAGATCTTGAAGCGATCTTGCAAAATTTCAAGCAAGTTGTCGGTCGAGGTTTCCCCGTCCGATTTCTTGACCGCTTTGTTCATTTTCGACCCGGCTTCTACCAACTTCAACTGGCTACCGAACCCCTGCGTATTGCTCGGGTTTTTGTAGTAGAAGGTCGGGCTTCCGCCCTCGTCGCTGTGGATGACGATTTTGATGGTCGATTCTCCGCCGGTTTCGCTTTCCATGTTGGTATCGGCGTCCACGCCCGTGCCTTCGATGAGCCAGGTCAAACCGCCTTCGCCGGCATCATGCCTCCCCATCGTCGCTTCACGGGAGGTGCCGGTATTGGTAACGGAATAATTGTTATTATCCGAGAAGAAGTAGAGGAAGGTGTCTACGGCGTTGTTCCCGTTTGCCCCGTAGCCGCTTGTAAAGATCGGGTCGCCATAATCCCCGAGCGTCACGCCGACGTTCGCAACGATGCCGTTTGCGATCAACGGGCCGCCGATGCCGATTTTGGGATAGCCCGTATATTGCCTCCCCAATGTCTCGCCGATGACGCCGGGCACGTACCCGGAAGCCACCGTGTCATAGCCCAAATACACGTTGTCCGTTGTGCCGCTCTCAAAACTACTGCCGTGCTTATTGTTGCGGACTTGCAAGGAGCCGCGGAACTTGAAGGCGTGGTCCGTAACGCCGTTTTGGGTCCTCCATACTGCGTCCACCGCGCCGACCTCGGCGGGAACATACACCCCGCCGCCGCTCGTGGTCGCCAAATTGTTCGAGATCGTAACGCTGTCCAAAATGCCGAGTGAGTTGCCGTCGAGGGCGATACCGCCGCCGCTCTTCTTCGCCTCGTTGTACATGATCTCGCCGCCGTGGAAGTTGCCGTAACTGCTCCGCGCAAGGTTGACCGCGCCGCCGTTGCCACTCGACTTATTGTACGCCAAAACGCCCCCGTACATCGTAAAGGGGCAACCCGAGCCCGAGCCGAGGTTGGTAACGCCGCCGCTCGCCGCTTCGTTATCGAGCACATAGCCGTCGAACACCGTGACGGCCGCCTTCGACCGCTGGTAGAACGCGCCGCCCGATTCCGAGTTCTTGTTGTTGCTGATCGTGCCGCTGTGAACGACAAGATCGGCCCACATCGAAAGGTTAAACCCGCCGCCGCTACTTTGCAGGTTGGCTTGGAGCGTTACCGGGAGATTTAATTTCTTGCTTTTCTCAACATTGCCGCCCGTAATGGTCCCCCCGTGGTTGGTCGTATGAGCGGTGCCGGAGGCGTCTTGCCCTGCGGCGTTCGTCCCTTCGATGCGGGCAGAAGAGGCGTTTTCGTAGGCCGTGCTGTCCATGATTTCGAGCCGCGCCTTCGAATCGATGTGGAACACCGAGCCGTAGTAGTTGCCGCCGCCCGCCAACGCGCGGTCGATTTTGTGTCCGTTGAGATCGAGCACGATATACACGCCCGTCGGCACGTTGATCCGCCCGTACGAGAACGCGCAGTTATCGTTATAGATGTAGCCGTACACGTTATGACTGCCGTCTTCTTGGGTGCCGTCGTAATCGCAACTGTTGCTCGCAAGGTCCCACGAAATGACGTAACCGTCATCATTGCTGTCGATGCGGGTAAAGCCGTCAGCCGAAGTTTCCGTGGGAAGGTAGGTCCCTTCGCCGAAAACGTTCGGCGTATTGTTTCCGTCATTCGTTACGTAGTTGAACGACGTCGTCGTGATGGAGGAAGAGGCCCCCGTAACGCCGGAGAGGTAATCGTTTGCGCCATAAGTATTCTTATTGGTTACGGTTTGGCCGGAAACATTCGTGGGAGCCGTGGTCGTAATGGACTTCGCCGTCCAGTCGTCCTGCAAGCGCACGATGATGTATTGGCCGAGCGCACCGTCATCATTGTTGATGAAAAAGTTGCCCTGATACTCGTTGCGGTTTCCCGTGTTGGTGCCCACGCGGAAGCCGTTATGGTTTTCATCGCCCGTGCCGTTGCAAGATGCGGTAGTTTTTTCACCGTTTACGACCGTACCGGCAAGGGTAGGGTCGGCAAGGAGGGTGGGGGTGCCGAGGGACTGCGCAAACGCGACGGCATCCGCCCACACCTTTGCGGCGGAATCCCCGTCCGTGATATTGAACACCACTTCGTTGCCCGCTTTCAGGCTGTACTCCGCGGCAAGTTTGTCTGCATTCGTTTCTGAGCCTGTGAACACGTATGCGGGCGACTTCTCCATGACGACGTCGTTTCCCACGCGGTCGACGATCGCGTCCGGATCGCTCGCATCATATTTCGCTCTGGTAACGTCCGCGTGCCAAACCTTATGCTTGTTGGTATAGGTATCGCCCACGCCGCCGTCCTTTGCGGAGATACACGTTTCCTCTATCCACTTCGGGTGCATGCCGATATTGGCGTTCACGATGTTGTTGAACTCCGAAGCCGCGTACGCTATGGGCTCCAACCCGTCCGTCGCGCTCATAAACAGCAAGCCCGCCGCAAGACACACCGCAATTGCGGGCGTCATTGCCCCGATCAGCCATTTTTTCTTTTTCGAATAGGATGCGGAAGAACCTTTCATTTTGTTCCGTTTTCCTCCCATACTTCCTTTTATCGTTTTTTTATTTATCGTTTTTTATCGCTTACTTCCGTTCTGTTGGGCCCCTTTCCCATGCGGCCCCTGCGCTTCGCCCGTCCCCCCGCCTCTGTATAGGGGCGCGAGAACGGGCGTCCACGCTTCATTCCATTGTATGCGGCAAAATACGCGCGCATCGCGTCCGCGATGTGCACATATTTATCACCGTGTATAATTATACCCCCC
>CANQAZ010000005.1 GCA_947589555.1 uncultured Clostridia bacterium | reverse complement strand
CTCGATATCGAAAAAGACGTACCGCATCATGCCTGCCGGGGGGTGATCTCCGTCTTGCCGCCCATGTAGGGGCGCAAAACCTCGGGGATCTCCACGCTTCCGTCGGCGCGGAGATGGTTTTCGACAAAGGCGATGAGCATGCGCGGGGGCGCCGCGACGGTGTTGTTGAGGGTATGGCAGTAGGCGCTCCCCTTCTCCGTCTTATAGCGGATGCCGAGCCGCCTTGCCTGCGCGTCGGTGAGATTGGAGCAACTTCCCACCTCAAAGTATTTCTTCTGGCGGGGAGACCACGCCTCCACGTCGCAACTGCGGTATTTGAGGTCGGCGAGATCGCCCGAACAGCATTCGAGTTGGCGGACGGGAATGCCCATCGAAACGAAGAGTTCCACGGTATAATTCCACATCTTTTCGTACCACGCCTCGCTGTCCTCGGGCTTGCAAATGACGATCATCTCCTGCTTTTCGAATTGGTGGATGCGGTAAATGCCCCTCTCCTCGATGCCGTGCGCCCCCTTCTCCTTGCGGAAGCAGGGGGAATAACTCGTGAGGGTGAGGGGAAGTTTGGCCTCCTCCACGGTCTGCCCCGCAAAGCGCCCGATCATGGAATGTTCGCTGGTGCCGATGAGGTAGAGGTCCTCCCCCTCGATCTTGTACATCATGCCGTCCATCTCCTCAAAGGACATGACGCCCGAAACGACGTCGGAGCGGATCATGAAGGGAGGGATGCAATAGGTGAAACCCTTTCCGATCATGAAATCGCGGGCGTAGGCAAGCACGGCGGAGTGGAGACGGGCGATATCCCCCGTCAGGTAGTAAAAGCCCTGCCCGCTCGTCCTTCTTGCGCTGTCGATATCGATGCCGCCGAGTTTTTCGAGGATATCGAGGTGATAGGGCACCTCGAAATCGGGCACTTTGGGCTCCAAAAAGCGCTTGCGCTCCACATTTTCGGTATCATCCTTGCCGATGGGGGTATCCGCGGAGATGATATTGGGAATACGCATCATCACCCCCTTCAATTTTTCGGAAACCTCGTCCGTCTCCGCCTCGATGGCGGCGAGCCGTTCCGCGTTGGCGGTGACCTGCGCCTTCACGGCTTCGGCCTCCTCCCTCTTCTGCTCCTTCATGAGCCGCCCGATCTCTTTGGAGAGGGCGTTGCGGGAGGCGCGGAGGGCGTCCCCCTCCGTTTGCAGGGTGCGGCGGCGGCCGTCGAGGGCGAGCGCCTCGTCCACGAGGGGCAATTTTTGGTGCTGGAATTTCTTTCTGATGTTTTCGCGCACGAGTTCCGGATCGTTGCGCAACAGGGCAATATCGATCATTTTTTCCGACCTCTTTGTCTGATTCTCTCCGATTATACACCTTTTTGCGCCAAAAGGCAACGTTTTGCCCCTCTGTTTGCGCTCTTCCGTACAAAAAATTGCAATTCGCGCAAAAGAAACTTTTGACAATTCCGCCCGCTGTGTGTATAATGGAGATACTATTTTTGTCCGCGCATGCGCGCAAAGGCGCGCAAAGGAGCAAAATGTTGCAAAAACGGCGCCGCGGAGAGCAACGCGGCGAACAACCCGAAGAACGGGAGGAAGGGCCCGCCGCCGAGTCTCTGCCCGCGGCCGAACCCGCCCCCCTGCCCGAAGCCGAGCCCGCCGCCGAGGCGGGAGGAGAGGTTGCGTCCAAGAAAAAGCGCAGTTTTTCCTCGCGCGTCCTCGATAGCGGCGTCGTAGGCAAGGACGAAAAGAAAAAGCACCGCGCCCTCATGAAAAAATTCCGCAAGGCGAAGGACATTCCTTCGGATGCGGAAGAGCGCTTCACGCCCTCCCTCGACGAAGGGCTCTCCGCCGAGCAGGTGGAGACTCGCCTCAACCAATTTCTCTTCAACGACGTCAACAAGCGGTATTCCAAGTCCTATCCCGCCATCTTCATCGGCAACATCTGCACCTTTTTCAACCTTCTGTGCGTCGCCGTGGCCGTCGCCCTCATCTATGCGCAGGCGAGTTTCTCCCAATTCCTCTTTGCGGGCATTTTCGGGGTCAACCTCATCATCGGCATCGTGCAGGAGATCCTCGCAAAGAAGCAGATCGATAAACTCTCCGTGCTCATTTCGGCTACCGCAAAGGTGGTGCGCGGCGGGGTGAAAACGGAGGTCCCCGTGCGCGAGATCGTCCTCGACGACGTCATCCTGCTCGAAGCGGGACAGCAGGTCCCCGCCGACTGCATCCTCGCGGACGGCAATGTGGAAGTCAACGAATCCCTCCTCACGGGCGAAAGCGTGCCCGTCAAAAAGAACGAGGGGGATATCCTCTACGCGGGCTCTTTCATTTCGAGCGGAGCCTGCCGCGTGCGGGCCGACAAGGTGGGCAAATCGACCTACCTCAACTCCCTCACCTCCAAAGCGAAGAAGTACAAAAAGCCCAAGTCGGAGATCATGAACTCCATCCGGCTCTTCATCCGCGTCATCGGCGTGCTCATCGTCGTCATTTCCGCGCTCATGTTCTGGATCAACTGGGGGGCGACGGGGCATAACATCAACCAATCCATCCAACTCACGGGCGCCGTCATCATCGGCATGATCCCTTCGGGGCTCCTCCTTCTGACCTCGCTCGCAATGGCCATCGGCGTGACCCGCCTCGCCCGCAAACACACCCTCGTGCAGGACCTCTACTCCCTCGAAATGCTCGCCCGCGTCAACGTTCTGTGCCTCGATAAGACGGGCACCATCACCGACGGGCGAATGACGGTAAACGACTGCATGATCCTCAACGCCTACACCGATTTCACCCTCGACGAGGTGATGGCGAGCATGCTCGCCGCCCTCGACGACAACAACCAGACCTCCATCGCCTTGAAGGAGCGCTTCGGGCAGGCGGCCAAATTGCAGCCGACGGCCACCATCCCCTTCTCCTCCAAGCGCAAACTTTCGGCCGTCTCCTTCGGGGAGACGGGCACTTTCTGCATGGGCGCGCCCGAATTTGTGCTCCGCCCCATGCCCCCCAAAGTCGATAAGATCGTCAAACAGTACGCACAGGCGGGGCTTCGGGTGCTCATCCTCGCCTATTCGCCCAACCAGATCATCGGCGACAGGCTCCCCTCTCTCTTCCGGCCCGCGGCGGTCATCACCCTTGCCGATAACATCCGCCCCGACGCGATGGATACCATCAAGTGGTTCAAGGAGAACGACGTCGCCGTCAAGATCATCTCGGGCGACAATCCCGTCACCGTCTCCGAAGTCGCGCGGCGGGTGGGCGTGGAGAACGCCTCCAACTTCATCTCCCTCGACGGGCTGACCGACCTCGAAGTGGAAAACGTCGCCACCAAGTACACGGTATTCGGGCGGGTCACCCCCGAGCAGAAGGCCATTTTGGTGAAGGCCATCAAAAAGCAGGGCAACACCGTCGCCATGACGGGGGACGGCGTCAACGACATCCTCGCCTTAAAGGAGGCGGACTGCGCCATCTCCGTCGCTTCGGGTAGCGAGGCGGCACGCAATGTAAGCCACCTCGTCCTCATGGATAACAACTTCCTCAATCTCCCCTCCGTGGTGTACGAGGGGCGGCGGGTCATCAACAACATCAAGTCGTCGGCCTCCCTGTACATCATGAAGACCCTCTTCATCACCCTCCTTGCCGTATTCTGCGTCATCATCCGCTCGCAGTATTTCTTCAAGACCAACAACATGCTCATCTTCGAAATGCTCGTGGCGGCCCTGCCCTCCTTCATCATCACCCTGCAACCCAACAAGGAGCGCGTCAAGGGGAAATTCATCCCCTACGTCCTGTCGCGAAGTATCCCGGGGGCGCTCACCCTCATGTTGTGCGTCATCGCCGTCTATCTCGGCGTCCGCTTCTGTCCCGCGTCCTACGGGCTCGGGCCCCTCACGTCCGAGGTGGAAGTCAACGGCACGATGACCTCCCTCATCAACCCCCTCATGATGCTCGCGGTGACCTTCGGCGGGCTCGTGATGCTCTTCCGCATCCTGCAACCCCTCAATCCCCTCCGCCTCGGGGTGTACGCGGTGTCCCTCGGCGTCACCATCCTCGTGCTCGCGGTGCCCGTCCTCGGCAACCTCGTCTACGACCATTGGGACAGCGTGGAGGCCTCCCTCAACTTCCAGCAGGTGCTCTACGTGCTCGTCATCATCCTCGCGGCCTTCCCCATCTCCAACGCCCTCGTCAAACTGGGCGACCTCATGAATCCTTTGGAGGAGCCCGCAAAGGAAAAACAGGAGCCCAAAAAGTAAACCGCCCCCTTTTCAGGAGCGGCTTTCCAAACCGAGCCCGAACGCCCGTCCGCGCTATTTGCGGACGGGCGTTATGCTATACTTGACTTTCGTATCGTACGCGCCCGACTCCTCCCCGTACCCTCCGTCCTCGCCGAAGGATACAACGGCCGCATCCTCCCCGAGCCCTTTGGTAAAATAGAGGACGTCGTCCACGGCGGCGCGCAGATAGAGGCCGAACCCGCCGTATGGCTCCCTGCCCGCGAGCGCGCCGAGGGGCACGGTCTCGTCCACGAGGGTGATCTCGTCGGAGGCGGGGTTGCTCCCCCCCAGCCCGCGGTATCCGCTGTAATAGCGCACCGCCGCAATGAGCAGGTTGTCCTCCACACGGATCGCGCCGAGGGCGCGCACTTCTTCGTCGGAGAGCCTCCGCCGCGGCCTGTTCTTGATGGCGAGGTAGGCCCTCTCCTTCTCCGCCCGCAGGGCCTCGAAATGCTCTTCCAGGGGGGTATCCGCAAAGGCTTTTTCCTCGATCTTCGCCCCGTCCGGCAAAACGACTTCGCAGAGGGAGACGCACCCCGAAAAGGCCTCCACCCCCACTTCCAGCGCCCGCGGGGCGTCGATGCGTTTGAGGGAGATGCAGTCCGCAAAGGCCATATAGCCGATGGTCTCCACCCCCTCGGGGAGGACGACCTCGCAAAGAGACGTACAGCGGAAAAAGGCCAGCGGCTGGATCCTCGTCACGCCCGCGGGCACGACGAATTTTTTCAGCGAGGTGCACCCGTTGAAGGCGCTCCTGCCGAGGTTGGTCCCCGCGGGGTAGACGGCCTTGCTAAGGGAGGTGCACCCCTCAAAGAGGCTGTCCCCCGTTTGTACCCCGACGGGGAGGACGATCTCGCGGAGGGAGACGCAGTCCTTAAAGGCCCCCTCGTCGTGGAGCGTCCACGGCTTTACGTTGATGCCGAGGGTCCTGAGCCGCGCGGGGAGGACCACCCGTTCGAGGTTGGCGCAGGAGGCGAAGGCGGCGTCTCCGATGCGTTCCATCCCCTGCGGGATGACGACGCTCTTCAAGGTATTGCACCCGCGGAAGGCGCCGTCCCCGATCTCATACACGCCTTCTGGCAAGACGAGTTCCTCCGCGTCGCCGCGGTATCCGATGATCACGTCCTCTCCCCAATAGACCAGTCCCGACGACTCATCTACCCATTCTCCGTACTTCCGGTCTCCATTCATCTTCCCCTCCTTATTTTCGGCCGTGCATGCGCATTTTTCGGCCGCGTTTGTGCATTTTTCGGCCGCGCATGCGCGGCCCCTGATCTTACGGGAGGCAGGTCGCCTCTTTTTAGAAGCAAGCAGATCGGGGAGCGCGCGGATTCCCCGACGGGAGTTTACTATGAGGTAAATGACCGAGGGAAAACGCAAGCGCGACAAAGAGATGCGCCGCTTATCAAAAGAGGCACGCGTCTCCGATAGAGAAAAAAACGCCATTCATTCCGGAACGGCGTTTTTTTACCATGCTTACTTACTTTTTGCGGGGATTTCTGATGTTGGCCTGCGCCGCCGCGAGCCGCGCCGTAGGAACGCGGAAGGGCGAGCAGGAAACATAGTTGAGCCCGATGTTGTGGCAGAAGTCGATGGACGAAGGATCGCCGCCGTGCTCGCCGCAGATGCCGAAGTGCAGTTTCTTGTTGGCCTTCTTGCCGAGTTTGACCGCCATCTCCATGAGTTTGCCGACGCCGACGGTGTCGAGTTTGGAGAAGGGATCGTTCTCGTAGATGCGGTCCTCATAGTACGATTTGAGGAATTTGCCCGCGTCGTCGCGCGAGAAGCCGAAGGTCATCTGGGTGAGGTCGTTGGTGCCGAAGCAGAAGAAGTCGGCCTGTTTTGCGATCTCGTCGGCGGTGAGGGCCGCGCGCGGAATTTCGATCATCGTACCCACTTCGTACTTGATCTTCTTGTGCTTGCTCTTGATGACCTCTTCGGCCGTCTTGACGACGATGTCCTTGACGTATTTCAGTTCCTTGACTTCGCCGACGAGCGGGATCATGATTTCGGGCACGAGTTTCCAATCTCTGTGGCGCTTGGAAACGGCGATGGCGGCCTTCATCACGGCCTTCGTCTGCATCACGGCGATCTCGGGATAGGTGACGGTGAGGCGGCAACCGCGGTGCCCCATCATCGGGTTGAACTCGTGCAGGTCGGCGATGATCTGTTTGATCTGCGCCACCGTCTTTTTTTGCGCCTTTGCAAGCGCTTCGATGTCGGCCTCCTCGGTGGGAACGAACTCATGGAGGGGCGGATCGAGGAAGCGGATGGTGACGGGCTTGCCGCCGAGCGCTTCGAAGAGGCCTTCGAAGTCGGCCTGTTGCATGGGCTCGATCTTGGCGAGCGCCTTTTCGCGCTCCTCCACGGTGTCGGCGCAGATCATCTCGCGGAAGGCGCCGATCCTCGCGGGATCGAAGAACATGTGCTCGGTGCGGCAAAGGCCGATGCCCTGCGCGCCGAACGCGGCGGCCTGCAAGGCGTCTTTGGGCGTATCGGCGTTGGTGCGCACGTCGAGGGCCTTGTACTTATCGGCAAGGTCCATGATGCGCTTGAAGTAGCCGCTGTTGGGATCGGCGGGCACGGTGGGGATGATGCAATCGTAGATCTTGCCGGTGGAGCCGTCGAGGGAGATGCCGTCCCCTTCGTGGTAGGTCTTGCCGGCGAGGGTGAAGCACTTGTTGGCCTCGTCCATCTTGATGTCGCCGCAGCCGGAGACGCAGCAGGTGCCCATGCCGCGGGCCACAACGGCCGCGTGGGAGGTCTGCCCGCCGCGCACCGTGAGGATGCCCTGCGAATATTTCATGCCCTCGATGTCCTCGGGCGAGGTCTCCAAGCGGACGAGGATGACCTTTTTGCCGGGCACGAGTTCGCCCTTTTCGTTCTTATAGGGCTTGCCCTCTTTCACGGCGTCCTCCGCGGTGAACACGATGGCGCCGGCGGCCGCGCCGGGCGAGGCCGCAATGCCCTTGCCCACCACGTTCTTTTCCGCCTGTTTGAGGGCGTTGGGATCGAACTGCGGGTGAAGGAGCATATCGAAGGTGGAAGCGTCGATCTGCATGAGGGCCTCCTCCTCGCCGATCATGCCCTCGTCGATGAGGTCGCAGGCGATCTTGATGGCCGCCGCCGCGGTGCGCTTGCCGTTGCGGGTCTGCAACATGAAGAGTTTGCCGTTCTCCACGGTGAACTCCATGTCCTGCATATCCTTGTAGTGATCTTCAAGGGTCTTGCAAACGACTTGGAACTGTTTGTAGACGTCGGGGAACACGCGCGCCATCTCGTCGATGTGCATGGGGGTGCGCACGCCCGCGACGACGTCCTCGCCCTGCGCGTTGATGAGGAATTCGCCCATGAGGCCCTTTTCGCCGGTGGCGGGGTTGCGGGTGAAGGCGACGCCGGTGCCGCAGTTATCGCCCATGTTGCCGAAGGCCATCATCTGCACGTTGACCGCCGTGCCCCACGAATAGGGAATATCGTGATCCCTTCTGTACACGTTGGCGCGGGGGTTGTCCCACGAACGGAACACGGCCTTGATGGCCTCGAAGAGTTGCACTTTGGGATCGGAGGGGAAATCGGTCCCCAACTGTTTTTTGTATTCCGCCTTGAATTGGTTGGCAAGGGCTTTGAGGTCGTCGGCGTTGAGTTCCACGTCCTGCTTGACCCCCTTCTTCTCCTTCATCTCATCGATGAGGGTCTCGAAGTATTTCTTGCCCACTTCCATGACGACGTCGGAGAACATCTGGATGAAGCGGCGGTAGCAATCCCACGCCCAGCGGGGATTGTTGGACTTTTTGGCGATGACTTCCACCACTTCCTCGTTGAGCCCGAGGTTGAGGATGGTATCCATCATGCCGGGCATGGAAGCGCGCGCGCCCGAACGGACGGAGACGAGCAGGGGATTTTCCTTATCGCCGAATTTCTTGCCGGTGATCTTTTCCATCTTGTCGATATATTCCATGATCTCGGCTTGGATCTCGGCATTGATCTGCCGCCCGTCCTCATAGTACTGGGTGCACGCCTCGGTGGTGATCGTGAAGCCCTGCGGAACGGGCAGACCGATGTTGGTCATTTCGGCAAGGTTGGCCCCCTTGCCGCCGAGAAGCGCTCTCATGTTCGCGTTGCCTTCGGTGAAAAGGTAACAATACTTCTTTGCCATCAAATGTTCCTCCTGAAAATATTTCATTTTTACCAACTGACATTGTACAACACTTCTTGGAAAATTTCAAGCCTTTGACGGGAGAAAAAAGGCCGAAAAAAATTTTTTTCCTCTTTTAACGCTCCCTGCCGTGCCTCGCGGCGCCGCGCTCCGCGCGCGCCGCCACTCGGCACGGCATGGAGCGTTTTTTGCTTGCCGCGGGTTTCCGTTGTCATGCTCTCTTCTCTTACATAGATAGCGTAACACAAAAAAATTTGAAAAATGAGGTACATGACAAGGTTTTTTGGGAAAAGTTAGGGCGGACTGCGTTTGAGGGGATTCTTCGCTACGTCGCACGAGTGCAGAGCACTCGGGCGACGGCTCAGAATGACGCGGGGGCTCAATCCCCACCACCGCCTACGGCGGAGCCATTGCGGGAAAATGCTCCGCATATCATAAGGTCGCCTTTTCCCGAAAGCCACAAGGAAGGCTCCCCTTTGGGAAAGGGTAGGCCTTTGCGGGACGGACTGCGTTTGAGGGGATTCTTCGCTACGTCGCACGAGTGCAAAGCACTCGGGCGACGGCTCAGAATGACGCGAAAGAACGGGGCAGAATGACGCGGAGGTCCCGCAAGGGGGTTACTTCGTCGCTACGCGCCAAGCGCCGCGGCGAAAGCCGCGGCGCGATTTTTTGGGGGGAAACATATCACGCTTGGGCGAGCGCGGGGACTACCGTGCGGCCCGATGAGGAGGACTTGCGGGAACTACCGTGCGGCCGGAGGAGGACTTGCGGGGACTACCGTGCGGCCCGATGAGGAGGAGGGCTTGCGGCGGCGGTGGGTGACGATGAGAAAGACCGAGACGAGGAAGAGATCGGCAAAGAGCCATGCCACCGCGTTGGAAAAACAAAAACCCGTGTATTCCCAGATGCGCACGAACACGAACGCCGTGAGCGCGCGGCCCGCGAGTTCGGTGACCCCCGCAAACATCGCCACGCCGCTCTTGCCCATGCCCTGCAACGCGTTGCGGAACACATAGATGACCCCGAGCAGAAGATAACACCCGCTCTGCACGAGGAGAAATTGCTTGCCGTAACCCAAGACGTCATCGAAGTAGAGTTGCAAAGTCTCGCTCGTCTCCGTCTTTAAGAAGAGGCGCATGAGGGGGTTGCACAGGCCGTAACAGAAGGCAAACCCCAAAACGGCGGACGCCGCGGAATAGACCATGCCGACCAAAATGCCCCTCTTGACCCGACCGAATTCCCCAGCGCCCGTGTTCTGCCCCACGTAAGTGGCCATCGCCGCGCCGACGGCGACGAAGGTCTGGGTGGCGAAGGCATCTATTTTGCTCGCCGCGACGTAGGCCGTGACAGCGCCCGGGTAGGCGCTATCGAGCCCGTTGAGGGCCGTCTGCTGGAAGATGGAGCCGATGGCCGTGATGGAAAATTGGAGGGCCATCGGGAGCCCCACCGCGAGCAGGCCCCACGCGAGGCGGAAGTCCCATTTGAGGTCGGCCCGCGAGACGCGCAAAGCGGGATAGCGCTTGAACATATAGATGAAACAGGCGAGCCCCGAGAGGAGTTGGCTCACGACGGTGGCGAGCGCCGCGCCGTGATAGTGCAACTTGCACCCGAGGATGAAGGCGAAATCGAGCCCCACGTTGAGGAGAGCGGCGGCCACGAGGAAGAAGAGGGGGGTCTTGCTATCCCCCACCGCGCGCAAGATGTTCGCCCCGAGGTTGTAGAGCATGGAGGACACGATGCCCGAAAAGATGACGAGAAGGTAACTCCGCGCGTATTCGAAATATTGCGCCGGGGTGCCCATGAGGCGGAGAAGGGGGCCGGTGCAGGGCACGGCCACCGCCGTGAGCAGGACGGTGAGCCCGCCGCCGAGCACGAGGGAGAGCCCGATGGCGCGGCGCATCCCCTCCCCGTCCCCCGCGCCGTAGCACTGGGAAATTTTGACGCCGAAGCCCGTGGTGACCCCGTTGACGAAGCCGAGCACGAGAAAGGTGACCGCCCCCGTCGACCCCACCCCCGTGAGCGCATCCGCCCCCACCGTGTGGCCGACGATGAAGGTATCCGTCATGTTGTAGAGTTGCTGAAAGATGCAACCGAGAAAGACGGGCAGGGCGAAGAGCAGGATGAGTTTGAAGGGATTGCCCTTTGTGAGGTCCTTCATGAAAAGACCCCCTCCTTCCGCGGGAATAATATAAGGAACGCGCCCGCGGGAAAAATTTCAGGTGATATTATATTCCCCCCGCCGAAAAATGCAACCGTTTTGACCCCCTTTTTGCAAAATGTGCGAAAGACACGCGGAAGAAATTTATTTCTCGCAAAAATGTTCCTTTTGCACGCGGCAGGGGTTGACAATTCACAAAGAATGTGGTACAATTCCGTTATCTTTCAAAGAGGAGAACGCTATGATACAATATTCCATGAAAGCGCTCACCGCCGACGAACTCTCCTTTAAGGTGAATCCCATCCAGGCGGCGCCCAACGCAAAATTCGAGATCAAACCCTACTTTTCCCGCCAGATCCGCCAGGCAAACGAGAATCCCAAAATCAACATCGTCATTCTCGAATGCAAGATAGAATCGACGGAGGAGAGCCCCAAACCCTTCAACCTCCTCGCCCGCTTTGTTGGAGTGTTCGAAGTGGAGAACATGGCGACCGATGAGGACAAGCGCACCTTTGCCGTGAACGCCACGGAGACGATGTTCCCCTACCTCAGGGCGGCCATCACCAACCTCACGGCCGACGCCCTCATCAATCCGCTGACGCTGCCCGCCGTTTCGGGAGCGACCATCTTCCCCGACGACAGGGGCTCCAAGCAGTACACCTTGAACTTTGACCCCAAGACTGTGAACTGACCGAAATTCGCCCGTCGCGCCGCGGCGGGCCCTTGTTTTTTACGGAGAAATTATGGAAGATAATAGGGAAAACGGGTTGCGGCCCGATATGGCCGCGACGGACGCGGGTACGGAAGGCCCCGCGGGAGCGGAACAAGCCGCGGGGGGCGGACCTCCTGCGGAGACCGCGGCGAACGCGGGAGCGGAACAAGGCGCGGGAGGGACGGAGCCTCCCCGCAAGGGGATCCGTGGGAAGATAGACCGCTTTTTCGGCATCACGAAGAGCGGCTCCAACTACCGCACCGAAATCGTTGCGGGGCTCACCACCTTTATGGCGATGGTGTACGCCCTTTTGGTGGTGCCCGGCATGTACGGCGTAGACGGGGCGTACCCCTACGTCTCCTTCGGCGCGGTGTACATTGCGACCGCGCTCGGCGCCATTGTGGGCACCGTGTGCATGGCCTTTATCGCGAGAATGCCCCTCGCGCAGGCCTCCGGGCTCGGCGCAACCGCCTATATCACGGGGACCTTGCTCGGCGGCGGGCTGGGGCTCACCTACGCCAACGCCATGATCTTTGTCCTCCTCGACGGCGCGATCTTCGTCCTGCTCACCGCGACGGGGCTCCGCAAGAAAATTCTCGCCGCCATTCCGCAGGAAGTCAAGACGGTGCTCCCCGTGGGCATCGGCATGTTCATCGCCTTCATCGGCTTCAACAACGCGGGCATCGTCAACCTGCACGAGGGGAAGATCGCGTTTGCCTCCTTCAACGTGCTCAGCGAGACCCTCCTCTATAAGGACGCCGTCGCCGCACTCGTCGCCCTGCTGGGCGTCGTCGCCGTTGCCGTGCTCTCCAAAAAGAATGTGAAAGGCTCCATTTTGTGGGGCATGCTCGGCGCGGCGGGACTGTACTACGCCCTCGTCGGCCTCGGCTGTGCCTGGAATGCCGAGGGGAGCCGCGCCGTGTTTACGGGCATCGCCGACGAGTTTGAGGACCCCTTTCGGGCCTTTGCCGCCTGGGGGGAGGAATCCGTAGGGCAGGTGTTTGCAAACGGATTCAACTTTTCCGGCTACCTCGAAGGGCACTCGGCGGGCGCTTTGGTCCTGCTCATCGTGACCTCCGCCCTCGCCCTGTGCATGGTGGATATGTTCGATACCCTCGGCACCCTGTACGGCGCGTGCTCCAAAGGGGGGCTCATGGAGAACGGGGAGCCGACCCGCCTCGGCGCGTGCCTCATGTCCAACGCCGTGGCGACCTGCGCGGGCGCGGTGTTCGGCGCGACGACGGTGGCCACCTACGTGGAGTCCTCCTCCGGCGTGGCGGCGGGCGGCAAGACGGGCTTTTCCGCCATTGTGACCGCGCTGTGCTTTGTCGTGGCCATGTTCCTCTCCCCCATCGCGGGGCTCATCCCCTCCGCGGCGACCTCGGCCGCGCTCATCTGGGTGGGGGTGCTGATGATGACCTCCGTGAAGGACGTGGATTGGTCCGACCCCGCCGCGGCCCTGCCCGCCTTTTTGACCATTACGGTGATGGCCTTCGGTTACTCCATCTCCTACGGCATCGGCGTGGGCATCATCGCGTGCGTGCTCGTCAAACTGTTTACGGGCAAGGGGAAGGAGATTTCCGTTGTCACCTGGATCGTCGCGGGGCTCTTTTTGGCGATGTTTGTGCTCACAAATTGACGGAACGGGGTGCGAAAACGGATGAAAATTTACGTCGTGCGCCATTGCAGTACGGTGCGCAGTGAACAGAAAATTTTTTGCGGGAATACCGACCTGCCCCTTTCCCCGCGCGGGGAAGAGGAGGCGAAAGGGCTTGCCGCGCTTGCAACGGTTCTTGCGCCCGACGCCATTCTCTCCTCCCCCCTTCTGCGCGCCAAACAGACGGCGGAGGCCATCGCGGGCGGGCGCGTTCCCATTCTTTACGACGGGAGACTGCGGGAGAGGGACTTCGGCGAATTTGAGGGCACCGATTGCTCCCGCCCCGACGGGTGGAAGTACCGCCATAACTTTGCGTTGAGGTACCCCGGCGGCGAATCCTACCTCGACGTGGCCGCGCGCATCTACCCCTTTCTCGACGAAATCCGACAGCGTTTTGCGGAAAAGACCGTTTTGCTCGTCTCCCACGGGAGCGCGTGCAGGGTCATCCGTTCTTACTTTTGTGAGATGGCGGACGAGGAGTTTTACGCCTACTCCCAGCCCAACGGCGGGGTGGAGGAGTACGAGATATGAAGCACGCCATGCGGCTTGCTCCCGCCCCCTTTGCGATGATAAAAGCGGGCAAGAAAAAATACGAACTGCGCCTGTACGACGAAAAGCGGCGCCGCCTGGCCGTGGGCGACGAAATTGTGTTCACAAATACGGAAAACGGCGAAACGCTGTGCGTTTTCGTGCGCGGGCTCGCCGTTTTTGCCGATTTTGACGCGCTGTACGCCGCGCTCCCCCTCCTCGAATGCGGTTACACGGAAGAGACCCTTTCCGCGGCCTCCCCCGCGGACATGGAGGCGTACTATTCCCCCGGGGAGATCGAGGCAAACGGCGTTGTCGCCATCCGCATCTCCCTTGCTTAACGGGCATACGAATGCCGCCCGCGCCGAATGCGCGGGCGGCTTTTTTTGCGATTTTGGGAGCAATTTGGGGCCGTTTTGAGGGCGTTTAGAAGCGATTTTGGGGCGCCTCTACACGTTTTTTTCGAAGAAATCCAACACCGTTTGCCACTTTTCGGCGCGGTCCGTCTTTTCGTTGAGAAATTCGTGGCGGGAATTTGCAAAGAGGACGAGCCGGACGTTCGTCATGCCCGCTTTCTCGGTATAGAACCGGTACAGCCGCCTGACCCCCTTGCCCATTTCGCCCACGGGGTCCTTTTCGCCCGAGGCGAGCAGGAGGGGCAGGTCTTTTTTCAGCCCCACGATGTACTTTTTGGTGTACAGCGATTTGAGACCCTTGAAAAAGTCGCGGTAGAAGCGGTTGGAGCAGGTGAAACCGCAGAGGGGATCGGCCTCGTAGGCGGCGTTGTTGTCGCCGTCGGCCGAGAGCCACTGCCCGTCCTCAAACTGCTTGGAATAGGCCCCGAAGGACAACTTTTCGATGAGTTTTGCGGGCTTTTTCTCCCCTTTGAGGCTGGAAACGACGGCGCCGAGGTAGACCTCGAAGTCCTTTTTGTGGTTGCTCCCCGCGATGACCGCGCCATCGATGAGGCCGCCGTATTTGGAGATGAAACTCTGCGTGAGGAAGGAGCCGTACGAAAAACCGAAGACAAAATATTTGAGCGCGGGGTACTTTTTGCGGTAAAATGCGGCGATTTCGGCCTCGTCGCGCACCGTGTCGGCGAACATGTCGCCCGCCGCGTAGCCGAGCGTTGCGGGGTCCGTTTTGCCGTGCCCGCGGTGATCGTCGGCCACGACGAGGAAGCCGTACTCGTTCAAAAAACGCGCAAACGCTGTGTATCTTGCCGCGTGCTCGGTCATGCCGTGCACGATCTGAACGACTCCTTTGGGGCTTTCGGCCTCCAACCATTCGTAGACAAAAATTTTCTTTCCGTCAAAACTTGTAAGTTCCATACCGACCTCCACCGTTATTATACCAAATCCGACGGAAAAATCAACCCCGAAGGCGGAAATCTTTGCCGCTTTTGCCAAAAACCCTCCTCTTGCGCGCCGTTTGGGGCCGTGTTATACTTTCATGAGACCGCAAAGGAGGAAAAAACCATGAAAAAATTTGCCGTGATCGGACTTGCGGCCGTCTTGGTCTCGCTTCCCGCCGCGCCCCTAGTTGCAACGTGCGGAGGCGGAGTAAAGGGACGGACGGAGGCGCCCGCTTTGACTGCTCCCGTGGACGAAATTTTAGAAGCGACGCCTCAAATTTCCGACCCCGTTCCTCAAATTCCAGACCCCATTCCCCCGGTTTGGATGGAGGAGGGGGAGAGCGTACCGCCCGACTTCTCCCCCGCGGCGGAGGAGAAAGAGCGGTACGTTTTGACCCTTGTTTCGGGGCTCAACGTGCGAAAGGGCGCGGGAACGGCGTTTCCTGCGCTGGGACAGGCAGATAAAGGCGCCCTTTTGGCCCTCTCAGGCGCGGAGAACGGGTGGTACCGCACCTTTTACCGCGGCCAAACGGCCTACGTGAGCGCGAGCGAGACCTATACCGCCGTGAACGCCCTCGAATGGGGCGACGAACGGACGGAGAGAGTCATTGCGGAGGGGATGAGGCTCCTCGGCGTCCCTTACGTGTACGGCGCAACCCGCTTTCACGACGGAAACGGACAGCGTTTGGGCGGTTTTACCGAGGAAGCGTTTGATTGCTCCTCCCTCATGCAGTACATTTTTTACCGCGGCGCGGGCGTTTTATTGGACGTTACCACCCGCACGCAGGTGAAACAGGGCGTGCACGTGGAGAGGGAAGATCTGCGGCGGGGCGACCTTCTGTTTTTTACCAATGCCGCCCGCTACGACAAAACGGGCATCGAGCGCGTGGGACACGTAGCGCTCTACCTCGGCGAAAATTACATTCTGCACACCGCCTCAGACTTTGCCAAAGCCGAACAAAT
Source organism: uncultured Clostridia bacterium (assembly GCA_947589555.1). Lineage (GTDB taxonomy): Bacteria > Bacillota > Clostridia > Christensenellales > Borkfalkiaceae > Gallimonas. The sequence goes on along the minus strand of CANQAZ010000005.1, from coordinate 29,609 downwards.
TTCCGCGGCACGCCGGAATTACTTTTTGGAAGCCCGCCGCGTTTTGTGACCCGTTAGCGGCGCGGAATTTTGACGGAAGGAGCGGACGGGCGTGAAATGCTTGCGGCTTTTTGCGCCGTGTGCTATAATGAGGGCATGCTGACGGACGTTCACACCCATTCCGATTTCTCCGCCGACGGCAAGGCTCCCCTCGCCGAGATGGTCGCGCGCGCAAAAGCGCTCGGGCTCGGCTACTTAGGCGTATCCGAACATTTCGACTTTGAATACCTTGCCGAAACCATCGTGATCGACGGAAAACTCATCACCGGCACGACGGACGCGGCGGCCTATTTTTCCGAGATTCGCCGCCTTCAAAAGACGCAGAACGGCAACGGGTTTACCTTGCTTGCAGGCGCGGAATTCGGCTATCACCCCGCCGACGAGTGCATCCGCGCCTATCTCGGGATCGAACGGGATTATGCGCCCGATTTTGTGGTGAACAGCGTGCACACGGTGGACGGCACGGACGCGTGGTTCCCCTCCTATTTTGAGGGAAAGAGCAAGGAACGCGCCTACCGCCGCTATTTGGAGACGGTGCGCGAGAGCCTCGACGCGCCCTATTCCTACGACATTGTGGGGCACCTCGGCTATGTTTCGCGCAACGCGCCCTACGCGGACCGCAAGATCCGCTATGCCGATTTTCCCGCTCTCTACGACGATATCCTCCGCACCGTGATCGCAAAACGCAAAATTTTGGAAGTGAATACCTCTTCGCGCGGTGCGGGGAGCGACTTTTTGCCCGATACCGACGTGCTTGCCCGCTATTATGCTTTGGGCGGCAGGAAAATTTCCTTCGCCTCCGACGCACACGAGCCCACGCGCATCCTCTACGGGCGGGATAAGGTGGCGGAAGCCCTCAAAAAGATCGGGTTTACGCACATCGTCGTCCCTTTCTGCGGGGCGCGCATCCCCATCGCGCTTTGACGGACGGAAAAATGATTTTTGAACAGGGAATGGGCGCGCGGCTTTGCCGCGCGCCCGCTGTTCTGCTTCGGAAAAAATTTCAGTTCCCCTTCCCGATCCCCCGATCGAATAACAAATCGGAAAACCGCGCGAAGGTCGCAGGGGAGAGGGTCTCGCCCCGCGCGCCCTCGGGAATTTCCGCCTGTGCCAAAATTTCTTTGGCCTCCGCGCGGGTCAGGCCCGCCGCGCTCATGAGATTGTTTTCCAGCGTCTTGCGCCGATTCGAAAAGGCCGTTCTCACCGCAAACCGGTAAGCGCTTGCGCTCTTTACGGCAAGGCCGCCGTCAAATTCCACCGTCACCACCGCCGAATCCACATTGGGGCGGGGGGTAAACATCGTGCGCGGCACCCGCCTTGTGATGCGCGCCCTGCCTTTGAGGGCGAGCGCCGCGGTGATCGCGCCGTAATCGGGGGTATTTTCGCGGGCACACAGCCGCCTTGCGACCTCCTCCTGCACCATCACGGTGAGCCCGAGGCAATTTTGCGCCTCCTCACAGAAGCGCATCAGAACGGGCGTCGTGATGTAATAGGGCAGGTTGGCGACTACGCGGTACGGGCCTTTGAGCGCGCGCTCGACCTCCCCCATCTCCTCCCGCATGAAGTCGCAAAAGAGCACTTCCACGTTGCGGCACCCCGAAAGAGCGCGCTCCAACACGGGGCGCAACTCCCTGTCTATCTCGTAGGAGAGGACGCACGCGGCGCGCTCCGCAAGGACCCGCGTGAGCGCCCCCGCCCCCGCACCGATCTCCAACACCGTCGCGGTTTCGTCCACGCCCGCGTCGCGGACGATGGCGCCGAGCAAATTTTCATCGGCCAAAAAATTTTGCCCGTACTTTTTTTTGAAGTGAAATTCCATGAATTTCCTCACAAATTGCGCCCCTCGCCGCACAAACTGCAAGCGAGGGAGCGACCCTCCTTACCGAGGAAAACGAGGAGCCTTATGGCTCCTTTTATGTTATCATCGGGCGGACACGGAGCGGAATTCCCACCCCGCTTGCAACTTTTCGGCATTCTTCGACCTTTTCCGCTCCGATGCAATCCACCACCGAAAACCACACGTTGACGCCCGCTTTTTTACAGGCGCGGGCAAAATCGAGCATGCCCGCAAAGGCGCCCGCGATTTGGGGCAGACAGAGCGCGGCGTACTCCGCCTCGGTGGGCGCGTTGAGGGAGACGTTGACGCCGTCGAGATGGCCCTTCAACTCGGGCGCAATGTTCCGCCCCGCGAGAAGGCTCCCGTGGCCGTTGGTGTTGAGGCGGGTCTTGCCGCCCCGCGCATGCACGTAAGCGCAGATATCGAGCAGCGTTTGCAGTCTTTCGGTGGGTTCGCCGAAGCCGCAGAACACGATCTCGCCGTATTTTGTGGGATCGCCGATCTCCTGTTTGACCTCCTCCGCCGTCGGCTCGCCTCCTTTCAGCCAAAGGGGATAGCCCTCGTAGCGCTCCTTGCCGTTGCGCACGCAAAAGGTGCAACGGTTTGAACAACGGTTGGTGAGATTGACATAGAGATTGCTTCCGATCTGATAGGTATAAGTATCTTTCATAGCAGTTTCGGGAAGAGCCGCGCGGCGTTTCGGCGGATGGCTCCGAGCATCTCGCAGAGGGGGACGCCCTTGATCTGCGCCAATTTTTCCACGATGACGGGAATGTTCGCGGGGGTGTTTTTCTCCCCGCGGAAGGGGCTCAAATAGGGGCTGTCCGTCTCCGAAAGGATGCGGTCTGCGGGGCAGAGCGCAACGGCCTCCGCGACGCGCCGCGCATTTTTGAAGCACACTACGCCGCCGAAGGAAAAACAGGCGCCCAGTTTGAGAAATTCTTCGAGATTTTCCGCGCCGTACGAATAGCAGTGCATCAAAAACCCGCGCTTCATGCGGCCGGAGCGCTCCCGCAGGATGGCGAGAGTATCGGCGCAGGCGTCCCGCGAGTGGATCTGCACGGGCAGGTCCAACGCCTCCGCAACGTCCAGTTGCGCCTCGAACATTCTCTTCTGCGCCTCTTTTGTCTCCGCGCCGTAGTGGTAGTCGAGCCCGATCTCCCCCACCGCAACGCACTTTGGATGTGCCGCGAGGGCGCTCAGCCGCGCGAAATCGATTTCCCTCTCCGCAAATTCGGGATGCACCCCCACGGTGAAGAAGGCGCCCTCGTGCTCTTCGCAAAATTTTGCGTGCCACGCGGCGTGCTCCAACGTGTCCGCGGCGAGGATGACGGTGCGCACGCCCGCCTCCTTGATTTTCTCCCATTCGGCGGGAAATTCGTACCCTTCCTCCGCAAAATGGGCGTGGACGTCGATCATCTGACGGTCGCCCCGCTCTCCACGGCCTTTTCGGGGGAGACGAGCGCGAGGCCGCCCTTGCCGTCGTCGGCGCAGAGGATCATGCCCTCGGAAAGCACCCCGCAGAGTTTGACGGGCTTCAAATTGGTGACGACGACGACCTTTTTGCCCACCATCTCCTCGGGCGTGTAAAATTTGGCGATGCCCGAAACGACGGAGCGCACTTCTTCCCCGATCTTGACCGTTTCATGCAACAATTTTTCGCTCTTTACGACCCGTTCGCAGGCGATGACTTCGCCGATTTTGAGTTCCACCTTCCCGAAATCGTCAATGGAGATCTCGGGCTTCTTTTCCGCGCCTTCGGCCATGTTTTTCTCCTCTTTTTTGATAGCGTTTTGCTGTTTTTTCTGCGCCGAGACAAGTTTTTCCACCTCGGCGAGTTCCTTTTTGACGCCTAAACGAGGGAAGATGGGCGGCAGTTTGACGACCTCCGTCCCCTCCCGGAGCAGACCGAACGGGAGCGCATTGAAGCCCATGTCTTCGCCGCACGAAAAACTCTTCAAAATGAGGGCGGGCGCTTTGGTAAGGAAGGGCTTCAACAGGACGGCGCACATCCGGCAGACCTCGGCGAGGTTGTAGAGCACCGCCCCGAGCCGCGCCCGCTTTGTCTCGTCTTTGGCGAGGATCCACGGCGTCGTCTCGTCGATGTATTTGTTCGCGCGGCCGACGACGGCGAATACGGCGTCGAGGGCTTCGGGCGCGTTGAGCCCCTCCATCGCCTCTTTGACCCTTTCAAAGGCGCCCTCCGCCATTGCGATCAGTTCGCCGTCCGTGCCTTCGAGGGGGCCGCGGGCGGGCAATTTTCCGCCGAAATTCTGCACGATCATCGCCGTCGTGCGGGAGACGAGATTGCCGAGGTCGTTGGCGAGATCGGCATTCACGCGCAGTAAAAAGCGCTCCGTCGTATATTCCCCGTCGCTTCCGAAGGGGATCTCGCGCAAAAGATAGTAGCGCACCGCATCGGCGCCGTACCGCTTGACGAGTTCGTAGGGGTCGGTGAGTTCGGGGCGGGCGTTTTCCTTGCTCTTGGAAAGTTTTTCGCCCCCGATGAGGAGCCACCCGTGCCCGTAGATCTGCTTGGGCAGAGGGAGCCCCAGCGCCATCATAAGAGCGGGCAAGATGATGGCGTGGAAGCGCACGATCTCCTTGCCCACGAGGTGCAGATCGGCGGGCCAATATCTTTCGAAGAGGCTCTCGTCCGCCGTGCCGTATCCGAGCGCGGTCAGATAGTTGAGCAGGGCGTCGATCCACACGTACGCCGTGTGTTTTTCGTCGAACGGCAGGGGCACCCCCCACTTCACCGTCGTACGGGAGACCGAAAAATCGGTGAGCCCCGCTTTGAGGAAGTTGTTCACCATCTCGTTCATGCGGGACTTCGGTTGCAGGAAGGAAGGGTTTTCCTCATAGAGTTTGAGGATGCGGGGCGCGTACTTGGAGAGGCGGAAGAAATAACTTTCCTCCTTTTGCAGGGTGACCTCCCTGCCGCAGTCGGGACACTTGCCGCCCGCGAGTTGGCTCTCCGTCCAGAACGATTCGCACGGCGTGCAGTAATATCCCGTATAGACCGATTTGTAGATATCGCCGCTCTCATAGAGTTTTTGATAAACGCGTTGCACCCCCTTTACGTGGTCGCCGTCCGTGGTGCGGATAAAGCGGTCGTATCTGACGTCGAGAAGGCGCCACATATCCTTCAACTCGGCAACGAGGGGATCGATAAATTCGCGGGGAGTGATGCCGCGCTTGGCGGCCTCCTTTTCCACCTTCTGGCCGTGCTCGTCGGTGCCCGTGAGGAAAAAGACGTCCTCCCCCATAAGGGTATGGAAGCGGGCGAGGGCGTCGCAGATGACCGTGGTGTAGCAATGGCCGATGTGCCAATTGCCGCTGGGATAATAAATGGGCGTGGTGATATAGTACTTTTTTGCCATAATTTACCTCGTTTTTTTCATTATAGCGCAATTCGCCCGAAAAGTAAAATATTTCGACCAATGAAAAAGCCGGGAACGTAAAACTACGCACCCGGCTTTCCGAAGGAATTTTCCCTTTCAGAGCGGACAAAATGCACGGCTTGGGGGGGAACCGCGCCTCTTGCCCGCGGGGCGGAAAATTATCTGCGCCCTCCCTCGGTGAGGCGTTTGATGACGGCACAATCGAATTTGGGGGTGCGGTCGGGGTAGAGGAGACCGTTCACCTCCTGTTGCACGTCGGTGAGTTGGGTATAGCAGAACCCGCGGAAGCCGGGGTGCGCATAAATACCCTGCATGAGATTCTCATATCTTGCGTAGAAGGTCTCTTCGTCCGTTGCGCCCTCGTTGTAGCCCCAATTGCCGTCCTTTGCCTCGGCCGAAAGGGCGATGCCGCCGAATTCGGTGAGGAGCACGGGCTGGCCGAGGTAGGAACAGCCCTCCGCCATGAGCCTTCTGCCCTGCGGATAGAGGCCGTCGTAATTTTCGGCGCAATATTTTTGGGCGAAGAGGGCGCTGTCGCGGGCGTAATCGTGAATGCCGATGAGGTCGGTCGCATCGAGGCATTCCCAGCCGTCGTTGGTGGAAACGGGGCGGGTGGGATCGATGGCTTTGGTCGCAAAATAGACGGCGCGGGCAAAATCCTGCTGTTGCGTGTCGGAAGCGATGTTGCGCACCCCCCAACTCTCGTTGAGCGGAAGATAGGTTATCACGCTTGTGAACACGCTCGCCCCGCGGACGATGGCCTGCCACTCGGAGAGCAGTCTCTCCTGCTCTTCGGCGCAGAATTCGTAGGCGGAGGGCATTTCGCACCACGTGAGGAAGCCGAGTTCCTCCGCATAGTAGTAGAAATAGGGATCCTCGATCTTTTGGTGCTTGCGCGCGCCGTTGAAGCCCATCTGCATGGCGAGGAGGATGTCCTTTTTGACGGCCTCCGCGCTCGGGGGGGTGATGCCGCTCTCCGGCCAATATCCCTGGTCGAGGATGAGCCTCTGGTAAAGGGGCCTGTTGTTGAGTACGATCCGGTCCCCGTCCACCGTGAGTTTGCGGAAGCCGAAGCGCGCCTTAGCGCGGTCGACCAACTTTCCGCCCGCAAACAGGCGGAATTCCGCGCCGAACAGCACGGGGCGCTCGGGGCTCCACGAATAGTCGGCGTCCACCGAATTGATCTCCTTCAACACAAAGGAGTAGCGCGTACGTTTCCCGTCGAGGGAGAAGCGCACCGTCTTGACGGGCTCTCCCTTCAAAGTGACGGCGATCTCCGCCTCGTCCGCAATGCCCGCCGTATCGATCTGTCCCGAAACGGCGCAACCGTCGTAGTCGGCGAAGAGGGTGTGGGAGCGGATGGCGTCCTCCCCCACCCAATCGATCCACACGCTTTGCCAAAGTCCCGTGTTGGGGATATACCAGCACCCGAAGCGATCGCCCGTCCAACTCTGCTTGCCGCGCGGCAACACGGGGTCGGCGGGGTCGTAGCAACGCACCACAAGGACGTTCTCTCCCCTCTTCAAGTACTTTGTCACGTCCGCCGAGAAGGGAGTATAGCCCCCCTCGTGGCAAAGGACGTGCTTGCCGTTGAGCCATACGTCCGCCTTGTAGTCCGCCCCGTTGAAGGAGAGCAGGGCGTGCCTGCCCCCCTTCGCCGAGAACGTTCTGCGGTACCATACGCGCTCATGCACGGCGGTCTCGCCGACGCCGCTCGCGGGATACTGGTAGGTGAAAGGAACGTTGATACGGAGGGGCAAACTCACCCGCCCCGTATCGTAGCCCTTCGCGAGCCCCTCATCCGCATCGTCGAAGGCGAATTCCCATTCGCCGTTGAGAGAAAGCCAATCATCCCGCATGAATTGCGGACGCGGATACTCGTTTCTCTGCCACATAGTCCTGTCTCCTTTTGTCAAATTCAGGCCGATTGAAGGGCCGCCAACTTCGCATCGACGGCGGCGCTGTCCTGCGTGGCCTCGTAGTTCGTGATCTTCATGGGCGTGTTGAAGGAGAAGAAGCCCACTGCGCTTTCAACGTCCGCTTCGAAGATGAGGAAGTCGCTCTTCGTGATTTTGAGTTGTCCGTTGCAGAAGAAGTAGAACGTTGCGCCCTTGCGGATGATTTCGAGGGTGACGGTACCCCCGTTCTTATACCTGATCCCGGGCACATCTTGAAGGGTCTCGTCCTGTCCCCACAGCCAATCGCTGTCGTCGGTTTTGCGCTGGGCGCAACCCACGGTCTCCTTCGTGTAGTTGTTGGCGGCGTCCACATAGTAGATGATGGAGTTGTGCACGGCGTCCCCGAGGAGGTTGGTGGTCTCGCAACGGAGGACCATACCGAATTTCGGATAAGCGTCGTTTGCAAAGCCCCTGTCCGCCGGTACGGTGAAGGTTGCCTTTGCATAGAGCGTGGTCGAGAAGATGTCCTTAAAGAAGGCAAACTGGTCGCGCGCGCCCGACTGCGTGATGTAGGCGTCCGCCGTGCCGTCGTCGTGGCTGAGGTCGTAGCCGTACATCGTGGTGATGTAAGTCGATTTCTTGCCGTTTACCACAACGTCGCCAAACGTCCTGCTCTCGTTGATGATGTGGGGAGAACCGCATTCATTGTTCTCGAAGGAATATTCGGTGAAACTCGTCACGCCCGCCGTTGCCGCATCTTTGCCGAGAATGACGATCTCGGGGATGGCCACGGCGTCCGCGTCTCCGGGCATGCTGACGGTGATACGGACTTCTTTGACGGGCATTTCGTTGAATTCCACCATCGCGGAGCCGCCCGGGCGGATAAATTCCGCTTCGTCCTCAAAGCACCAATCCCAGTCGTAAGCGACGTTGTTCATCGTTACGGTGCCCATGTCGCCGTTCCCCTTCAAATAATCGACTTCGATCTTATCGACGGAGGCGAAGGTGGTTTCGTAATTCCACGAATTGTAGACGAGGATGGCGCGCGCCGTTTTGGCATTGTCCCACTTGAACACGATCTCGTTCTTTTCCTCTTCCGATTCGTATTCCTCGGCGAGGTCGAACTCCTGATACTTGACGATGCCGTCGGTGAGCAGTCCGATATCGGCGTCCGCCGCGGAATCTTTGCCGTTGACGGTCACACTTGCGGAAGGCGCGATGTTCTTGTAGCCCGAAATGGCTTCGGGGAGGGGTTGGAGCGACCACGTGGGCCCGTTGGTGTGCATGACGGTCAAGCCTGCGCTGTTCTCCGTCCACACCACCTTGTCGAGGGCGAGCGCGCGGTGGTCGGGTTCGTAAGACTGGCGGTTTTTGAAGGTGTGGTAAGCGATGAAGAGGTCGTCCCCCGCTTCGATGAAGCAGTGGTGCCCCGCGCTTGCAAAGTGAGACCAATCCACGCTCGTGGAAATGACCTTGCCGCCGTCATCCTCGTCCACTTTGGTGTATTTGCCGAGGGGCGAGGAGGCCGTCGCCTGAATGACGCGGTAATCCACATCCTGATAGCCGCAAACGCTGTACGTGAGGTAATAGATGCCGTCGTGATAGTACACGAACGGGCCTTCGTTTACGTTCTTTTCATCGGGAACGTCGGGCGTGCCCTTTTGCGCATAGTACACATCGAGGGAACTGTACCCGGGCGCCGTGAGTTCGGTGAGCGTTTCGTAATTGGGGGTGTACCAATCCTTCATCTCCATGCCGAAGAGGTGGGTGCCGTCCGAATCGCCCTGTCCGACGCCGCGCAAACCGTACCAACCGAAGAACACATATTTTTGCTGGGTAGCGGGGTCAATGAAGAAGTGCGCGTCGAGGGCGCAGTCAAAGCCCATATTCCTGTACTTTTCGGGGATCCTTGTGTTGACGGAAGAGATCCTTTCATCCGAGGGATCGGCGTGCAGGTCGAACACGGGGCGGGAAGGCGAAATGGGATCGCCGTCCATGTTTTCGCGGTTGGGCGTCACAAAGGGCCCGTAGGGTTGGTCGGATTCGGCCACGGAGAGGCAAAGTCTGCTCTCGGTGGTCAGCCATTCGTTTTGGTTCCACGCGTTGTAAACCAAATAATACTTTTTGGCCGCCGCATCGTAGAGCACTTCGGGCGCCCAGTAGTTATCCGTTGCCCACGCTTTGGAAAAATCGGGGAACATGGCAACGCCCATCGCTTCCCAGTGGGCGAGGTCCTTCGAACGCCACGCCTGGAAGCCGTGCCCGCCGATCTCGTCGCTCGTGCCGTAGGCATAGAAGTAGCCCGCCTCTTCCCCTTCCGAAATATAGATGACCGAGGGGTCCGCCACGCCGAATTCAAGGGAATTGACGAAGAAAAGATTGCCGTTGTAGTCGCGGGAGGGATCTGCCATTTCGCTGAGAAGTTCGGTTTCGTAGTCGAACGTTCCCGTCACGTCGCCGTTGCCGCCGCCTCCGCCGCCACCGTTATCTCCGCACGCGGCCAGAGCCGCAACAGAGCCGGCGCTCATGCACAGAGCGAGAGCAAGGGAAGAAAGTTTCAAAAATTTTTTCATGATATCTCCTTTCGATTATTCTTTGAGGCCGCTCGAGACGATGCCCGAGATAAAGTAGCGTTGCGTGAAAAAGTACACGATGAGCATGGGCAGGAGAGCGATAAGGCTGGCCGCCATTACGACGTTGGGCCGTTTGCTGTACGTGCCCGCCATGTTCGTCAACGCGATTTGCAAGGTGCTCAACTTATCCGAATCGAGGTAGAGCAAGGGGCCGAGGAAGTCGTTATACCCGCCGATGAAGCCAAGTAGCCCCTGCGCGAGGAGGGCGGGCACGGCAAGCGGGACCATGATGCGGAAAAAGATGCCGAGGTACCCGAGCCCGTCGAGTTTTGCCGCCTCCACCAAACTATCCGGGATGCCCGTATAAAATTGCCGCATGAAGAACACACAGGCGGCCGCGCCGAACATGCCGGGGATGATGAGGGGAAGGGGGGTGTGCGTCCAGCCGATCATATCGTAGATGACGTACTGCGGCACGATCATAATGGTGCCGGGGACCATCATCGTTCCGAGCAGAAGGGTGTACATCCATTTCTTGGCGCGGAAGCGCAACTTGGAAAAGGCGTACGCCGAGATGGCGGAGGTGAAAAGTCCCAAAATGGTGGGCGGAAGCACATACATCAGGGTGTTGAAGAACCCGTTGACGATGGAAGGAAGCACCATATCGGAACCCGCCATATAGGTGAACACCTCTTTGTATGCTTCAAAGGTGTAACCCATCGGGGGGATCCACGAAAAGGTGGAAGCGCGCGCATCCTGCCATGTTTTGAGGGAGGTGAGGATGACGACGAGGAAGGGAAAGATGATGATGAAGGCGTAAAATACGAGGATCGTGTAAATGACGATCTTCGAAATGAGTTTCGCCCTCTTTCCGCTGTGCATCGTCTTGGTTTTTTTCTCCGCGGGCGGGGCGGTGAGTACATCCGCCTCGTTTGCGGGCACGGTGAGTACATCCGCCTCGTTTGCGGGCGTCGCGCCCGACGGACGATCGTCAATCATACTTGACCCACCTCCTTGAACCGAAGAATTGGATGACCGTTACAAGCAAGATGAGCAAGGTAAGCACCCATGCCGCGGCGCTTGCAACGCCGACGTTTTCCCATTCGTAGAGATACTGGAACATGAAGAACACGATGGTAACGCCGTGGAAATCGGGTCCGCCGCCCTTATCGAACACGTTGGTGATGGTGAAGGACTGCAACATGCCGATGACCCCCATGATGAGCAGGTAGAAGGTCGTGGGCGAAATGGAGGGCAACACGATGCGGAAGAACTTGGTAAAGGACCCCGCGCCGTCGATCTCCGCCGCCTCCAAAGAGGATTGGTTGATGTTGGTGAGCGCCGCCGAATAGAGCAAAATGCCGTAACCCATGCCCGACCAGATGCTGATGATGTTGATGGTCACATAAAACACGGTGGGATCGGTCGTCCATTCAATGGCGCCGTTCATGATGTCCGTATTGCCGATGATCTGGTTGATGATACCGTAACTCGGATCGAACATATACTTCCACATCAAGGTGATGGCGACGGTGGAGCAGACGTAAGGGATGAAATAGATGATGCGCCATATCCCTCTCCCGCGGATATCGCGGCTCAAAAGATAGGAGACCGCAAGCGCGAGGATCTGGCTGATGAAGGTGGAGATCCCGAGCAAAAGCGTATTGCCGATCGCTTCGAAAATGGAGATGCCCACCTCCTCTTTTGCCGTGGTGAAGAGGAACACAAAGTTATCGAACCCGACCCACTCGCCGTCCGCGATGTTCCAGCCGTAGCCCATATCGAGGAAGGCCATGAAGAAGGCGAGGATGAGGGGCACGAAGCCGAAGATGAGAAAGCCGATCAGCGGGATAGCGGCAAGGAAGGTGCCGTAAATTTCTTCCGCATCCATCCGCTTGCGCTTTTTGGGCTTGACGGGCACAGGCCCGTCAAGCGCCGTGGCTTCCGCTGTTTCCATTTCGGGAAAGACCGCTTCGGAATCGGCTATATTCTCCGTCCCTTCGGCGAATTCAATTGTATTTTCCCGTTCCATAAGCCCTCCCGCGGTCAGGATTTCTTGGTGTATTCTTTCAACAGATTGGGCGTATTCCCCACCGAATCGGAATTAACAAGAGCGAGGAAGGTCATGTCGCCCTCTCTCACTTTGTGGTTGAGGTCGTTTGCCCACGCGTTGATCCACGCGTTGTCTCTCAAATACCACCAGTCGCCGGGGGTCTCGTACGCGGCCGCGCGCACAAACACGGAAGAGTTGCGGGGATTCTTTCCCGATTGCAGGAACACTTCGGAATTGGCGAGGTCCTTTTGCGAAGGAATGGCAAAGCCCGATTCGGCCTGCGCCGTTTGTCCCGTTCTGCCGCCGATGAATTCGGCAAAGAGCCAAGCCGCGTTCTTTTTGGTGGATTTCTTGTTGATGCAGAGGGCCACGGAGCCCGAGTGCCCCGCTTCCACGCCGTGCACGGTGACGTTGCCCTGCGCGTCGTATTTCTTATACTGAGGGAGAGGCGCAACGTCCCATTCGAACTTGCCGCCGCCCGCGGCGCCGTCGCCCGGCTTCTCGCCGCACTGCTTGCGGAAGTCCACAACGTTCCATCTGCCGTCCACAAGCATGCCGATCTGCCCTTCCGCAAACTTGGTCGCCTTGTCGCTATCGGAGCCGATCTGCTTGGGATACGCGCTCACGGCGTGGCCATACTTTCCTTTGGCGACTTCGGTGGTCGTGGGGGTGGTGAGGGCGACAAATTCGATCATCGCATCGCGCTGGGAGGGAAGTTCATTCAGCGTGCCCGCCGTGGCGAGATCCTTCACCTGTTGGGTGACAACGCGATTCGCCGCATGGGTATCCTGTATCTTATCCTTCCATTCGATGAGTTGGCCGGCGGAGTAAGCCTTACTGCCCACGGTCACGGTGCCCTGTACGTTATCCGCCACGATGTAGTTGGGGGTATCCTCGAAGAGGGTCAGATCCCAATAGCCGCCGGTGTACTGCGGGTCGCTATCCTCGACGTATTCGATGCAGTCGCCGCCGACCGACCAGCCGTAGTTGAACCACCACTCGGTGTAGTAGCCGCTGTACTTATTGTTGGCGGCATTGTCTTGTTTGAGAATGGTCGCAACATCGATGGTCTCCTCCCAACTCATGGGGATTTGGTTGTTGAACCACTTCTGCGTGCCGTCCACAAAGTAGCCCTTTTCCTTGACTTCGCCCGTGATGCCGTATTCCGTCTTTGTTTTGCCGCGCGCATCCGCTTTGGTGCCCGCGTTGAATTCGGCAAGGTCCTCTTTGGCCACCGAAATGACCTTGATGCCCGCGTTGTTGAACTGCGTTTCGTTATAGAAGATGACGATGGGCCCGATGTCCTTCGGGATGCCCCAATAGTGGGCGTTGGGGCCGTCCTCGGTGGTGGTTTCCACGTCGTACTTATAGCGGTTGACGGAGGTCTCCCACATTTCCTCTATTTTGATCTCCTTGCTGGCGGGGAGGGTGGTGCCGCTTTCGGTCTCGCCGCCGTTGATCCACACGTCGAGGGGTTCGAGGTAGCCCGCGGTGGCGTATGTCTTGTAGTCGGCGTCGCCGGCGTAGAAGATATCCACTGCCGCGCGCGACGATTTGAGGGCCGATTTCACTTTGCGGCCGAGTTCATCGGAGGAATACTGTTCGTATTTCACTTCGAGGTTGGCATCCTTGTATTTTTCGTTGAATTGGGCCACGAGGTTGGTGAAAACAGCGTGTTCGTTGTCATCGCCGTAGCCCCAGAAGTTGACGGTAGTTTTGCCGCTGCCGCTGGGACGGATGTTGCCGTTTTCATCGAATTCGATATCGCCGCCGCCACCGCCGCCGCAAGCCGCGAGGCCGACGGCCGCGCCCGAAGCGAGGCAAGCGGCCAAAAGGACTGCGCCGAATTTCAAAAATTTCCCTTTCTTCATAACATTCTCCTTATTTTATTCCGAATTTTGGGAGCCGCCCCGCCCTTGCGGGCGGGCGGCCCCTTGTTCCATTGGGTTACGCTTGACGGTTGAGCGTTGCACCTACTGCAAGCACTGTCCAAACATTAGCCTCACCGTCGTCCGTTGTCTTAAACAATTGTGTGCCGCTATTGAACGTCATGGATTGCGATTGCGCATTCATGTTGATGAGGTTGGGATAGGCGATAAAGACTTCGTACACGAGTTTATCCTTTTCGCCGCCGTTGGAAGCCGCCGCGGTGAATTTCGCCTTCGCCTCATTGATAAGCGTGGTGTGATAGGTTTCGCCCTTGACATAAGCAACGACGCTCCTATGCGAATTCGCGCCTTCTTGGATTTCAACGTTCTGGTTTTTCCAACCGGCTCCGTTGTAATACTCGCGTTCGGTAGCGAGATTTGAACCTTCGGCCTTAAATGCGAAATACATGCCGTCCGTTCCGAACTTGTACGCCCATTGAATGGTGCGGTCGTCGCCGTCGCCTTTGGATACGGACGTCCACTGCGCGCCCGCCCATTCGCTCTCGTCGCCGTCAATGGTCACAGAGGGATCCTGCGCCTTCAAAATGCCGTTGCGAGTGATGAGGGTGCCCTGGTTGCCGTTTGCATCGGTATCTTCGGGCCTCCACCAATCGCCCGCGACCCACAGGGAGCCTCCGAGTCCGCCGACCTTGAACATGAAGCGTGCGGGAACGTATGCGCTGTTCTTGTTGTAGCCGTTGCCGATGTCCTCATAGGGAACGAACACTTCCGCCTTCGTGTTGTACAGGTTGTTGCCCGAAGGCTCGTCGGTGTGCATATACACGTACTTCTCTTGGATGGCGTTGGTGTAGTCGCCCTTCGCATTTTTCGCGTACTGCTTATCCGCATCGCCGCCGAGGCGGAATTCGATGTTCGTGTTGAGGTGCCACTCGGATTCCGTCGTCTTGTGCACGGTGTGGAGCACATCGTAGTAAATGAACACGCCGAAGTCATCCATATAGCCGTACACGGTCACTTTCATGCCGTTTTCGCCGGGGATAATGAAGGGATTCGTCTTTTGCTCATTCGTCCAGTCGAGCACGCCGTCGATGAGGTTCTTCCACTGCGCCGTAACGGTGATGTTGTCTTCCACCGTGGTGGAGGATTCGAACTTCGTTTCGCCGGCCTGTTGCCATTCGACGAATTGATAGGCCGCGCGGGCGGGGTTTGCGGGCATCTCCACATGCAACTGCGCCATCTGGTCGATGGACTTGCCCTTATCCACCCAAACGGGTGCGGGAGGCTCGCCGCCTTCGTCGTGGCCGAGGGCGAACGTCACTTTGGCTTGCTCTATCCACTTCGCGCTGACTTGCATTGCGCCGTTCACCGTGGTTTCGGCCGTGAATTCAGTCTCGTCGCCGTTGTCGTAGACCCACTTATCGAAGCGGTAACCTTCGCGCACGGGATTGGCGGGCATGTTGCCTGCGCCGACCGATTGCCCTTCCGCAACCTGCTTCGTCTCGTTGTAGTCCTCTACGCCTTCCGCCGTGAAGGTGACGGTGTAATAGGTTTGGCTGTTATCCTGCCAAACGGCGTCCACGACCACGGTGGCGGCGGGATCCACTTG
The DNA here is from genome assembly GCA_947589555.1 of uncultured Clostridia bacterium. Taxonomy (GTDB): domain Bacteria; phylum Bacillota; class Clostridia; order Christensenellales; family Borkfalkiaceae; genus Gallimonas. The sequence goes on along the minus strand of CANQAZ010000005.1, from coordinate 14,310 downwards.
TACGGTCGCGCCGATCGCATAAGTGGTCTTACTGCCGTTCACGGTGACGTCGAAGTTGAGCAGGGTAAAGCCCTCTCTCTCCAAAACGCCCGCTTCGGGAAGTTTGATCTCATATTTCTTTTCGGTTGCCTTCCATTCGGCCGTCAGGTCACCCCCCCCCGTTGCGCCGTCGCCTTTGTTGAAGGTGATGGTGGGAGCGATGGGATTCCATTTTGCCACAAGGGTAACGTCCGCGGTGGGCGTGTATTCGCCGAGGTCGAGTTTCTGCCCCTGCCCGTTCACATACCAACCGTCGAAGGTGTAACCCGCGTACTCGGGCTCGGTGAGCGTGACCGAATGGCCCTTCACGGCTTTGAGTTCGCTGTTGCCGTTGAGTTCGTCTTGAAGGGTGACCGTCCAACTCGGCGCGGAGAGCAATTGACTGATATAGGTCTGCCAAGTTTGCGTCTGCCCATCGCGATACAACTGACCCGCAAGAACGATATTGACCTGTCCATCCGTCACATTGTTGGAAATATTACGGAGTTGTTCTTTGACGACGTAGATCTCAAAGATAAGCGAATCGTTCGCGTCGTCCGTTCCGGCCGTGTACTTCATGGCCGCATCCGTAACATAACCCGTGTAATACAATTTTCCGTCAAAAATCGGAAGTCTCGCCGCTGTGCCGTTTACTTGGAATTCAAGGTTGGTGTTTTTCCACCAATCTCCACCCGTAAACGTCCCGCCTGCGTTGATCTTCTTTGCTTGGATTTCGAGAACAATGTACAGACCGTCGTTCGGGTCATACATATATTTGAAGTGCGATACGCCCGAATCCGCGGGATCGAGGGCTTTATCCTGCGACCATGTCTCCTCCGTCCAATCGGTGATCTCGCCGTCAATGGTGCGTTGAGAGCCCGACAAAATGCCTTCGTCCGTAATATAAACGGTGCGCAGATCCTTTTCATAATTCGGGCTCGCTTCGGGTCTGTGCCAGAAATCGGCGTCTGCCCATTTCGTTCCGGGCTCGCCCTCTGTTCTCCAAGCAAACGAAGCGGGGATATAGGGACTTGAAGCATCATACCCGCTGATTTTCGCGTAATCGACGAAAATCTCCACAAGAGTATGGCGCAATCCATTCGCGTTGTCGTCCTCGGCGTGAACCATAATGGATTTTTCAACCCCTTCTACGGTACCGTTTGCGGAAACAACTCTGCGCCCGCCGTCACCGATTTGCATTTCTGCGTTCGTGCAGAGCGCCCAATCGCTTACGTCATCTTTATAAATGTTGTGTTTTACGTCATAGAATACGTAAACGCCCTTTTCATCCTTCGTGGCATAAACCGTAAGGCTCCTCGTATTATCGACGGGGATCACAAAAGGATGTGCCTTGTCTTCATTCGTCCAATCTTCGAGATCGCCGTCGATCGTCTTGTTGGAAGGAACCCCGGCGAGTTGCGCGTCGAGGGTGGTGCGGTAGGTCGCAAGGGCCGCCGTATCCGTTACGAACGAATAGTCCTTGACGGTGAGTTTGATCTTGAAGGAGAAGAGACCGATGTACATATTTTCGTCCTCGGCGACGTCCGTCATCGTGACGACCTGCCCCGCCGTGGTGCCGTAGTACATCTGGAAATGCGTGCCGTTGCGGTAAATGCCGAGCGTGATATAGGCATCATCGCCCGTATAGGCCGTGCTGTCAACTTTGGTGCCCATGTTCATCCAGCCGCTCCAACCGCCTTGATAGCGCGATTTGCCGAGTTCGGTCTCTGCGTTGATCGTCGTTCCGTTTGCGGAAGGCGCGTCCACATAGTAGCCGTAGCCCGCCGATTTATCGGCGTTCGTCAAAAGGAGACCGAATTTCGGCCAGTTGTCCACTCCGAGCAGGGTTGCATCCGCGTGAAGTTTGACTTCGGCATAAAATTCCGTCGCGCCTTTGCGCATATAAATGTTGTTGTCGTTCACGTGGCCCGTCATTTGGATATAGGCGTTGGGCGTGCCGTCGTCGTGTTCGAGCGTCCAGGTATTTTCCGCCGTGAGCACGTCGGTCGCGTCGCCCCAAAGGCCGATTTCGAGGTTGGGGTTTTCGGCAAAGGTGCCATCCGCATTCACCGCGAGGTAGGTGTGCACTTCCTCGATGACGGTGCCCATGCTTTCGTCATAGAGGAATGCGCCGTCGTCCTGCAAGCCGAGCGCCACGGCCGCATCGTGCGCCGCCTGCGTTGCGCCAATCGCGGCGTAGGGCATGGTGATCTTCACGTAGTAGCCCGCGACTGTTTTGCCGTCCACCGTGAGGTATTTGGCTTCCGTGGTGAGCCCTTCCACCGTGACTGCCTTGCTTTGGCCGAGATTGCGCACCTGCACGTTGCCCGCCGCATCCGCACGCACGCGGATGGTGGTATCGGTGTAGGTCCTGCTCCCGCAAATTTGCGCAAAAATAACGGAGACGCCGTCGTTTGCACTGATATCGCCGCTCGCGTCCACGGCCCCATCTTCGACATACGCCTCGATGACCAAACCGCCGTCCGTGTATTCAGCAATATAGTGCGCTTTCGCGTCTCCGTTAATAAGGGTCAAATTGCCTTGCGGGAAACTTGCTATGGTTTCCGTGCCTGCGGGAAGCCCTTCATCGTCGCTACCGCCGCCCTGCTGTTGCCACTGTGCCGTAAAGGTCACGTTGTGGTTCGGCATGGTGAACGTTGCGCCCGCATCGTACAGGGTGGTACCGTCACTCCACTTGGTAAACGTGTACCCCCCCCCGCGCGAAAAAGTATCCGCGGCGCGCAGAGTGACCTGCTCGCCTTCGGCGTACGATTCCGTCGGGATCGTTTCGGTTGCGCCGGTGTACCCCGCTTCGTAGGTCACGGTGTACTCGGTGTCCTTGTTGTCGCCGCAGGCGGCCGCCGCAACAAGCGTGCCTGCGCACAGAACGGTCGCAATGATCATCGCGATCCTTCTTGCTTTACCCAACATCTTTCTTATCCTCCTTATCTGATTTTCCATCTTCCGATGAATAAAGCCGAAATTTTTTGTTCCCCCGCGGTTTTTGCGTTTTTTTTTGCCCGTTTTCACACGATTTTCACACTTTTTTTGCGTTTTTTCGTGCTTTTTTGGCCCGTTTTTTGTGCGTTTTCGGGTTTTTTGGGGCCGTTTTTACGCGCTTTTTGCGCTTTTTTTGGCCTTTTTTCGCCCTTTTTCACGCATTTCCCCATCCCTGGGGGGAGAGGAACCCATAGGGGGGTTGGGCTCCTCTCCTATTATTTTTCCCTTATTCCGCACCGGGCGGAAAGGGAAAAACCGTATTTGCGGCCTGTTTTTCCGCAAATCGGGGGGTCAGATCCATCCCTGCACGCCGACGACCTCGGCCACGCGGGGAAATTCTTCTCCTTCCACCCGTCCGATGATGATTTCCGCCGCCCGTGAAGCGAGCGCGGGCTTATCGGCCCCGATGGAATAGAGTTGATAGGGAAAACGGACTTCGCGGCCGACGCAATCGTAGCCCACGACGCCCGCGCGGGGAAATCCCCCCCGCTCTATGACGTAAAGCGTATCAAACGCGATCATATCGTTGAAGCAAAAGATGCCGTCCGCGCCGAGGCCGAACAAATAGGCCAAATTTTCTTCGGCGGAGGAGGCGTACGCATCCCGCACCACGGGTTTTTCCATGCCGAGGCGCTCGGCCTCCTCTTCGAAGCCGCAATAGCGGTCGTAAGCGCAGGAAATTTCGAGCGGAACGGTCAAATAAGCGGGTTTTTTGCACCCCACTTGGGCCAAACGGCGGGCGGCGAGCCTTCCCCCCTCCCGATCGTCGGTGCAGAGGTAGTCCACCGCTTCCAGTTCCGTCCGCCGCCCGACAAGAAGCACGGGAAGGCCGAATTTTTCGGTCAGAGGGCCGATCTCGGGGTCGGGTTCAAGGAAACTCACGATGCCCGCCGCGTTGTGCGAGAGGGCGAATTTGAAGGCCTTGCCGTCGAGGCGGTGCTCCTCCACCGAAATCATGAGGAGGGAGTACCCGCGGCGGCTGAGGCTTTGTTGCAGGTAATCGATCATCACGGAGAAGTAGATGTTCACGAGGCTGTCGTACACCGCGACGATGAGGCGGCTGTTGCCTGCGCGGAGGGAACTTGCCGTGCCGTTGACTACATAGTTGAGTTCGGCCGCCACGCGGAGCACTTTTTCGCGCGTCTCCGGGGAGATATCGGGCGCGTTGCGGAATGCGCGCGAGACGGTTTGCGACGTAACATGCGCCGCACGCGCCACATCCGTCATGGTCACACGGGGCTTTTTTGCCATCCGTTCCTCTCCTTTCCTTCCCTGTGGGAAGGATCTCCTCCGTTTTGCGCCGCCCGGCGGGGCGCATCTGCCTCCCGCAACAGTTTGCGGGTTTTATCACAAAAGAATACGGAAAACTCCCGCGCCGTCAAAGCCCGCTTCGGCGATGCAGATGCGGCGGTCGCCGCTCGGCCTTGCGGGATCCGTATGGATGTGGAAGGCGGTATAAAGTTTGCCGCCGTCGCGGAAAAAACTGTTGTGCCCGGGGCCCGAAAAATCCCCCTCCATCCGTTTGAGCACGGGCGCGGGATATTTTTCGAAGGGCCCGAAGGGGGAATCGGCCACGGCGCATCCCACCGAATAGGCAGGGCAATCGTAGCAGTTGACCGAAAAATTGAGGTAATATTTTCCGCCGTGCTTCAACAGGGCGGGGCCCTCGTTCCAGCGCCAGAGGGGATCGTGCTCCGTCTCCCACGGCAACGTGGGCGAAGTGACCTTTACGGGCTCCGTTTCGAGGGAGCGCAGATCGGCGGACATCCGCGAGCAGTAAATTTCGCTCGTGTGCACGCCGCTTATCACGTTCTCACTGCAATCGCGCGCATAATAGAGGTAGATCTTGCCGTCGTCGTCAAAGAAAAAGGTGCCGTCGATGCAGGCATAGCCGGGGTCGAAGAGGGGGGCGGGCGCAAGGTCGGTAAAGGGCCCGCAGGGGGAATCGGAACAGGCAAGGCCGAGGCGCAGGCTGTGGTTTTTGTTCCACCGCCCCGTATAGAGCATGTAGTACTTGCCGCGATAAAAAGAGACCTCCGGCGCCCAGTAGCAGTTTTCCACCCAGGGGCTGTTGCGCAAGCAATACCCCTCTTTGGTCCAATCCGTGAGGTTCGGAGAGGAAAAACGGAGGAAACCGTCGGGCGCGGAGGTCGCGTAAGCGTGAAAAACGGACCCAACCTTTATAATGTACGGGTCGCCGATTCCTGTAATGTTCGTTCGTATCATTATTTTTCGCTCCGTTATCGATAACGTGAACAAATTATAAAACAATTTTTTCATTTTGTCAATACTTTTTTCGAAAAAATCCATGAGATTTTCTAAATTTGTTTGTTTTTCACAAAGTGTCCTTTCACAAAATTATCATTTTCGGCCCGTTTCCCCCTTTTTCTCCCGATTTCGGCGAGATTTTCGCGCTTTTTTGCGCTTTTCCTTTTTTGTTTTTTCCGCGCGCGGCGCGCAAACGAAGCATATCTCCGCCCGCCGCCCTCATATAATCGGGTATGAATGCCCTGTTTGCGGCGGTTTTTTTGCTCTCCGCCGCCCTCTTCCTCTTCGCCGATCCCGAAGGATTTCTGCCCGCCCTCCTCGCGGGCGGCGAAAAAGCGGCCGCGCTCTCCCTTTCCCTCCTCGCCGCCTATTGCGTGTGGCTGGGGTTTTTCAAGGTGCTCGGACAAAGCGGGCTCTCCGAAAAACTTTCCCGCCTCGTCTATCCCGCGGCGCGGCGGCTCTTCCGCTCAAACGACAGGGAGGCGCTCTCCCTCGCCTCCCAAAACCTCTCGGCCAACCTCCTCGGCCTGCCCGGCGCACCCACCCCGCTCGGCGTAAAAGCCACCAAACGCTTCGAAAAAACGGGCAACCGCTACGCCTCCGACATGCTCTTCGTGCTCAACGCCACAAGCCTGCAACTGCTCCCGACCACCGTCCTTTCCCTCCGCCTTGCGGCGGGCTCCTCCGCCGCCGCGGATATCGTGCTCCCCACCCTCCTTGCGACCCTCTTTTCCACCCTGTGCGGCGTTTTGCTCCTGCGCCTCTTTTCCCGCCCCCGCTTCGGGCGGAAGGCGTGGGGCCTTCGGCATAAAACCCCACCCCGTCCCTCCAAAACGGCCCGCCGCCCCGCGGGAGAGCGCCCCCGCAAGATGCGCAACGGGATGCCGGGATGAAGTACCTCGCCCTCCTCATTCCCGCCCTCTTTCTCGCCCTCTTCGCCTACGCCGTGGTGCGCAGAATCAGGCTCTACGATTGCTTTACGGAAGGGGTAAAGGAGGCCGTTCCCCTCATCCTCTCCCTCTTCCCCTACCTCGCGGCCGTTCTGATGCTCTCCGAACTCTTCGAGCGGAGCGGCCTCTCCGCCGCCCTTACAAATTTTCTTTCGCCCGCCTTCCGCTTCCTCGGCATCCCCCCCGAGATCTCCAAACTCGTGCTGTTGAAGCCCTTCTCGGGGAGCGGCTCCACCGCTCTCCTCTCCGAACTCCTCCGCACCTACGGCGCGGACAGTTACATCGCCCGTTGCGCCTGCGTTTCGTACGGTTCGAGCGAAACGGTGTTCTATATCTCCGCCGTGTACTTTGCGGGAACGGCGCGGAAAAACCTCTTCAAGCCCGTCGCCGTCTCCCTCGCCGCCAATTTTTTGAGCGTCATTTTGGGTTGTTTTTTGTGCCGCATCATGTAGCGTTTGGCTGAATTGTGAAATTTTTATCGGTTTGGCGGCGCGCGGTGAAAATTTATCACAAGACTTGATATGAAGCGGGAAAAAGAACGCGCGCAAAAAATTTTCGTAAAATGATTTTACATTTGAAAAATTTTCTTTTATAATAAGGGCACAAAAAACGAAAGTCCGATCATTCATAATTTTTCCCCCTTATCATAAGCGGAGCCCCCCGGAGCGCGAGTTTCGAGGGGCTTTGCCTGTATTTCGGGGTTGGGGGGAGGCGTTCCGCCGCCCGCTTGACATTCGGCCGCGGACGTGATACAATAGGATCTACGGGAGGCGCGCGATGTGGACGTTGCACGGCAACTATAAGCGGCGGTCGAAGGAATACCGCGCATTTTTGAAAACGCTGGTCGCGGATTACAACTCCAACGGGAAAAAGACCATTCTCATCACTTGCGATACCTTCTATCCCGTCATGGACGGGGTGGTGAGCGTCATGGATAATTACGCCCGCCGTCTCAACGCAACGATGAACGTCCTCGTGCTCGTGCCGGCCTTCAAGGGGACCATTGCGATGCGCGACTATCCCGTTTTGGGGGTGCGGAGCGTCTATTCGGACAGGCTCAAATATCAGGTCGCCCTTCCCGCCTTCGATTTCCGCGCCAAGCGGCTTCTGAAAAAACTCCGCATCGACCTCATCCACTGCCATTCCCCCTTCTTTATCGGGCGGCTCGCCCTCAAAATGAGCAAAAAGCGGGGTATTCCGCTCATCTGCACCTTCCACAGCCAATATAAGCGGGATTTCGTGCGGTACGTCGGCGGAGACAATTTTCTCGCGAATTTTTTGTTGCGCTTCATCATGAAGGTATTCAACGGCGCCGACGAAGTGTGGACGATGCACCGCAAAACGGCGGAAGTCATCCGCGGCTACGGCTACGAAGGCAAGATCCGCTTAACGCCCAACGCCACCTCTCTCGCCCCGCCCGAAAATTATCAAAGGGAACGCCGCCTCGCGCGCGAAAAATACGGCGCGGGGGAGGATCCCCTCTTCATCTTCGTGGGGCGGCTCATCATGCAAAAGAACATTTTGTTTATCGCGGAGGTGCTCGGCGAACTGAAACGGCGGGGGGTACGCTTCAAGATGCTGTTCGCGGGCGACGGGCCCGACCGCGCCAAACTCGAAAAGAAACTGAAAGAGGAAAACGTGGAGGAAAACGTGATGTTTGCGGGGCACATCTCCTCCATCCCCGAGTTGTGCGGCGTCTATGCGGCGGCCGACCTCTTCCTCTTCCCAAGTTATTACGACGTTTCGAGCATCGTGCAAATCGAGGCGGCTTCCCGCTATACGCCCACCGCTTTCCTCGATGACAGCGTCACATCGGGCACGGTCACGCCGGGGGTGAACGGTTATTCCTTCCCCAACGATCGCTCGGCCTTTGCCGACGGCGTCTGCGCCGCCCTCAAAGACCCCGACAAACTGCGCGAGGTGGGCGAAAACGCCTTCCGCGACCTCTACGTGACGTGGGACGGCATCATCGAAGAGGCGCGCGCCGCCTACGACGAGATCCTCTCCCGCTGACGGCCGAACATCATTACAATAAAAAACGTGCGCCGCGCTCATGGAGCGCGGCGCACGTTTATCTTCCTTTTATGAGCCCCTGCGGCCCTTTTTCTTTTCCCTGTAAAGGTCTCCATTTTCGTCCGTCCCCTCCGCCAAAACGAGCAATACGGAGTACAGAAGCCCGGGCCCGATGTTGAAGAAGTTGCAGTCCAAAAGGCTGGTGAAGAGGAGGGAAACGACGCAGAGGAAGGCAAACATCTTTGCCGCCGTGGGATGGTACAGGCACAGTTTGACGGTCGTAAAGCGGTGCCAAAAGTACATCAAAAAGGCAAAGGCGCCGCCGCTCGCGAGGAGTTGGAAGACGGTGTTGTGCGCGCGGGGAGGAATGAAGGGCCCGGGGTCGAACGCCACATAGCCGGAGGTGTGATAAAAGCCCTTTCCGAAGAAGGGGGCGTCGAGAAAGTCCTGCCAGCACGACCGATAAATTTCGATCCTGCCCGAATCGTTCATACCGCTCTTGAAGAGGGAGGAGAACAGGATGTTGGTATCGTCATGCTTGACGGCGAGCCCGACGCCCACCGCAAGCACGAATGCGCCGAGCACAACGGCCACCCCGATCTTCTCCCGTTTTTTGGCCCAGATAAGGGCGGCAACGCCGCACAGTACGAGCACTGCGATGGCGGAGAGGATGCTCCCGCGGCTCTGGGTGAGCACAACGCCGAGGAAAAAGACGCATCCGAGGATGACGTACAGCCAGCCGAATTTCTTCTGCGCGGCAAAGTAGAAAGGCGCGGGCATGCACATCGCCATGATGCACCCCACGTTGTTGTACACCCCCCAACCCGTGTAGAGGGCGCCGCGGTTCAACAGCCCGTTTTCGCCGATGACGCCGGGCAAAAAGTACATGCCGACGATCTCGGCGAGCATGCCGGCGCCGACCGCCGTAAACACGACGGCAAAGTACTGCGGCTTGACCTCCCGCCAATCGATCGCATAATAGAAGAAGAAATAGAAGAGAGAAATGGAAACGATCTGCACAAAGCCGTAGAGCGCGGTATCGAAGGCGTAAAAACCCGAAAGAAAACCGCCGAGCAGGTAGGAAAGGCCGAGCCCCCCGAATCCCAGCGCAAGTTTGGGGCACCGCTTTTTGGGCAGTTCGATAAGGGAAACCGCCAACCGGCCGAGAAGGAGCACGACGGCCACGGTGAGGATACAGCCGAGTTCGAAGAGGCGGTCCGTCCGGCGGAAGAGGGAGGTTTCGGGGAATTTCCCGGGGTTGTTCTGCGCAGAAAAGGTCATATAACCGCACACGACGATGGGCAGAATGCCGATGGCGTCCCCGTCGAAGAGCAAGCACGCCGCGCCGAGCGCGAGATAGAGATAGTACACGGGAAATTCGAGGGAAAAGATCTCGGAGACCGCCATCAGCGCGGCGATGAGCGCGCAATACCACGGCGAGCGGAAAAAAACGTGCACCGCCCGCACAAAGCGGGTATTTTTCAGTTTCGGAAAGGCGGAAACCAGCATATTGAGATTATACCAATTTCAAGCGGCGTTTGCAAGCCGTTTTGCGGAAAAAGCGCGGAATTTGTCGCACGGTCCGCGGGGAAGGGCGGATTGCCGCCCTCACAGGTCGAGCGTCTCCTTATAGAGGGCGCTCTTGGGCACTCCGCGGTCGCGCGCGGCCCGTTTCAGCGCCTCCTTTTTGTCCAGCCCTTCGTCGAGGTATGCTTGCACGTGTTCGCGGGGCGAGAGGATGCACAGCGGGTTTTTCTCCCCCTCCGCCCCCGCCACGACGAGCACGTACTCCCCCCGTTTCTCGCCGGCGAGCCCCTCCGCGAGGCGGAATTCCGCACTCTCTTCGTGGATCTTCGTGATCTCTCTGACGGCACAGGCGGGGCGGTCGCCCAAGACTTCGGCCATATCGGCGATATCCCTGTCCACGTCCTGCGGGGCGGAGTGGAATACGAGGGTCTCCCGCGCGTGCGCGTACTCCTCCAAAAGGGCGCGGCGGTCCCCCTTTTTGTCGGGCAAAAAGCCCAAAAATGTGAACCTGTCGGCGGAAAATGCCGAAAGCACGAGGGCAGAGAGAGCGGCATTCGCGCCCGGTAGCACGGTATAGCCCTCCCCCGCCTCCTTCAAAATGCGGCACACCTCCCGCCCGGGGTCGGAAATGACGGGCATGCCCGCATCGGAGACCACGGCGACGCGCTTCCCCTCCCGCGAAAGGGAGATCATCTTCTCCGCCGCCTCCCGCTCGTTGAATTTGTGGCAGGAGAGGAGGGGTTTTTTGATCCCGTACGCCGTCAACAGTTTGAGGGTATGGCGGGTGTCCTCGCAAAAGATGACATCCGCCTCCCTCAACTCTTCGAGGGCGCGCAGGGTGATATCCTTCAAATTTCCGATGGGCGTTGCAACAAAACTTACCATAATTTCTCCGAAAACGCACAAACGGTGCGCGTTTTGACCCTATTTTTTATTGTGCGCCTCGGGGAGCACGTCCAGCCCGAGCCGCCCGCCCTTCACGGCGGAAACGAGGGCGAGGTAGGGCTTCGCGCCCTCTTTCCCCGCCACAAATTGCAACTTTTTCGGCTCCAACGCGTGTGCGCGGAGGGCGGAAAAGAGTTCCGAAAGCCTGTCCGCGCGCAGGCAAAGTGCAAACCTGCCGCCGAATTTCAAACTTCCCGCGGCCGCCGCGCACAACTCTCCGAGGGTGAGGGAGATCTCCTTGCGGCAAGCGGCGTCCCTCTTTTTTTCGAAGCCGGTCCCCTCCCGCTCGTAGGGCGGATTGCACAAAATGAGCGAAAACGCCTCGTTGTAGCGGGCGGGAACATCCTGCACCCTCATATTTTCGGCCGTAAACCTCCCTTCCAGCCCGTTGAGGGCGATGGTCTTGCGAGAAAGGTCGCACAGGCCGGGATCCGCCTCCACCAGCGTCACCCCCGCCGTCCCCTCGTTTTCGGCATAAAAATGGAGGCCCACAATGCCGCTTCCCGCACAGAAATCGGCCACCCGTTCCCCCTTTTTGGCCTTCAAAAAGCGGGCGAGGAGCACGGCGTCCGAGGTAAAACGGTACCGCTCGGTATCCTGTATGATGCGGTATGAGCCGATTTGCAGACTTTCGACGGTCTCCATCCTCTCTCCTCCCCCTTCGCGCCCCGCAAAAACGCGCAACAGGTCATCATTTTCGTCGCCGAATTTCAAAAATCCGACAACAGGTCGCTATTTTTCGCTCGCGCGTCCCATTGCCGCGCCTCCGCGGGCAATCCCATGCGTCCCGCGTCTGTTTTCTGCGGTTTTTCGTCCCGTGGCCTTCTCTTTCCCCGTCCGTACCCGAAAAAACCCGTAAAAATAAGGAAAAGCGCAGCCGTAAGCCGCGCTTTTTCTTGTACCAACTTACTCGGCGGTGATGGCGCCCGTGGGGCAACCGTCCTCGCATGCGCCGCAGTCGATGCACGCATCGGGATCGACGACGTACGTCGCATCCCCGGGCGTGATCGCTCCGACGGGGCAGGTATCCGCGCACGCGCCGCAGGATACGCAAGCGTCCGAAATCTTGTGAGCCATAATGATGACCTCCGTTAAAATCTTATGCGTATTATATCACATCTTTGGGCGTTCGTAAAGCGGTTTTCAAAATTATTCGGAAATTTTGTCCGAATCGTCGTCTCCGCCCTCTTTTTCGGCCGTTTTGCGGAATTTCACGTCGGCGAGGGGAAAATCGCGGTACAACAGGGCGCCGTCCTTTTCGATTTTGACGCGCACCGTCATTTTGAGCATATCGGTGGCGATCACGGAGCCCTTCCCCTCGGGCGTCTCCACGGCGGAGCCGAGTTTGGGCATCTGCTTAAAGGCCTCGGCGTAGTATTCGTTCTCGTAGGCGAGGCAACACATCAGCCTGCCGCACAGCCCCGAAATTTTCCCGGGGTTGAGGGAGAGCCCCTGGTTTTTGGCCATTTTGATGGAGACCTTTTTGAGGTCGGGCATGCACCCGGCGCAACAGCACACCCTGCCGCAGGGTGCGATGCCGCCGAGGATGCGCGTTTCGTCGCGCGCGCCCACCTGTTTGAGTTCGATGCGGAGGTGGAAGTAGGAGGCGAGGTCCTTCACGAGTTCGCGGAAATCCACCCTTCCCTCGGAGGTAAAGGTAAAGATGACCTTATTCCCGTCGAAGGTAAATTCGCAGTCGATGAGTTTCATGGGGAGCCCGTGTTTTTCGATTTTTTCGCGGCAGACCTTCATGGCCTCGGGGCGGCGCGCCTCACGCTCTCTCACCACTTCCATGTCCTTTTCGTCGGCCACGCGCAAAACGGGCTTCAAGGGCGGGGTGAGCAGTTCCTCGCGCACCTCGCACCCGGGGTTTTCCACCACGCCGTATTCCGTGCCGCGGGCCGTCTCCACGATGACCCCCTGCCCCTTTTTGAGGGTAAGGCCGCCCGCAGAGAAAAAGTAGGGCTTGCTGTTTTTGAATTTGATTATGACAACCTGTTCCATTTTTCTTTCTCCTTGCCGATCGCCACGGAGAGCGCCAGCGCGCACTGGGCGAAATTGGCGTTAAAGCCGATTTCCCGTTCGGCCCGTGCCGTCAGTCCGACGGCGCTCTGCAACACGCCTACGGGATAGATCCTTGCAATTTCCATCATTTCTTTGCCCCGCCGTTTGGCGAATTTCCCCTGCCCGGCGGCGAGGAACATGCCGTCGCGCAGAACCTGCCCGAGCGCCGCAAAAAAGATGCGTTTATCCTGCTTATCGGATAGCGTTCTGCAAAATTTCTCGGGCTCGCGGGTGAGCAAAAACTCCTCCGCAAGGCGGAATTGCGCCCCGCCGTCCGCCAGCAGGCTCTCCGCCACCGAATAGATCCCGCCGCTCGCCGCGGCCGCCTCGTCCGCCCCTTCGAGGTCGGGGTGGTCGCGCTTCAACGCCGCCGCAACGTCCTCCTCCGTGAAGGGGGGCACCGAAATTTTAGCCACACGGGATAAAACGGTGGGGAGCACGGGGTACTCCGTCGCGGCGCCGAGGAGGAAATACACTCCCTCGGGGGGCTCCTCGATGACTTTCAAGAGTTTGTTCTGCACGAGGGGGGGCGCGGTGTGGAAGGCGTCGAGCACAAAGAGTTTTTTGTTTTCCTCCACGGGCCGCAAAATGCTCTCGTCGATGATGCGTCCCCCGATCTCCGCGGTGAGTTTTTCGCCCGCCGCGGGAAAAAAGAGACAATCCGAATATTGTTCTTTTGCGATGAGCCGCGCCGTACGCGAATCCTCCTCCGCGCCGAAAAAGGCCTCCGCGCACTCGGTGAGGAGGAGCCGCAGGAGTTTTTCGTCGGGAAACACGACGAGGGTAGCGTGGGAGAGGCTCCCCGCTTCGGCCCCCGCGCGGATCGCGGCGTATGCGTTTGTACGGCGCAAAAGTTGCTTCATCCTTCCTCCGCGTACATCGGAACGGCCCCCGCGGGCGCGTCCGGGGCGGGCGTTTTGCGGGGCAACCCCCGCACGAGCCGCCTGAGTTTTTTGAGATCGCCCTCCTTCGTGCAGGGCGAAAGGTAAAACAAGAGGTAATTCCCGTCGTCGAATTCGGCATAAACGCCGTGCGCTTCCAAGTACCGCCGTGCGGCGCCCGTATCGGCGAACGGAACCAAAATTTTCGTCCAATCGTCGTTTTTTTCCGCCCCCATCTCGTGTTTTGCCTCTTCCGCCGCCCGTTCCAGCCTCTCGTTGCGGGGGAACTTCACGGCGTACTCCACGCTCGCCATGATGGGGTAAGAGGGGGAGGTGGTGCGGAATTTCACCACGCTCTTTTGGAGGGCCGCCGCCCATTTTTCGTTTGCCGAGACCACCGCCCCCTGCGTGAGCGCGGGCAACGACTTATGCACGCCGTCCACCCACAGATCGGCGAATTTTCCGCCGTAATTTTCGCAAAAGCGGAGGTGTCCGCCGTGCGCGCCGTCCACCGCGAGGGGCTTTCCCTGCCCGTCGCACAGCCGCCGCGCCGCCGCGAGGGGGGCAAAGTATCCGTAGTAGTCGGGGGAGGTCAACAGCAGGGCGTCCGCCCTTTTAAGGGCCCGTTCCAGCCCCTCTTCCGG
>CANQAZ010000004.1 GCA_947589555.1 uncultured Clostridia bacterium | reverse complement strand
GTACAGGCGACCGTCTCCTCGGCATACGGCTTCCTGTGCGGCGCGTACATGCCCCTTGCGAACATGGCGGCGTGGCTCCGTGGCATTGTCATGTGTCTGCCGGGGACGTACGGCACGGGGCTTCTGCACGAGCACCTCATGGGCGGCGCCATCGAGGCGGTGACTGGCGAGGGCGTGCCCCCGCAGTTTGTGACGGCGCTCAAAGAGGGCTTCGATTGCTCCCTCGATTTCTTCGGAAACGGGGTGCCCGAATGGGCGTGTTATCTCGTTTTGGCGGCCGCCGTCGCCGTGCTGATGGGGGCGTTTGTGCTGATATGCACCCTCGGGCAGAAAAAACGGGCGCGCGGGCGGAAAAATTCGGCGCGGGAATAGAGGAAAAATCAAAAAGGGGAGGGGAAAACCAAAATAAAAAATCGGCAAAAAGGGGCGTTTTCGCGAAAAATCCCGAAAAATTTTTCGGAAAAACGGTCCCAACCGCGGGAAAATATGGTATCATACAGGATAGGACGGAGGATTTGTTTCGCGTGGCCGAAAGGAAAAAGCAGTCGGTAAAAGAACGGCTCGATCCCCAAAAAAATGCCGATAAAGAGTGGTACCTCTCCCTCCTCGACGAGGAAGAGCAGAAGGCGTATGAGAACGACCACCTCGACGCCGTGCTCCGCATGCTCAAATTCTTCTATATCATCCGTCTGCGCAGACATATTTCCGACCTCGAAAGGGAGATCGCGGAGATCCGCGCGCACGAGAGATACACCGCCGAGGACTTCCGCGCCATCCTCGAAAAAAATGCCGAGGTCGCCGCGGAAAACAAAAAAATCAACGCCTACAAGTGCTTTTTTACCGAACCGTACTTCGCCCGCATGGACGTTGTGGACGAAAAAGAGGGGTACAACAGTTATTACATCGGCAAAAAGGGGGACGTACATCTTGAAATCGTCGATTGGCGCGCCCCCCTCGCCGTGCGCTATTACCAGAAGAGCCGCGTGCAGTTCTCCATCAACGAATACGATTACCGCACCGTGTTGCGGCGCGCTCTTGCCGTAAAAAACGGAAAATTGCTCGAATTCCGCAACGAGTATCTCTCCGTCAAGGACGTGCTCTCCCCCGAGGAGATCGCGGGCCGCGACGAGGAGATCCTCTTCGATCCCTACCTCAGGAGCATCATCAAGAGCCGCAAGGACGACGTGCACGTCCGCGACATCATCCAGACCATCCAGGAACAGCAGTTTGAGATCATCACCCGTCCCGAGCGCGAAAGTTTTGTTCTGCAAGGTTGCGCCGGGAGCGGAAAGACGATGATCCTTTTGCACCGCCTCAGTTACCTCATGTACAACAACGAGGCGCTCCGCCCCCGCGACGTGCTCGTCATCACTCCCTCCCGCAGTTTCAACGCCTTTATCGACGAACTTTCGCAGGTGCTCGAACTCCAACGCGTCAAGACCATCACCCTGCGCGATTATTTCTTCCAGACCTTGCTCGCCGAGGGCATCGACCTCTCCGCAAAACTCGGGAGCGAGCGGGAGCCCGACGAATATCTCGAATATCTCTATTCCTCCCGCTTTACCGACGACACGCAAAAGCGGGTGAACAAGATCTACGGCGACATTTACGGCCTGTTTGCGGGCGACGAATGCCGCGAAGTGGCCGAGCGCGTCCTCGCCGACTGCCGCCGCAGACAGGAACTCTATGCCCGCGTCAAAAATGCCTCCGTCCGCGTGCGCCGCGCCGTGCTCGGTGAAATGAAGGACGATAAGGAGGGCGGGTTTTACTTCACCAAGCCCTTCCGCATGCTGATGGGGGCCTTCGGCAGTGTGGAGGACTTTTTGGAATACGTCCTCCGCGATAAATTGCGCACGCCCGACCGCCTCTTCCGAGAATTTCTCGAATTTTACCGCTCCGCCAAGCATATCGCCGCGGGCGCGGAAAAAATTTTTGCGCGGGCGTGCGAGGACCTTGCGGGCCTCTGCGATACCGTGGACCGCGAAATTGCCGACCTCAAACGCTACCGCCAGCGCAGGGGAAATACTGAAATTTACACCTATTCCGAGCGCATCGCGCGCAGAGAGGAACTCAAAGAGGAGGCAAAAAAGATATCCGATACCGTTGCCGCGATGGGGGAAGGAGTGGAATTGTTCCGCGAATTTTTCGGCGTTCTGCGGCTGACGGGGCATTGCGTGGAACTCGGCAAATGCAAAAATACCGTCGATATTGCGCGGTGGCTGTACCGCGAGACGGTAAAGCGTGCCAAGCGCAGATTTGGCATGAAGGGCATTTATCCCTCCGACGGGTACGCTTTGGCCTATGTGTTGACGGCCGCGGGCAGACAACTCACTCCGCGCTACGGGCTCGTGTTCGTGGACGAAGGACAGGACATTTCGGAGGGGGAATACGAACTGCTGCGCGCCATCCACTCCGATGCGGCGTTCAACGTGTTCGGCGACCTCAAACAGAACATCACCCCGTGGCGGGGCGTGAAAGATTGGAGCGGCGTGGCCGAAAATGTTTATACGCTCAACCAAAATTACCGCAATACGAATGAGATCGTCGATTACGTTTCGGGCATTCTCGACGTGGAGATGAAGTCCATCGGCCTCCACGGCGACGAGGTGAAGAGGCTGAAATTGCGCGCGCTCGCCTCCTATTTCCGCAGTAGCGCCGGCCTCAAAGCCATTATCGCGCGGGAGGAATTTTTGCCCCTGTTCGCAAGGCGGGGGTACCAGATGGTATCGGCCGAAGGGAAACTTTCCAAAACGAAGATCAACGTGATGAGCGTGTACGAAAGCAAGGGGCTGGAATTTTCGGCCGTCGCCGTCTACGACAGAGGCATGACGGAAAACGAAAAATACATCGCCTATACCCGCGCGCTCGGCAAACTCGCCATCATCGAGGACTGAATGAAGGACATTTTTTTGCTGGATATGGACGAAACCTTGCTCGATTTTTCCCGTGCGGAGCGCGTCAACTTCGCCCGTACGATGGAAAAACAGGGAGTAAAGGCGGACGAAACCATCTATGAACGCTACCACGCCATCAACGACAGCCTGTGGAAAATGCTCGAACGCGGCGAGATCACGCGGCAAGAGTTGATGGTGCGGCGGTTCGGGCTCCTCATCGAGGAATGCGGTTTGGCGGCAAGTGCGGAAGCGGCCGCGCGCGATTACTACGAGGGCTTCCCCGAGATCTGCTTTCCGTACGACGGCGCGGACCGTTTCCTGAAAACGCTGTCGGAAAAGGGGAGGGTCTACATTGCGACCAACGGCGGCGCGGTCATCCAGCGGCGGCATATTGCGCTTGCGGACTTTGCACCCTACCTTTCGGGGGTCTTTATCTCCGAGGAGGTCGGGGCGGATAAGCCTTCGCACGCGTATGCCGGCTATGTTGCGGCGCACATCGGGGGATTCGATAAAAACCGCGCGGTATTCTTGGGCGACAGCCTGACTTCGGATAGGATTTGCGCCGAGCGGATGGGCGTGGATTTTGTGCTCTATGCGCCCCGCGGCGGGCCCGAGAGATATTGCGGGGCGTGCGCGCACAGTTATGCGGAATTTTTATCGATGATTTGATACCTGTCGTCGGTTTTTGAGAAAACGAAAAGAAAAAAAGAATACCTGTTGTTGGTTTTTGATTTTTACATGCATGCCGATGAAATGATCAAAATGCGACCTGTTGTCGGAAAACGGCTGAAAACGGGGGCGCGGCGGATGTATTATTGCCGCTTACGCGAAAAATTTACGGTTAAAGAGAACGGAAGGATGCTCCGGGGCGAGCGCCTCCGTTTTTTTGTGGTAAAAAAGCGCCTCTTCTTTTTCGTCGAGTTGCCAATGGCAGACGACGAGTTCCAAAAGGGGCACGAGATCGCGGCAGGCGGGCTGTTCGAAGTCTCCCTCCGCGCTGTGGTCTTCGCAAAGCATGGCCGCCTGGTACCAAAAGATGGCTTCGCGGAAGTTTCCGAGCCCTTTGTTGCGCGCGCCGATCGTGCAAAGGACGGAGGCGCGGGGCGCGCCGAAGAGAAAGGTGCGGAAGAGGGGTTCAAGGGAGGATTTCGGCCCCCGTTCCGCCAAAATGCAGTCGGAAAGCACCTTGCAGGCCTCGATTTTGTTGACGTACCAGCCCTCGCCGTTCAGCATGCGGCAAAGTGTTTGCTCCGCCTCGCGGTATTCCTCGTGATAGTAGAGTTCCCGCCCGTAGTAGAAGAGGTCGCGGCCCGAGAGCGTTTCCTCCCGCGCCCATTTGCGGTAAATTTCGAGGTTGCGCGCCGAATACGCTTTCTTTTCGGGGCGGTGGGAGATGCAAAGGTCGCTCTGCACGATTTTTCCGCGCATTGCGATGCATTCGTGCACCCGTCCCACCCATTCAAAGTGTCCCTCCCGCCGCAGAAAGCGCTCCCTGTAATAGCGGATCCCTCCCGATTCGTAGGGGCAAGATACGACGTCGGGCCGCTCGCGCTCCATGAGGGCGCGGAGGGCGGGGAATTTTTCCGCCTCCCTTTCGGGAAGGACGTCATCGGCGTCCAACCACATCAGATAGTCGCCCGAGGCGAGCGAAAAGGCATAGTTGCGCGCGGCGGCAAAATCGTCCCGCCACGCAAAAAAATCCACCTTATCCGCATAGCGTTTTGCAAGTTCTGTCGTTCCGTCGGCCGATCCCGTGTCCACAATCACGATCTCGTCCGCGAGGCCTTTGACGCCCGCCAGACAGCGCGCAAGCAGGCGGGCTTCGTCTTTTACGATCATGCAGAGAGAAATTTTCACCGCGCGCCTCCACCCTTCAAAATATGAAAGGGCGGCCGCGGCGGGTGCAGAGGGGGCCGTAAGCGGGAGAGGGCGCGAAAGGCGGGGGCGTATCGCGGTCCGTTTGCCGTCCGTTTTGCGGGCGGCGTTTGTATTTTCATGGGGCAAAAATATGTTCTGTGAGATATGAAAACAGAAAAATTCTCCTTATTTTTCGGAAAAAACGCCAAAAAATAAGGATTTTTATGGACAATATTCTCGTTTTTGCTACTTTCATTGACATCCAAACGCGCGCCTATTACAATGTTGCTCACGAAATTATTTTGTGATTTTTTAACAGATGCGGTATTCTCGGAAAGCGAAGCGCAAGGTTAGAAAAGGATGGCAATAATGGGTGAAACGCAACGTAATGGGAATCCGGTTGTTTTGACGGAGCGGGGAATTGAGATCGGCGGCAGATACGAGGTACTGCTGTGCGGTTCCCTTTTTTATTTCCGTCTGCCGCGCGCCGTGTGGCAGGACCGCATCGCCAAATTGAAGGCGGTGGGCTATAACTGTGTAGACGTCTATTTTCCGTGGAATTATCACGAAAAAGAGGACGGCTCCTTTGATTTTACGGGCGAGCGCGACGTGCGCGCGTTCCTGCAAGCGCTCAAAGAGGCGGGGCTCTTCGTCATTGCCCGCCCGGGGCCCTATATTTGTTCGGAGTGGGACGGGGGCGGTCTGCCCGCGCGCATTCTCGAATCGGGCATGCCCATCCGCTGTGCCGACGAGGCCTTCCTCGCCCAAACCGAGCGTTGGTACCGCGCGATCCTTTCCGAAATCGCACCGTTTACTTACGGGAACGGCGGCACCGTCATTTTGTTGCAACTCGAAAACGAACTCGATTTCTTCGATTGTCCCGCGCCCGAGGCGTACATTTCCCGTCTCCGCGATATGGCGCGCGCCGTCATCTCCGATATTCCCTGCTTCTGCTGTGCGGGACAATTCGACGTCGCGCGGGCGGGCGGCACGGGCATTGCGGGCGTAGAGGGTTCGTTGAATTGCTATCCCGAAAGCCTCGATCCCACCTTTGACAAGGAATTGCAGGGGTACGCCTTCCGCTTCCGCGAGATCGGCAAGCCCCTCCTCGTCTCCGAGACCAACCGCGATCATTTCCTTCTCCGCAGGGAACTCTCCTGCGGCGCAAAACTCCTCGGCGCCTACAACCAGGTGGCGGGGAACAATTTCGACCATTTTCAGGCCGTCAATAACTGGGGCACGCCGGACGCCTTCATCATGACGGTGTACGATTTCGAATCCATGATCGACGCCGCGGGCGGTTACCGCGCCGAAGCGGAGGAGGCCGTGCTCTTTTCCGCATTTTTGCGTGTGGCGGGCCGCGCGGTGGCGGAGGCACTTCCCGAGCAAGAGCCCGTTTTGCCCAAACGCTGTACGTTTACCCCTCCCGAAGGGGGCTTCCGTGCGCTTTGTTTGCAGGGCGGCGGAGGCGCCGTGTGCGTTCCCGCTTTTGAAACGGACGGCGAAGTGGAATTGACTTACCGCGGCCTCGAAGTGTCCGCAACCGTCAAAAAACAGACGGCGCCCTTCTTCCTGTTCGGCTTCGATCTTTCGGAGCACGGCATTCCCGCGACGCTCACGCGCGCGAATTGCGAGCCCGTGTATGCGGACGCGCAAAACCTCGTATTTATGACGGAGGGCGCGCCCTGCATCGGTCTCGACTTCGGCGCGGGGGAAACGCTCATCCGCCAAAATACGGAGATGGGGGGCGTAAAGGTGCGTTTTATGGGGAGAGCCGAGGCGCTCGCGTTCCTCACGGGCGGAAATCCTCCCTCAGAGAAAAAATACGAGGCAAAAGAGGCCGGCTCCCTCTTTGCGGCCGCTTTGCCCGCCCGCCGCTTAGCCGACGGGACCCGCGGGACCGACTTTGGCGCGCTCGGCATGCGGGAAGGCATGGCCGAATATGCGTTGCGGGTGCCCGCGGGGCGTTCCCTCTTTGTGGAGGGGCCCTGCGACATGATGCGGGTCGCCGCGGACGGCGTGCGCGGGGAAACCTGCTTCGCCGACGGCAGAGACGTGCTTGTTCCTCCCTCCTCGGACGGCAAATTCCTCGTGGAGATCGAAAAGTGGGGACACAGCAATTTTGACGATTCCCAATCGCCCGCCATCCGCATCGCCTCCAAAAAGGGCGCCCTTTCCTTCGGCGCCGCGACGGTGGAGGAGGCGGAACGTTGCGATTTCCGTTTGCTCGACGTCTTTGGCAAAGCGCAGATCTCGCTGACGGGCGGCATGCCCGTCCGCATCGGCATCAATAAATGGAATTCCACCCGCAAGCCCGTCATTTGTTCTTACACGACGGCGGCGGAGCGCAAGGCGGAACGGCTCATCCTCAAAACGACGGAAGATACCGACGTCGCCGTCTATCTCGACGGCAAACTGGCAGGATACTGCGATTTCGGCACCTTTGAACTCACAAAGTATTTCAAAAAGGGGCAGAGCCGCATGCTCACCGTCGTCTACCGCAAGCGCGTATGGACGCAGGATTGCGGCAGTTTGCGCCTTCTGCACGTGGACGGCGTCGTGCCCGATGGGGTGCGCATCCGCACGGGCGCGGAGTTGGGCGCGGTGGGGCGCTTGGAAGGGGACGTCGCCCTTCCCGTATCCGTTTCTTCGGAAATGGGTTTCGGCATGGCGCTCAATATTTCCCGCGAGGGCTACCTGCGGTTCAAGGGGAAGAACATCAAACTCACCTGCATGGCGGGCGGCAGGGTCGTCGGGCGGCTCCTGCTGGGCTGGACCCATGCGCCCTCCCTTCTGAACGGAGAAGCCGACCTCTTGTACGTGTGTCCCGCCTGGAACGGGGAATTGTTCTTCCACGCGGAGGCGCTCGGCGCGGATGCGGCGCTCGAAGAGGTGCATTTCTTCTGTACCGAGTGAATTTGTGCGGGCGCGGGCGGCAAAGAGCCCGCCAAACGAGGGCGGAAAAAGCGAAAAAACCGCAAAAAACATAAAAAAATCGAGTCCGGTCATAAAAAATAATTCGGGGCGGACCCGTTAAAAATAAATTTGTAAAATTAAAGGAGGAAGTTTTATGAAGACCAAGACCAAATTGGCGGCGCTCGCCGCCGCAACGCTGATGGCCGCTACGGCTACGGCAACGCTCGCAGGGTGCGGAGATCCGGCGCACACCATCACCATCAAGTTACTCTGCAACTACCGCGAGAGCAGGTTTTATACGACCTACTTCGAGGAAATGGAAGAGGACTTGAAGGCGGAAGGGCTGGATTACTCCATCGATTTCAGCTTCGACGACGCCGAGAACTACTACGATGCACTCGATACCTCCATCACCCGCGGCAATGTTCCCGACATCTTCTACGTCCGTCCCAATGAGATCATCAAGTACTTCGATAACATCGTCTCCCTGCAAGACTATGCGGATACGCAGAATGAAGTCGATCTCGAAACGATCCAGGATATGGCGCTCAACCTCTACCGCTACAATCCCACGACGGGCGCGTTCAACAATCCGGACGACGATTTGTACGCGTTCCCCAAAGATCTTTCCACCCAGCAACTCGGCTATAATAAGACCTTCCTTGAAAGATTCACGGCCGACTTCCAGAAGGCGGGCATCCAATTCCCGTGGGAAGGCGATTATGCCACGGGCGCCAAGACGTACACGTGGGATGAGTATAAGCAGATCTGCGACATCATCACGAACTCCGAGAATTTCGTCAAGAACACCGACTATGCGATGGACGTTCCTCCCATCGAAGTCCTCGTGACCTCCCTCGGCGGCGAACTCATCGACCTTTCGCAGGGCAAGCAGAACGGGACGATCGCCGACATCTCTTCCGCCGACAGCGCCATGAACAAAGCGTTGAAATATCAGGCGGAACTCGTTGCGGCGGGCGCGCACCATGCGGACGGTTACTCCAACTTCACGGGCGGCCACCTCGGCTTCTACGGGCTCATCGGTTCGTGGGAGATCGGCGAGCACAACGAACACGCCGAAGCGAACGGCTATGAGTGGGGCGTCATGCCGTGGCCGACGACAGACGGCAGTGCGAACTGGAAGGGCATCATCACGTCCGCCGGTTACGTCGTCTCCAAGAATTGCGTCGAGAATGCGGAAAATCCCGAAAAGGGCGACGTTGCAAAGCGCATTGCCATCTCCTTCATGAGATCGGACGCGCAAAACGAACTCGTCAGGAATCAACAACTTTCCCTTCCTCTCATCAAGGATGTTGAGGCTTCCTACCGCGATCATGCGTACGATAATATTTATTCGCCTACGACCCGCGGCTTCTTCCTCGACGTTGTAACGGGCAAGAACGGCTTTGTTCCCGCAGAGTACCTGACGTACAACAGCGAATGGCTCACCCCGCTCCAAGAGAAGATCACGAGCATCGTGAACAGCACGGATCCCGTTGGAGAATTCAATAAGACCGATTGGGCCACCGTCAAATCGGATATGCAGGCGCACTACGATTTGTACAAAGATAACTAATTAAGTCAAAGAGGAATAGGAATATGGAAAATATCGACATCGAAGCAACCGCCGTGCAGGCGGAGCCGATGAGCGATGAAGGGACGCCGGTGGTCGCGCAGGGGAAGAAAAAGCCCAACAGAACGTTGAGCCACACCCTGCAACGCAAGGAGACCCTCATCGGGTGGCTGTACATATCCCCGATGGTAATAGGGCTCCTTGTGTTCACGGCCATTCCGTTCATTATGTCGCTCATGGCGATGTTCTACAAATGGGACGGTATCCACGATCTGTTCTCATCGCAATCGGTCGGCTTCCAGTGGTTTGAACAGATCTTCGGCGGATTGGAGTCGCAAACCTATTGGCGGGCATTCGGCAACACCCTCATTTTTGCCATCCAGTTGCCCGTCTGTTTGGTGCTCGGCTTCTTCCTCGCGCTTGCGATGAACCGTAGCATGCGCGGCGTGCAGACCTTCCGCGTCATCTATTATATCCCGGGGGTCATGAGCGTCGTCGCCATCTCCATCGTATGGCGCAACCTGTTTACGGAGAACGGGACCATCGACCAGATCCTCTATTCGCTCGGCGCAGAGGAGAGCGCGCGCTTCCTCATTTCCGATGCGGGTGTGGCGTTCACCGTAAACTTCCTTCTCGTGTGGAAGGGCGTCGGCTACTCCACGCTGATGCTCATAGCGGGCTTGCAGTCCGTCTCCACCGACCAGATCGAAGCGGCCAAGATAGACGGCGCAAACAGTTGGGTCATCCTCATGAAGATCACCCTGCCCGCCCTCTATCCCACCATCTTCTACCTGTTCGTCACAGGCCTCATGGGCTCTTTGCAGATCTTCAACGAACCCTTCGTCCTGTTAAGCAACTACAACGGCGGAAACGGCGTGAACAACAACGGTATGACCGTCGTCTCCTTCGTCTACGCCAAAAAGGGACAGAACAACTACGGCCTCGCCTCGGTGAGCGCGTGGGTGCTGGCGTTCTTCATCTTTATCATCACGGCGATCCAGATGTACGTCGATAAACGCAAGAGGGAGGCGGAATAACATGAGCGACGATTTGATTTTGAAAGTCAACGGAACCCCCAAACCCGAAGCGGAACCCGTCTATCTCGGAAAAGCGCCCGAAGGGCAGGCGGCGGCCGCCGTTATGGCGGAGACCCCCGCGGAAGCGCCCGTCGCGGAAGCGCCCGTTGCGGAAACTTCGGCAGAAGCGCCCGCCGCGGAAGGCTATGTCGCCGCGGAAGCGGTGGAAAGCGCGCCCGAAGAGCCCAAAAAGAAGAGGAAAAAACTGACGCCCAAGCAGATCACGGATATCATCGTCACCATCGTGCTCGTGCTCGGCTCCGTCGTGATGCTTCTTCCCTTCGTGTGGATGGTCTTTGCAACGTTGAAGCCCCATACCGAAGTGTACACCACCTTCTTCCCGCGCACGTGGACGCTTGCCGCATATTCCGATATGTGGGACGACTGCGAATTCGTCATGAAAGGGAGCATTTTGCGCGGTATTCTGAACAGCCTTGTCGCGACGGTCCCCGTCGTTGCCGTGCAGATCCTCGTTTCCGCGTTTGCGGCCTATGCCTTTGCAAAACTCCGCTTCGTGGGGAAAAACGTCATCTTCCTTGTCCTGCTCGGCACAATGATGATCCCCTTCGCGGTGGTCATGTTGCCGCAGGCGTGGTTGTACGGCAGGTTGAACCTCATCAACGGGCCCCTCGCGGTCATCATTCCCAAATTTTTCGGCTCCATTACCACGGTGTTCTTCCTGCGGCAATTCTTCTACGGAATTCCGGATAGCATCACCGAGGCGGCGCGGCTCGACGGCGCGGGCTACACCCGTACCTTCCTCTCCGTTCTGCTTCCCCTCGTGATGCCCGCCATCGCAACGCAGGCCATCCTCTCCTTCATCGGCAACTGGAACGACTTCCTCGGCCCGTTGCTCTACATCGAGGATAAAGAATGGTGGACCCTTCCCGTGCTCCTTCAAAAGGGCCTCGGGGCGGGCGGCTCGGGAACGAGCAAGATCCCCAGCGTGCTGGCGGCTTCGCTCATCTCCCTTGTTCCCATCATCGTCGTCTTTGCGGTGTTCCAGAAGAAGATCATCGGCTCCATCGTGTTCTCCGCGGTCAAGGGCTGATATCAACCCAAAGTAAGAGGTAAAAATTATGAAAAAAACAATTTCATGGAAAAGGACCACGGCGCTTGCCACGTGCGCGCTGATGTTCGCCGCCGCGGCGGCGGGCGGCCTCGCCTCGTTAGACTTCGGGCAGGCGGCGGCGGCGAGTACCTCCACCGTTGACGTTTCCAAAGGCCTGCAAGAGTTTGACGGTTGGGGCCTCTCCCTTTCGTGGTGGGCGAGCGAGATCGGCGATTGGACGCGCATGGGCTCCTCGGGCAAGACGAAGCGCGAAGAGGTTTCGGAGGCCCTGTTCGGCAAGAGCGGGCTCGACCTCAACATTGCGCGCTACAACATCGGCGGAGGGGACGATCCCACCCACGACCACATGTCGGACGACCGCAACACCCCCGGTTGGAAAAACGCTTCCAAACAGGAACTCACCGACGGCGCGGGCAACACCTACGAGGCGACGGTCGTGGACGATCACTATGTCTTTGAGGACGGAGAAGGCAACATTCTCCCGTGGCAGGAAACCTCCGACTGGAAACAGTTGTGGGTGCTCGATTGGATCCAAAACAATCCCGACCGCGCGGAGGATTACATCACCGAGTTTTACACCAACTCGCCTCCCTATTGGATGACCGTTTCGGGTTGCTCCTCGGGCGGCGAAGGGGGATCGGCCAACCTCGTGAACGACGACGAGCACAACCGCGCGTACATCGATTACTTCCTCGACGTGTACGAATATCTCGTTTCGCAGGGCTTCCGTTTGGAGCACCTGCAACCCATGAACGAGCCCCACGGCGGTTGGGCGAAGAGCGGCGACCAGGAAGGCTGGCACATCGATACCGCGCAGAAACTCGAACTCTATTCCATCCTCGCCGAAGAGATGGAGGCCCGCAATCTGGAAGCGCTTGCCCAATCGCACGGCTTCCACGTGGGCTATAACGTAGGCGACGAGTGCGAAACGGATACCGCTGTCAACGAGTATAACGGCATGGCGCGGCTCACCGCAAGAAACGGCATGACGGGCCAGGAGGTCCTCTCCGGCGCCGATCGCCTCACCTATCACATCTACGGCTATCAGGAAAGCAACGCCAAAGAGATGTACCGCAAGGCGAAGGCGAACGGGCAGGACGTCTACATGTCCGAGATCTGCTATACCAACAGCGACGACAACGGCGAAGCCAATTACGATCCCGATTCGCTCACCACGGGCTTTGACTACACGCAGTCCATCGTGAACGCCATCCACAACGGCGTGGACGCCTACATCTTCTGGCAAGGCATGGAAGATATGGTCGGCCAGATGAAGGGCAAGACCAACTACGGCCTCATCCAGGGCGTGTACTACACGCAGGAAGAGGCGGAAGCGCAGGGCATCGACCTCGCCGCGATGGGCCTCACCTATCAGGATTTCGTGCTTGCCAAGACCTATTACATGAGCGGGCAGTACACCAAGTACATCCGCCCCGGCTATCGCATCGTAGAGGCGAGCGACAACACCACCGTTGCGGCGGTCTCGCCCGACGGCAACACCCTTGTCATCGTCAAGCAGAATAAGGGAAACGGCGACGATTTCCGCTTCGATATCAACGGCTTCAATGTGCAGAGCATTGAAAAGATCGTCACCGACAAAAACAGCAGTTGGGCGCATTCCCGCGTGAGCGTCAACGGCAATTTCGTTGCCGACCACATCACCGATAATTCTATCACGACCTACATCGTCCGCGGCAAGAATACGGAGGGGATCAACACCCTTGTGGATGACATCTCCTTCAAGAGCGGCAACACGCTCGAACAGGCGGCCGCCCTTCTCGACGGCAGCGATACCGAGCAGTTCTACACCGATATGAACCGTGGCGGCGGCGAAGCCAAATATTGGGGCGACACCCTTACGAACTGGAAGCAAGGGGCCGACAACGGCGACGGAAAATATGTGGCCTTCAAATTCTGCGGCACGGGCTTTTCGATCATTGCGCCGAAGAAGAACGACTCCGGCAAGTATTCCGTCTATATCGATACGCCGGCTACGGGCGATCCCACGGATACGGTCGAGATGTACCAAGCGGACAAAGAACAGGGCGCGGTCGTCTATAAGATCAACGATCTCGAATACGGCTGGCACACCGTTTATCTCATCGCCGGTACCGATGACGCCGGTCACAAGTGGGTCAACCTCGACGGCGTCCGCCTTTACACCACGCCGGACGATACTTCGGTTGCGGATAAGACCATTTCCATCACAAGCGCGACGGGCGCGGGCGACCGCATCAAATATACGTACTCCGCGGTAGGGCTCGATGAGACCTATACCGTCTATGCGGAATATGCGAATACCTCTTCCGAGGAGTGGACGGCCACCGCGGGCGCCGCGTATGACGAGGCGGTCACCGAAGGCGTCATCAACGGCGTCAATTATAGCAACGTACGGCTCCGCCTCTGCGCAAAGAAGGGGTCCGAGATCATCTATTCGACCGAATACGCCGTAAAGATGGCAAAACTCCCCGAAGCGGCGGAAGGCGTGCTCTACTTTGCCGACTGCGGCACGAGCAACCCCGCAAGCATTGCAACGGGCGCGGCGCGCGGCTCCTTGCAGTCCGTTTCCGACCAGGCGTACGGCGAGGATCTCCTCTCCGGCAAGAAGTGGGGCTACACCAACACCTTGCAGAACGCGGGCGAAACCGGCTACTTCGGCACGGATGAAGCGATGAGTTCCGTCATGGCCTTAGAAAAGACCAATGAGCAGGCCATCGAATACAAATTCGAAGTGCCCGCGGGGACCTACCGCGTTACGCTCGGCTTCTTCGGCGGCAACAGCAGCGGTTGGGGCACGCGCGTGGAAAAGGCGACCGTCAACGGCCAAGAGGAGGCCGCCACGGTCAGCGCTCTCTCCTACTGCGCGCTGTACAAAACGGTGACGTTGGCCGAGGATGGCGAGATCGCCGTCACGGTGGAAAAGAACGACGCCGAGCAGGGGAATCCCGTTCTCTCCCTCATCATCATTGCGGACGAGGAGGCCAAACTCCCGCTCTATGCGGACGGCACCTCCACCCTCAACAGGTACAGCACTTCGACCGGGAAGAAACTCGACCGCGACGGAGATATCGCGACCCTTCTTGCGGCCGACACCTACAATCTCTATCTCTCCGACAATACGACGGCCTCCTATCAAGTGGGAGCGGACAAAGTTTCCTATACGATGAACGCGGGCTCCCTCAACGTAGGCACGACGGCGAAGGTTTACCTCACGCATGAGGACTATCCCGGCATCGTATTGCAGGAAAACTATGCCTGGAAACAGGAGGGCTCCTCGCCGCTCTACTACAACGTCGACGTCGGCTACACCGGCAACAATCCTCCCGATGACGTGGCGGGCAATATCGGCACCAAACAGACCACGACGAAGGACAGGAAGTGGAGCGAAGGTCAAGACGGGGATAGAGCGCAGTGGGGTTGCACCACGAGTATAGACGTCATGCAAAATACGTTCTGGGCCGATTCCTCCAATCCCGCGGAATCCTTCCGCGAGATCGATGGCTACAACGATTATCGGTTTTCGGGCTTTGATCCGAACGAACCCCTTAAAGTCGAAGTCGGCGGCAGTATGGGAAGTTGGGGCGGCACGCGTACGTTTGATGTATCGGCCAACTCTGCCTCTCTCGGGACCGTGACTGCGGAAGGGGTAGGGCATGCGCCTCTGATCGCCTCCACGACGGCAAATAGTAGCGGCGTACTTCTTTTGACGATCACCCAGGGGACGGGAGGGAAAGCGCCTCTTGCCTACATCAAGGTGTGGGGAGGTGCGGACGGACTTCCGGAAGAGAACACCATCACGGCGGATATGACGGCGCTCACGTCCGACTCCAAAGTGACGCTCGGCGGCCTCGATACGGAGGGTTACGTCTACGTGGTCGATGACGGCGGCATGCTTCTCAAACACTTCAAACCCTCGGCGGCCACGGAGGTCTTGGACCTCGGCGAGTTGACCATCGGCAGGGATGTTACCGAACTGAAATTCATGCAGGTCGCCGCCGGCAAGGAACTTTCCGCGGTTCTTGAAATTTCGTTCGAGGCGGCGCCCGCCGTGCCCGACATCGAAGTTCTCGTGGGAGAGGATTATGTGCAGGATGGCACGGCCTCCGAAGTGCGCTTTGTGCCGCAGACGGAGTTCCCCGTGACCTCCCTCACCCTCACCACTCCCGACCATGTGAATTACAACCTCATGGAAGGCTTCTTCTTCCGCGCAACGGTCAACGGCCAATACACCGTTACCCTTGTTTCGGGCGGGTACACCATTCAAAAGAATTTCGAAGTGGCCAACATCGATGCGCTCGACCTCAACGCTTCGTACAGCACGGAAGCGTGGACGGACGGCGATGTGACTGTGACCCTTGCTCCCGCCGCCAAGAGCGGCGAGGCGGTCTCCGTTGCCATCGACGGCGTTCCCGCCACTGCCAACGGCGAAGGCAAGTACACCTTCACCGCCACCGAAAACGGCGAGCACACCGTGACCGTCAAAACCCCCGCGGGCTTCCTCTACGAGCGCACCGTCACAGTTTCCAACATCGATAAGGCGGCTCCCGAACTCGATCTTACGGTCGGCTTCTCGGCAAACGGCCTCACCGTCGGCTACGCCGCAAGCGCGGTCTCCGGCGGCACGCTCTACCTCTCCTTCAACGGCGAAACGCGGGAGATCACCGAAAATGACGCGTTCTCCCTCAACGAAGAAGGCAAATACGAGGTCTACTTCGTCAACGGGCTCAACGTGAGCACCGAAAGAGCGGTTTATTACGTCACCTACGGCGCGGAAAAGGCCAACCTTGCAACCGTCACCGTGGGCGAGGACGGCGTTGTGAACGTTGCGCCCAAAGCGCGCGCCGAAATGAAGACCGCCCTCTACCGCGCGGGCGATGAGACTCCGCTTGAAGACCTCAAAGCCGAAAAAGCGGGCAAATATTACCTCGACATCGCAAGCGGCGCCGAGCGCGAACTTGTCGTGCTCTACGTCTCTTCCGCCGCCGCAGGCGGTGGAGCGGGGGATAGCGCCTCGATCGGCGGCACGGGCGGAAACGACCTCTCCGGCCTCATGTACGCAGGCATTGCGATCGGTTGCGCGGCCGTCGTTGCGGCGGGCATCGCTTGCACCCTCATCATCATTAAGAGGAGGAAAAACGGATGAAAAGCATGACCAAAAAGGGCTTGATCGTTCTTCTTTCGGGCATTTCCGTCGTTTGCATCGGCGGCGCGGCCCTTGCCACGCGGACGGCTGACGCCCAAGTGTTTGCCGCAGGGGATGTTTCCTACGAAGCGTTTGTCAACGTGGGCGCATCCGAAGCCGCCTCCGCCACCGACGCCCTCCTCGGCCTCACCCAAAAGGGCGCAGAGGCCACCGCGGCGGGCGCCGTAACGGAAGGGGATACCCTGTTCGGCTCCTCCGCGACGGGCGCGACCTACACCATGTCGGTTTCGGGTGCGGGCACCTATCAGATCGCCGTTGCGCTCAAAGCCGAGACGGGCAAAACGCTCAAAGTCGGCGGCGAGGAGGTCTCCCTCGCCGGCAAGAGCGGCAACACCGTCGTAAAAGTCGATAAAGCGCTGACGGGAACGTCGGTTGCGGTCGAATATGACGGCGCGCTGTGCGGCGTGCTCGTTGCGGCGCAGAACAGCAAGGTGCTGATGACGGCCGATTACACCGCGGGGCAAGTGATAAGTTACGGCGCACCCGTGGAGCCCGCCCTCGAAAACGCAACGGGCTACTATTCGGACGGCACGACGGCCGAACTCGACATCGAGTACGGCGAGATCAACGCCGGCACGGGCGTCAATGTGAATTTCACCACCATTGAACTCGAAGGCACGATCATCGCCGGCGACGTCTCCATCCCCGTCACCCGCCACGTCATCACCATGCCCGATGACCTCATCTACTTCATCAACTGCGGCTCCTCCACCGAGGTGGAGCCCAAGTGGCCGAACGATCTCACCGCCATCGACCAATATTACGACTACAACCAGACGGTGTTCGATCACTTCGGCGACCAACTCATCAACAACGGCACGCCCGACCAACAGACGACGCAGGGCGGCGACTGGGGCATTTATTCGGATGCAGGCAAGCACGGCCACGGTGCGGCGAACAACGCTTCTTTCCCGTATAACTCCTACGAGTGGACGGGCAACGATTTCGGTTATCACGAAATGGGCTACATGCTCTCCGACCTCACGCCCGGCGGCAAATACCGCGTTTGGTTCGGCACCCTTTCCCACTGGCATGCGCGTACCGTCAACATCACCTTCAACGGGCAGACGCTCGCAGGGCAGGAGACGTTGCGCATCCCCGGCGCGAAGAGTTTTTCGGTGTTTGAAAACATCGAAGCCGACGGAAACGGCAAAGTGGATATCCACATGACGCAGGTCGGCGACCAGAACGAGCCCACCCTTTGCTTCATCGCGGTGCAGAACATGTCCACCGAAGTCGCCGCGGCCGCCGCGGACGTCAAGGGCCCCTCGATGGTGGGCATGGAGGATACCTCCATCACCCTCACGGGCGGCATGACCGCGGGCGCTACCCTCCGCCTCTACAACGAGGCGAAGCCCTACCAACTCCTCTATGAAGAGGTCGTGGACGGCGCAAAGATCGCCGAAGACGGCTCCTATACCGTGGAGTGGGGAGAAGTGTTCCCCGTCGCCCAGTTCCGCGTCGTGCAGGTAACGGCGGGCGGCGCAGGCGCGGGCTTGCTCGTCTCTATCACCGATATCGAGGAATTTTCCGCCACCATCCTCACGCAGGGCTACACCACGGGCAAAGTGGTCGTCGGCGTGGAGGCGCAGGCGGATAGCGGCATCGCCCAATGGGCCTACCGCCTCGGCGAGTACGGCGAGGAGCACGTGATCACCCTCGACCGTCCCTACAAACTGCAAGGCACCTTCGAAGCGGAGGAGAACGGCGTCTATTACATCGTCGTCACCTCCGGGCTCGGCGTCACCTATTCGGAGACGATCACCGTTTCCACCATCGATAGCGCCGCGCCCACCGTTACCCTTCTTCCCTCCGCCGCAGGCTGGAAGAAAGGGGAGTACCACGTGTCGTTGGAGGTGAATGCCGTTGCTCCCGTTACGGAGTACCGCCTCTACATGGACGGCAAGGAGATCAACTCCGCCGCGGAGGCTCCCGCCACCGTCACCTTCACCAAGACGGGTGAATACACCGTTTCGGTGACGACGGCCGCGGGCCAGACGGCAACTTCCTCCCTCCGCGTGAGCGACGATCCCGTCACCACCGTCGTGCGCAAGTCGTACGATAGGAGGCAACTCCGCTATTCCTTCGGCGACAGCGCGAATTACGTTGTTTACTCCGTTACGGCTTACCAGTTGATGGAGGACGGCATTTCGAAGATGACCATTGCCGACGGCAACGTGATGGATGTTTACGATCCCGGCATGTATGTGATCACCGTGCTCACCGCAGACGGCTCCACCGAAATGTTTGCGCTCAACGTGGAAAAGAGCGATTTCAGCGCGAGCAATGTCGGCGTGATCGCGGGCGGAGGCGGTTCGGATAACACCCTTGCGCTCGGCGTAGGTCTCGGCGTGGGGCTCGGCGGCCTTGCGCTCGCCGCGGCGGCGGTCATCGTTACCGTTATCGTTACCAAGAAAAAATCGTAAGCAATAGGTTTGCGGTATGGGCAACCGCCCATACCGCATGCGGTTGCCCTTTGGGCACGCAGAAGGGAGACGGAAATGTTACAACTCGAATTGGGGGGGGGTGCGCTTTCCGATAAGGACCTATCCCTGAAAATACAACGGGTGGGGCAGGAGCATTGCGACCCCAAAAAGAGACACGAAGCACGCAAGTGGGACCGCTATTCTTCCCTGCATTTTGTCATCTACGGGAGCGGCGTTTTGTATGCCGATGGGCAGATGGTCACCCTTACGAAGGGGGATATCTTTCTGCTCTACGCCAACCACGAGTACGAATATTATCCCGTGGCGAACAATCCGTGGTCCTATATCTGGGTCGATTTCAGTTGCAATGACGTGGAATCGCTGTTCGCCCCCTGCGGGCTGACCCCCGAAAAACCCTTCCGCCACCTTTCCGATCTCACCGCGTATATGGACCTGTTGAAGTCCGTTTACGATGCTTACGATGCAAGCGAAGTACAACAAATCAAGTGCTCGGCGTACTTTTTGCTGATCATCTCGCAACTGATCACCCGTCACGCGGGCAAAAAGCAGGAGCGCGGGTACTATTCCGTCAAGCAACGGCACGTGCGCGATATCATCACCTACATGAACAACAACTACCGTCTGCAACTGACGGTGCAGGAGATCGCCACGCAAAACCACATTTCGGTGGGGCGCATGATGGTGCTCTTCTCCGAACTTGTGGGAATGTCTCCCCTCGTATATCTCAACCGGTTCCGCGTGTCCGCGGCATGCACCATGCTGAAATCGACCAACGCGCCCATCGGGGAGATCGCCTACGGAGTGGGCGTGGAGGATAGATTGTATTTTTCGCGCCTGTTCAAAAAGTACAAGGGCATGAGCCCGCGGGAATATCGCGCAAGCAAAACGGCGGAGGACCCGTACGGCTGGCTGAAAGAACATAACATCGACTTTCGTTGATCCAAGAAAAATAAGGAGGAACCAAAATGATCAAAAAACTGGCAGGAGCGGCAGTCGGGAGCGTGCTTATCGCGTCGATCCTCGCGGGGAGCATTTGCGTCGCCGGAGCGGTGACGGGCAAAACGGGCTCCCTTGCGGATCCCCTCGGTGAGGCGGGCACGCAAACAACGGCCGCGGCGGAGGCAACTCCCGCGGCGGCGGACCCGTATGCCGCCTATCTGTTCGTGCACTTCGTGGGGAATGAATCGACGGCCGACCAGGAGCAGATTTATTTCTCCATTTCGGAGGACGGCACAAATTGGCAGACGCTCAACAACAATAAGCCCATTTTGAAGAGCACGCTCGGTGAGCAAGGCGTGCGCGATCCCCACATCATCCGCGGTCAGAACGGCGATTTCTACATCGTCGCCACCGATCTTTCCATCTACCACCGTGGCGGTTGGACCGCACCGCAAAACCCGCAGACGACCGGTAGCCAAAACATCATCGTGTGGAAGGGCACAAGCCTCACCGATTGGAGCGAAGCAAGCGCGATCGATGTGGGCAGTTCCTATCACGCGCTCGACGTGTGGGCTCCCGAAACGATTTGGGATAACGTGCAAAATAAGTACATGGTGTTCTGGGCTTCCATCGTCGGCGACAAGGCGACGGGGTCGACCGATTGGATCTATCGCATCTATCGCAGTTACACCACGGACTTTGAACACTTTACCGAGCCCGAAGTGTACATCGAACGGAAAGATAGCACCATCGATACGACGTTCTACTACGACGAGGCGAACGGGACCTATTACCGCTTCTCCAAGACCGAAGGGAATCCCTATAACTGGGTGTATATGGAGAAGGGCAATTCCATCGATGGCGATTTTGAAATGGTTTCCACCTATCGGGTAGACGGAAAGGCCTATTATGAGATGGGCGGCTACGAAGGCCCGACCCTCTATCAACTCAACGGGCAGGATAAGGTCTGCTTGCTTCTCGATCATTACGGCGCAAGCGCCGGGTATGCCCCCTATGAAACAGATGACCTCGCCGGTGGCGTATTTACCCCCGGCACGGCTTTCAACTTCAACGGCGTAAAGTTCCGTCACGGCTCCGTCATTCCCATCACGCAGGCCGAATATGACCAATTGAACGAGGCGTACGGCACCGGCGATAAGACGAAGGGGAGCCTCATTTATGAACTCGGCTTCGATAATGAGAACCCGACGGCGGTCACGGGCAGTTATACCGCTACGGCAAACGGTACGATTACTTATACCGAAGGCTTGAACGGCGGCAAAGCGGCGGTCATCAACGGAAGCGGAAATTATATTTCGGTCGACGGCGCGGTGCTTGCGGGCAAAGAAAATCTCACGGTCTCCTTTGTCGTAAAACAGAACAATGCCGACAATAACAGTTGGATCTTCTATGCCGCGTCCAATAATAACGAACAAAATTATACCAACGAAAAATATATCGGCGCCCTCTTCAAGGATAAGGGTACGATCGCTTGCGAAAGGTACTTGCGGGGCAGAAACAACAACGAACCCGATTCCTACCAGGTCGGCGTTCCCTCGAATGAATGGCTCTACATCACCATTGTTTACGGCAAAGCCACCACAAAGGTGTTTATCAACGGGCAACTCAAAAACGATTCGAGCAACAGGGCGACGACCGCCACAACGGCAAGTCTTTTGGATGTCCTCGGCCAAACGCCGACCGTTTACCTCGGCAGAGCAAATTGGAGTGCCAATAGCGAGTACTCGAACATGACGCTTGATAGTTTCCGCGTTTACGATTACGCAATGCCTGACGCCGAAGCGGCTCGGCTCTACACCACGGATACCGCGAGTAGGGGATAAGGAGAAAAAGCGATGAAACATTTTAAGAAAATTTTTGCAATCGTTTCTTTGACGGCCGCGGCGGCGATGTGCTTTGCGGCTTGCGGCGGCAATCCCGAACTCCCGGCCGAACACAAGCACGAGTATTCCTCCGCATGGTCCTATGATGCGCAAAATCACTGGCACGACGCCACCTGCGAGCACGATTGGCTCAAAGGCGACGTAAAGCCTCACAACTTTACCGAGGAGAAAGAGGGCGAGGAGACCTGCACTGCGGGCACCACCATCACGCGGACCTGCTCCTGCGGGTATTCCTATACCTACGAATCGGCCCCGCTCGGGCACGATTGGCAGTTGCAAGCGGGCACTCCCGCCTCCTGCACGGCGGACGGCGTGACCGATTATTACAAGTGCTCCCGTTGCGGCGACGTAAAGGATATGGATACCATCCAATCCCCCGGCCACGTGTATCGGTACACCGAAGATACCATCGACGATTCGGAGCACTGGCGCGTTTGCATCTTCTGCGGGCAGGAGGAAGCGGGCAGCCGCACGCCTCACACCTACGGCACCACGCCCGATTCCTACGAAAAAGAGGGCAACCAACACTGGCAAGTCTGCCCCGATTGCGGTTATGTTTCGGCCAAAGAGGCGCACGTGTTCGGCGACCTCTACGAATCGAACGACGCCCAGCACTGGCAGATCTGCGAAAAGTGCGGCGTGGCGACGGCAAAGGAAGACCATGAATTCAACGGCGGCTTCTGCGAATGCGGCAAGCAGGAAGGGGAGTATGTGGATTACTTCACCTACGAAAAGAACGGCGACGCCTACACCGTTACCGGCTTCAAGGCCGAGATCCCTTCGGGCACGACGCGCTTCTCCATCCTCGCGACCCACCAGGAGAGCGGCGACGCGGCGGCTCTGCCCGTCACGGCCATTGCGCCTTCGGCCTTCCGCGGCAACACCACGGTGACGCAGATCTTCCTGCCCGGCTCCATCACTTCCATCGGCGACTACGCCTTTGAAGGATGCACCGCGCTCCAAGCCGTCAACCTGCCCGATAGCCTTACGACGCTCGGCACGAGGGACTATCAGGTATTCAACGGTTGCTCGGCATTGCAACACATCACTCTCCCCGCCGCCATCACGCAGATCGGGGCGAACATGTTCAAAAACTGCACAAATCTCGAACAGATCACCGTCAAGGGACACGTCACGAGCATCGATACGCAGGCCTTCTACGGTTGCACGAAACTCGGCGACGTCTCCATTACGGGTTCGCTGACCTACGTCGGCCAGCGCGCGTTTGCGGAAAGCGGACTTCTTGCGCTTCGTCTGACGATGGCCACGGGCGGCCGTATTGCCGAAGGCGCGTTCACGAATTGCGCCAAACTTCAAACCCTCACCATTACGGGCGGGCTCAACTACTTCTCCGCTCCCGTTTTGAAGGGTTGCAACAAACTTCAAACGCTCACTCTGCCCTTCGTCGGCTCCCACGCCGATGCGGCGCAGGCGGTCAACACCGACTTCGGTTACATCTTCGGCGCGGCCGGGGAAGGCTATGCCATTCCCGCTACGCTCGAAACGGTCAACGTCAAGGGCGGCACGGTCGCGATCGGCGCGTTTGCTAATTGCGGCGCCCTCACGGTCAACGCGGATGCCGAGGTCGAAGTCATGACCAAGACCTTTGCGGGCTACACGGGCACGTTCAACTGGAACGGCACCCTGCCCGGGCCCACGCTCACGGGCGTTTCCGTCAATAAGAGCGCTTGCATGACGGAGGAGGAAGTCACCCTTTCCTACACCGCCGCTCCCGCGTACGGCGCGCCCAACGAAACGACTGTCACCGTCACCGTCACAAAGGACGGGCAAGCCGCAGTCGTAGGTACCGATTACACGGTAGAAGGCCAGGTTTACACCTTCAAGACGGCGGGTACCTTCACCCTCACCGTCACGGCGACCTACAACGGCATTACTTCCGATCCCATGACGGCTACCGTCACCGTGGACGTCCCCGGGCCCAACCTCTCCGAA
The DNA here is from genome assembly GCA_947589555.1 of uncultured Clostridia bacterium. Lineage (GTDB taxonomy): Bacteria > Bacillota > Clostridia > Christensenellales > Borkfalkiaceae > Gallimonas. Next base: position 22,103 of record CANQAZ010000004.1, on the reverse strand, counting down.
ATCGGCGCGAGCGGCACGTCCTACGAAAGCGGCGCTTGCAACATCGGCGATGCGATCACGCTCACCTTCACGTATGACGGCGGCGCGGACACCACGTTGCGCTACACCGTAAAGAAGAACGGCACGGAAGCCGCGGCCTCCGATTACGAACTCGATCAAACGGCAAAGACGATCACCTTCAATACGGCGGGCGTGTTTGTCGTCGAAGTGCAGGCGACCCGCAACGGCAAGACGGAGATCAAAGATATCACCATCACCGCTTCCGATCCCAACGCCAACAAGCCTCACATCAGCGGCTTCACGGCGAGCACGGATACGCTCGAAGAGGGCGCCGCAACGGGCGCCACGCTCACGACGAACGTCACCTTCGACGAGGGCGACGGCGAGAGCGGCAGATCGTACTACGTCGAAGTCAAGGAGATGGGCGGTTCCGATTACGTGAACGCCGATTCGAGTTACTACGAGATCACGGACAACGTGTTCAAGGCGAAGGTCGCGGGCGAGTATCGTATCAAGGTCACCGTCTCCGGCACGCAGGGCGGCATGTCCACCTTCGATACGCCCGTCACCATCAACGTCACCCCGGTCGACTTGGAGGGCAAACTTTCCGTTTCCGCCGAAAAGTTGACGAACGGCTGGGTGCGCGTAGCGACGGGTGGCAACCAAACCATCGAATACAGCACGGACGGCGCTTATATCGGCGGCTACACGGTCGGCGTTGTGGCGACGAACGGCGCGCAGGTCTCCGAAGGGGATGGCGCGGCGATCTCCGTTTCCCTTGCGGAGCCCAACACTTCGGTCGTTACGGTCACCCTCACGCACAAGAACATTCCGGATACGACCTACTCGTTTGATATCCGCGTGAGTTTCGTCACCGATGTGGCGGGCGCGCCCGTCCTCGGCGAGGATCCCTTCGGCGGAATGACGGATGAACTCCTCAACTCCACGGGCTTGCAACTTGACTACAATGTGACGGATAAAGCGGCGGATGGCACTCAACTCGATGTTTCGGCAGTCACCTTTGCACAAGTCGCAAACGACACGGGCAAAACTCTCACGATCGAGCATATCGCGGGTGTCGAAGGGCAACCTTACTACATGATTCTGGAAGATTTCAGCGACGGCCACACCACGGGCAATGTGAGCGTGAAACTCACCGCCACCCAAGATGGCAAGAGCGCCGCGGCGACCAAGTCCTTCAAAGTCACCGCATTGAGCGATCCTTCGAAGTCGGACGGCATGAACGCCTATCTTGATAAGGTAATGGCGTCGAAAGGCGGCCGCGGAGCGATCGATGCGGAAGGGGATGCCGGCCTCATGAAGAGAAAGATCCGTGAAAGCAGTGTATTTACCCAAGAGGGTATCGTATTCCTTCGCGACGGGATCGCGAATGGAGGAGCGAGTTGGGAAGATAGTTTTGCGGCGACCGTCGGCGGCACTTACGATAATTTCCAAATCGATTTCACCATGCAGGTCATCAAACGCATCACGAGCGGCAACGATAATAACCGCGCTTCTATCGTCATCAATTACCGCGGCAGTAGATTCGGCGATTGGATCGGCGGAGGCGATACCGTGCTCTATGTGGATGGTTCCGGCAACGAATTGCAGGTGAGTGAGGACCTCAACGGCAAACAGGAAACGACTTGGGAAGGCTCGGCAGGCAAGCCCGATGCAAATAGATTGGTCCACTTCCGCATGACGCACACCGTTTCCGGCGGGAAGGCGTGGTTTGATTGGACGTGGTCGTACGACGGCACAGAGGGCTCCTACAATGCTCTGTTCAAGTACAATTATGCTTCGACGACGGAGAACGGGCAGAACGGCTCCAAGATCCACAGCATGCATTTCAGATACACGCAGGGCAGTTTCTCTCTCGGCAACTTCAAAGTAACCAATCTTGATGGCGAATGATCGCCTCACGACACAAGACCGCCCGCCGACGCGTTGCGTCGGCGGGCGCGTCAAGTTTTCACCCAAACCGTTTCAACAAGGAGGATCATCATGGATAGAAAAGATTGGCTCGGCCTCATGCTCAAAATCGCCGACCCCGTGCTCACGTCCCTCGCGGAGGGGCAACTTCACCAAAAACTTCCCGTCGAAAAGCAGTCGCGCGAGATGTACGCCCACCTCGAAGCGTTCGCGCGCACCCTCTCGGGCATGGCGCCGTGGCTGGAACTCGAAGGTCTGAAAGGGGAGGAGGCGCAACTGCAAGCCGAATACCGCGCCCTCGCCCTCAAAGGCATTGCAAACGCCACCGATCCCGCTTCCCCCGATTTCATGAACTTTACCGAGGGCTACGGGCAGTCTTTGGTGGATGCCGCCTACCTCGCCTATGCCCTCGTGCGCGCCCCGCACGCCCTGTTGGAGCCACTCTCCGCCCCCGTCAGGCGCAATCTTGCCGATTGCCTCATCGCTACCCGCAAATTCGAGCCCTTCCCCATCAACTGGCTCTTCTTTTCGGCGATGGTGGAGGCCGCGCTCTGTCTCATGGGCGAAGAGTGGATCCTGCCCCCCGTGGAGCGCGTCGTAAACGCCTTTGAGGAGTGGTACGTGGGCGACGGCATGTATGGCGACGGCGCATTTTTCCACATGGATTATTACAACAGTTACGCCATCCATCCCATGTATGTGGATGTGCTCAAAACCTTTGCGCCCCGCGTGCCGCGGTATGCCGCCCTCCTGCCTAAGGTGGAAAAGCGCGCCGCGCGCTACGCCGCCATACAGGAGCGCCTCATCTCCCCCGAGGGGACCTACCCCATGACGGGCCGCTCTCTTTGCTATCGTTTCGGCGCCTTTCAGGCCCTCGTGCACGCCGCGCTCCAAGAGAATTTGCCCGAAGGGCTCACCCCCGCGCAGGTGCGTTGCGCCGTCTCCGCCGTCATGGAACGCACGGTCAAGGGTGGCATGTTCGATGCAAACGGCTTTTTGAAGGTGGGGGTCATCGGCAACCAGCCCTCCCTCGGCGAGCACTACATCTGCGTGGGAAGCGTCTACATGTGCGTGGCGGCCTTTCTCCCGCTCGGTCTCGCGCCGTCGCACCCCTTCTGGTCCGCGCCCGACGAGCCGTGGACCAACAAAAAGATATGGGCAGGGGCCGATCTTCCCTGCGACGAAGCGGTGGATGAATAAAAAAAGCGGGGCGCCTCTGCGGCGCCCCTTCTTTTGCCCGAAATAGGGGAATGGGGGTGAAAAAAACGCAAAACGGGGGTCCTTTTCCGCCCTTTTAACCTCCCGCCGATTCAAGGAGCACGCAGTCGGGCAGGGTGGGGTTGAAGGAGGCGGCGGAAGGGTAAAAAAGTTTGTCCTCCATGCGGAAATTCGCGGGCAATTCGCGGGGGGAATAGCCCGTTGTCTCGCGGAACACGCGGTTGAAGTTGCGTATGGTGTAAAATCCGCACAGATCGGCGATCTCGGTCATCGAGCGGCTCTTTTTGTCGTGCAAAAGGTCGATGGCGTGTCCCACGCGCAAATAATTGAGGTATTGGGAGAAGGTGACGCCCGCCGTCTTGCGGAAATAGCGCGAAAAATAACTTTCGCTCATGCCCATAAAGGCGACGGCGTCGCCGAAGGTAAAGAATTGGTACTTTTCGCTCACCGTTTCGAGGAGGGCCATAAAGCGGTGGGTGGTCTCGTCCACGTCCTGCCGCGGCGCCGCCTGTTCCCCGCGGTACACGGCCGCCATCAGGGTCATGATCTGCGCGGCGGCCTCCGCGCCGCAGTAGGGCTCCCGCCCGAGGAGCACGTCCCGCACCCTGCAATAGGCGGCGGGAATGTCGTACTTGCCTTTCAGGCGTGGGCTCACGAGGCGTAAATTGCCCGTGTACGGCTTGATGATGTTGTAGTCGAAGATGATGACGATGAGGGTGGTATTGTCGTCCTGGGCGGTCATGCGGTGCATGGTGCCGCCGTCGATGTACAGGGCCTCGCCCGCCGTCAGGCGGTAGGTCTCCTTTTCGCAGAACACGTCGATGCACCCGCTCTCCGTATAGATCAATTCGCAGTCGTAGTGCCAGTGCAACAGGTTGTGGGAGTGCCGGTATTTTCCCACCCAGATGTTCGCCGCCTTCGGGTAATTCCAGACTTCACGCTTTGCGATCAGCATTTCTCCCTCCGCCGCTATCATAGCACAAAACGGAAAAAATGTCAATAAATGTCCGAAATTTGTCATAGAAATACTTGCAATAAAACCCTCAAAACTCCTATAATAGGGGCGCAGAGACAGAGTTATTCTTCCGAACTCCGCCGTACATTTTCCCCCCTTGAACCGAGCCGGCGTTCAGTCTCTGGGCTCGGAAGTTTTTTTTCGGAGGCGCCGTATGGACTTTTCCACCGCACTTGCAAAACTCATCGACTATGCGTCCCGCAAACTTTCGCTCAAAAAGCGGAACGAGATCTATGCGCGCAACACCGTTTTGATGCTCCTCGGCAAGGAAAGTTGGGAGGAGCGTATTGCCGTGTACGGGGAGGAGCCCCTCTCCGAACTTCTCGGCGTCCTCACCGCCGATATTGCCGAAGAGGACAGGGAGAGGGTGCAGGATGCCGTGATGGGGGCGGTGATGCTCCCGCCCGCCGACGTGGAGGAGGAATTTTCCCGCCGCTACGCGTCCTCTCCCGCCGCCGCCACCGAATGGCTGTACGAATATTCCGTGGCTTCGGACTACGTCAAAAAGGAAAAACTCGATCAAAACCCCCGTTTCACGGGCAAAAACGGGCTCATCGTCACCATCAACAAGGCCAAGCCCGAATTCCGCGATCCCAAAAAGGCGGTCAGCGGCAACAGCGTAAAGGGGGGCTATCCCAAGTGCTCCATCTGCCGCGATAACGAGGGGTACTTCCCGCGCGGCAAGCGCACCCTCCGCACCGTCTCCTTCTCCCTTGCGGACGGCAAGTGGTTTTGGCAGTTTTCGCCCTACGGCTACTTCTACCAGCACGGCATCGCCGTCAACGAGGCGCACATTCCCATGCACGTCAACGAGGCCACCTTTGCGGCGCTCATGGAATTTGTCGATGCCTTCCCGCACTATTTCATCGGGTGCAACGCGCCCCTGCCGAGCATCGGCGGGAGCGTTCTCGCGCACGATCACTTTCAGGGGGGCGGCGAGGTGCTTCCCATGTTCAAGGCGAAGATCGCCATTCCCCTCCGCCACAAAAAATTCCCCTCGCTCACGGTGGGGGTGCTCGATTGGTACAACACGGTCATCCGCATCGAGGGCAAGAACGCGCACGAGATCGTGCAAGCGGCCGAACTCGTCCGCAAACTGTGGGTGGGCTACCGCGACGAAGGGCGGGGGCTCATTCCCGAGGACGAAAAGGGGGTGCACCACGCGGTGAGCCCCACGGTGTTCATGGACGGCGACAAATATTGCATGAACCTCATCCTGCGCAGTAACATCACCTCGGAGCAATTCCCGGACGGCGTATTCCACGCCCATCCCGAATTCCACATCGTCAAAAAGGAATCCATCGGGCTCATCGAAGCGCAGGGGCTGTTCATCCTCCCCGGGCGGCTCGAAAGGGAACTCGGCGAACTCAAAAAGGCGGTGGAAAGGGGGGCGCTTCCCGAAGAACTCTCCGCCTTCCGACTGCTGTACGACGAGATCAACGCGCGCACGGGGAGCACGGAGGAGCGCATGCGGGATGAACTTGCAAGCATCTGCGAGCGCATCCTTCAAAACACGGCGGTGTTCAAAACGCACGAAGAAACGGCACAATTCATGAAGGGGGCAGAATTTTATGAATAAAGAAGGGTATTCTTACCGGATCTCGGCCGCGGGGCGGGTCAACCTCATCGGCGAGCACGTGGATTATTGCGGCGGGCAGGTGATGCCCTGCGCGCTCTCCCTCAAAAACACGGTCTGGGCGCGGCCCAACGGCGAAAACGTCCTGCGCATCCGCTGGACCGACCTGCCCGAAGTCGCCGTGCTCGACCTCGGCGATCTCGAACAATACCGCGATAAACAGCACATCAAATACCACGCGGGTTGCGCGGCGCTCTGGCGGGAGGCGGGGCACCGCGTCGTCGGGTGCGATCTCCTGATGGACTGCACCGTCCCGTTCGGGAGCGGGCTCTCCTCCTCGGCGGCCATCGAGGTGTCCACCATCGCGGCCCTCGCCACGGTCGCGGGGGAAAAGTTCGATCCCGTGGAGGTCGCCCTCGTCGCGCAGAAGGCGGAGCAGGAGTACGCGGGGGTGCGGTGCGGCGTCATGGACCAGTACGCCTCGGCAAACGGCCGCGCGGGCTACGCCATCCTCCTCGACTGCGCCACCCTCGAACGGGAGTACATCCCCGTCCGCCTCGGCGACTACACCCTCGTCATCGCCGACTGCAAAAAGCCGCACAGCCTCGTCGCCAGCAAGTATAACGAGAGGCGGGAGGAGGTGGAGGAGGCCCTCCGCCTGCTCAAAAAGCGGCTCGCGGTCAACAGCCTTGCCGAAGTCAAGCCCTATTTGCTCGAAGAGTACAGGACCCTCCTTCCCGCCGTCATCTACCGCCGCGCCAAGCACGTGGTGGAGGAGTGCGAGCGGGTGCGCACGGCCGCCAGGCTTTTGCGTGGGGGCGATATCGAAGGATTCGGGCGCCTCCTCAACGCCTCGCACGCCTCGCTGCGCGATCTCTATGAGGTCACGGGCAAGGAACTCGATTCTCTCGCCTTCGCGGCGCAGAGCCATCCCGCCTGCCTCGGCTCCCGCATGACGGGCGCGGGCTTCGGCGGTTGCACCGTCTCCGTGGTCAAAAAGAGCGCGGAGGAGGATTTCAAAGCATTCGTTGCGGAAAAATATGCGCGGGAAACGGGCTATCGCGCCGCGTTTTACAGCGCAGAGATCGGCGACGGGATCGTCGTCGAAAAGGAGTGATATATGAGAGTACTTGTTACGGGCGGCGCGGGCTTCATCGGCTCGCACACGGTGGTGGAACTGTTGGAAAAGGGATACGACGTCGTCGTCGTGGATAATCTCAGCAATGCGAGCCGGGAGGCGATCTCGCGCATCGAAAAAATCACGGGCAAAGAGGTCGTGTTCTATGAAAACGACGTGCGCGACCGCGCGGCGATGGAACTCATCTTCACCGCCAACGAAATCGATTGGGTCATCCATTTTGCGGGGCTCAAAGCGGTGGGGGAGAGCGTCCAAAAGCCCATCGAGTATTACGATAACAACCTCGTCTCCACGCTGGTGCTTCTCGAAACGATGAAGAAGTTCGGCGTAAAGAGGATCGTCTTTTCCTCCTCGGCCACGGTGTACGGCGACCCCGCCGAACTCCCCTTGAAGGAGACGACCCCCCTCCGTCCCACCACCAATCCCTACGGCGCGACGAAGGTGATGCAGGAGAACATTTTGAAGGACCTGTACACTTCGGACAACGGGTGGACGGTCGTCCTGTTGCGCTACTTCAATCCCGTGGGCGCGCACGCGAGCGGGCTCATCGGCGAGGATCCCAAAGGCATCCCCAACAACCTCATGCCCTACGTGGCGCAGGTGGCAAGCGGCAAGTTGAAGCGCATCGGCGTGTTCGGCAACGACTATCCCACCCATGACGGCACGGGCGTCCGCGATTACATCCACGTCGTGGACCTTGCAAAGGGGCACGTCGCCGCCCTCGAAAAATTGCAGACGGCGGGCGTTTATATCTACAATCTCGGCACGGGCGTCGGGTACAGCGTGCTCGACATGATCAAGGCCTTTTCCAAAGCGTGCGGGCGGGATCTTCCCTACGTCATCGAGCCCCGCCGCGCGGGCGACATCGCGACCTGCTACGCCTCGGCGGAAAAGGCGGAGCGCGACCTCGGCTGGAAGGCGGAGCGCGACCTCGAAGCGATGTGCCGCGACCAGTGGAATTGGCAGAAGAACAACCCGAACGGCTACCGTAAATAATTGATCTTCTCATAAAAAACCGTTCCGCGCGCCCCCTTCCCCCTACGGGGGGAAGGGGGCGCGCGGAACGGTTTATTCGTTTTCCGCCGCCGTGGGCGGGGATCTTTCGCAAAAACCGTCACCACCCGCGCCGCCTTTCCGATATGATGGAATAGGGCGGTTTTTTCACCGCCCGAACGGCGCGCCGTAAGGCGCGCTTTCAGGAGGAAATTATGATGATTTACAGACGTTGCCAAATCTGCGGGAATTGTCCTTGCACCTGCGGCGGTTGGTGCGGCTTCGGCTGTGCCCTTCGCGGCGCCACGGGCGCCACCGGTCCTGCCGGTCCTGCCGGCGCGACGGGCGCGACGGGCGCGACCGGGCCCGCCACGATCACGGTCGGCGGAACGGTCACGGGGGAGCCCGGAACTCCCGCTTCCGTCACCCAAACGGGAGACGTGAACGCGATCCTGACCTTTACGATCCCGCGCGGTGCGACGGGCGAAACGGGGCCGGTTGGGCCGACGGGTGCGACGGGTGAAACGGGGCCGGTCGGGCCGACGGGTGAAACGGGGCCGGTCGGACCGACGGGTGCGACGGGTGAAACGGGGCCGGTCGGACCGACGGGTGCGACGGGCGAAACGGGGCCCGCAGGACCCACAGAACAAGTGCTTTAAGGGAAAAATCAAAAGCGGGAAGTTATGGTAAGAAAGTTCGTGAGCAAAAATCATGAGCTTTCTTTTTTTGCAATATTATTATTCAGATCCGCTCAAAACCGTTGACAATCATATTGTTTCGCGCTATAATAGTTAAAAGGATGAAGTCATTATGGTAAAACAAGTTCCCTATCTCTTTACAAAAGCGGATGTCCGCCCGCAGTTCTCGAGCGATATGCAATACGAAAATTGGATCGCGGGACAGCTTCGCACCAAAAAGATCATGAAGGTGCGTAAGGGGCTCTATGTCCTCGCAGACGTTACTGGCGAGCCGATGGCGACGAAATTCGAGATCGCAAGCAAGATTGCGGACGACGCCTTCCTCTGCTATCATTCGGCATTGGAATTTTACGGCGCGGCGAATCAGGTGTTTCATACAGTGACGGTCGGGAGCAAGTCACGGTTCAATCCGTTCACCTTCCTCGACGTCGATTATATCCGCAAACAGCCGAACAACGATTATGGTATTGCGTATATCGAACAGGCAGGTGTGCGCGTCACTACGCTCGAACGCACGGTGATCGACTGTATCGACGACATTGATTCTTGCGGCGGGATCGACGAACTGCTCGGCGCGCTCGGACAAATTCGTATCCTCGACGAGAAGGAACTGCTCGGCGCGCTCAACGCATATAACTGCGTGCTTCTATATCAAAAGGCGGGATATATTCTGCAACACTATCAAGAAAAATTCGGCTTGTCGGACGCTTTCTTTGACGAATGCAAACGGCATCTGACAAGGCAAGTGAAATATTTCTTGAAAGACGAATACGGTGAAGTGGAATACAATTCCGAGTGGCGGCTTATGGCGCCGAAAAATCTCATTTCGCGGATTGGAGGAGGCTATTAAATGGAATTTTCAAAGCAATATCTTAACTCATTGGCGGCGCAGACGGGTTTCATCAAGGAAACGCTCGAAAAGGTCTTGCGGCTCGCCGAGGTCTTGCGTTTTTTGAACACCGACACCGTCATCGGTGGAAAACTCGCGCTGAAGGGCGGCACGGCGATCAATCTGACGGCGGTCGAACTTCCGCGGCTCTCCGTGGATATCGACCTCGACTATGCGGAAAACGTCGCCCGCGAGGAACTCCCTGCCGTAAAGGAAAAGATCGGCAAGCGCCTCACGGACTATATGTTTCAGGAGGGTTATTCGCTCATCGACACGCGGGAGTATTTCGCGCTCACATCTTTTGTGTTCGGCTATATCAACTGCGCGGGCAATCGGGACAATATCAAAGTCGAGGTCAACTATCTCGACCGTTGCCATATCCTTCCCCTCGAGAAGAAGAGCCTTTTGACGAAGGGAATTATCGGCGGCTTTGACGTTCTTACGCTGAATACGACCGAACTATATGCCAGCAAGATCAACGCGCTTTTATCGCGGGCGACGCCGCGGGACTTGTACGACGTCCATTCTATGATCGAGCGCGGCATTGTGAGCGACAAAACGTTACTCAAAAAATGTCTGATCTTTTACAGCGTCATCGCGGGTGACTATTCGATTTTGGAATTGAACTATTCCAATCTCGAAAGTCTGAATTTTTACAAATTCAAGACGCAGTTGAAGCCCGTGATCGCCAAGACGGACACTTTTGACATCGAGAGGGCAAAGACGACCGTAATCGACTACTTGAAAGAACTGCTTGTTTTGACGGCGGGCGAAACCGAATTCGTGCAGAAAATGAAAGAGAAAATCTATGAACCTTCACTCCTTTTTTGCGACGAGGATATTGTTCAACGCATCTCACGCCACCCCGCCGCCCTGTGGCGCACAAGAGGGGTGGAATGAAGGCGAAAGCCGATATTCCAAGCGATGTAAGGTTCAACCTGACAAAATTCAAGGGTGCGATTGGTGGCTTTTGTTGCAAAAATAATGTAAAGTTATAGCGACAGGAGCGAGATGGGCTCTGAAATTTAGGAGGTAACTTTATGAAAAATGCAACCGAACAACAGAACATTGGGGCTGCAAAACTTGGCGACGACAACATTGAAGAGCTTCTTCAAGAGGAACGGAATGCTCTTTTCAAGAGCGTCTTGTATGACTATTGTGTGAGCCGCGACATATCGGCAAAAGAGTATGTCGAGCTACAGAAGCAATTTGAACAAAGCCCGAAACTGCAATATGAAGCAATCAGACGTTTTAACCGTAAAATTCGGCTTTTTCGCGGAATCGCAAAAGAGCCATATCGTGCAAACCTTCGGCTTGACGAATTGTTTGAGGGAATCGATAAACTCGCCGAAGCTGAGGATGAAGAAACTTTCAACGAGATATATAGTACGATCAAGCACAATTAGGGGAGTTGCAGATGAAGCTATCCGAGAAAATCAGAATCTTGAGAAAAGCGAGAGGGATGTCGCAGGAGGAATTCGGTTACTCCCTCTCGGAAGCCACCGAGGGCGTGACGCGGCAGACGGTATCCGACTGGGAGAATGGGAAGTTTGAGCCGAAGCTCGACAACATCCGCGATATCGCGAGAGTTTTAGGCGTGTCTTTCGACGTGCTTTTGGATGAAACCATAGACCTAAACGACGCGGAAACATTAAAAAGCGTTCTGCACAACGTTCCGTTGGACACCCAAAAAAGCATTAACACAAAGATCCGCTATGATATCTGCCAATATAGGCTCGGGAAAAAAGATCATGTCAAACTTGCGATCCACATTACGATCCTCGCCGTTCTTGTTATTTCCATAGTCTTGCTGACCGCCGGGATCTTGCTTACAATTGGACCTTTATCTCTTGCCGGCATGGTTCTCGGTGGTGTATCTTTTGTTTTGACCCCGGTGGCGATTATAGAAATTGTGGCGTTTGCAAGAGATTATAAAAATCCGCAAGGTGCGGCTTTCGGAGAGATCAACAATACGCACTTGATCATTCATACGTATGAAACAGCGAGCAATGTGGTTTGCATTCCGTTGGAGAAGATAAAGGATATCCTGCTCGGAGAAAAAGCGACAAAACGACGTGGGGATTTGGTTGTTTTGCTCGAGGGGCGGGAGAAACCGATCACCCTGCTCAATGTGGCGTTTCCCCAAAAAGTGATGGATTTCTACGAGCGGCTTCAAAAGCTCGACGAGGATGACGATCCCGTAAAAATTATTTGAAATGCCGTAGAGGGTTCATGCCGAAGGGTGAGAGGCCATTTCTTCAGATCTCACAATTCAAAGCCCAATATTTTTACGAATTTTTCTTGACAAACATAAAGAGGGGTGGTAATATATTATCAGATAAAACTTAAATGGCTTCGAGATGACGGATGGCATCAAAAAGTCAGCATAAAATAATTTTTATGTAATTTTATCGCCGAGTCTATATAGTAAAAAGGAAAAACCTCGACGATGCGTCGGGGTTTTCTATCATTTAGGGAGAAATATGAAATTCAAAATACGCAGGGAATGCCTGCATTATTGGTTGAAAGAGAATAGGGAAATATCCGAACGCAAGGCGGCATTTTACATTTGGTATCGTCAAGATATATTGCGCCATTTTGAGATCCCATATCTTGAAATGTTCATCACGACCAAGTGCGACTTGCATTGCAAGCACTGTTCTAATTTGATCCCTGCGATGGACGGGCAAATACATTATGAAATTTCCGATTTGACGGGGTGGCTCGATGAACTGTTATCGAAAATCGACTGCCTCTATCGGTTGAAGATCCATGGCGGCGAGGTGTTCCTCTATCCCCGGCTGCGGGAATGGATCGAGTATGTGGATCGCCAATCCAAAATCAAGTCGATTCGTTTGACGACGAATGGGACAATTATCCCCGCGGATGATGTTTTACAAGCCATCGCAAACAGCAAGATCGCAGTTCAAATCAGCGACTACCAATTGCCGAATATAAAAACGCAGCAGTTGATAGAAAAACTAAAGAAATTCGGCGTTCACCATATATATTTGAAGGATCAGATATGGAAAGACATGGGCGAAGTGTCTCAACGGGGATGCAATCGATTTGAAGATTGCAACATGAAGCGCTGCACGTCTCTCTATGAAGGGAAAATTTATGTGTGTTCGAGAGCGGCGATCATGGCAAAGATGGGTAAAATACCGGACGAGGGCATTCCGCTTACGCTTCCCGAAAAAAAGTTGAAAACGGAGTTAAAAAAGCTGTACAGCGGAAAATATTCCGAGGCTTGTACCTATTGTGACGGCGACACGCAATACGCGAAAGAGATTGTTGCGGGAGAGCAAGAATAAATGAAAATCATTGCGGTTATTACAACAAAAAATCGAATAAATCTTTTGAAAAAGGCATTGGATTCGGTATTCTCCCAGACCCGTCGTGCCGACGAAGTGATTGTCGTCACCGATTCGACGGCTCAAAACAAGGAAAGCGAAAGGCAGCTGCTTGAAAATTCCGGAGTAACATATCTGGAAGATGCTTTTGCGCATAACTATGCGGGGTCGTTGAATACCGCCATTCACTATATTTTGAAAAAGAATTTATTTTTGCAAAGCGATTATGCGGATATCTATATCGCTTTTTTGGATGATGACGATGTTTGGCGGGATACTTATTTGGGAAAGGCCGAACAGACGTTGCACGGAGAAGATTTCTTTGTCAGCGGGTTGATATATCGGAGCGAAGAGGGGGCAAAACAACTTTCCATTCCGCAAACGCTATCGATCGACAGTTTTTTACGCGGGAATCCGCACCTCCAGGGCTCCAATACCTTTGTTCGGCTTGACACCTTGCTCAGAGCGGGTTTATTCGATGAAAATATGAGCTCGACAACAGATCGGGATGTCTTTACAAGGATCATGCTTTTGAAGCCCGCGTACGCCGTGCTAAACGAGTACTTGGTAGAGGTGAATGCTTTTAACGACCGTGCGCGCATCACCAACGGAGCGGCAGGAAAAACGGACGGCTTGAAAAAGTTTTACTACAAATATAGCGGTTACATGTCCGATGAAACGAAGGGGGCTTTTTTTGATCGTGCTCAAAATTTGTTCGGAGTTTCGAAAGAGGAAATCGAAAACATCGAAAGAGCGCAAAGCGTTGACTTCGAACGCAAACCTGCAGCGGAGGCCTACAAGGGGCGCTTGACGATAGGATTTATTGCAACCGATTATCGGTTAGGTCTGCGGCTTCTAAAACAATTGACCTCCCTGCAACGTGACAACACAAAAATCGTGATCCTGATCAATTTTACGGAGGACAGAACGCCGTATTTGGCGGAGTTGAAGGCAAGCGGTTATCGATACGAGCTCATAGATAAAAACAGGATTCTGATGAGTATTGAAAAGCGAGGCCCCGATCCGCTTGTCACTGCGGAAAAGTTGCAGGGCGATATCATACGGGATATCGCAGTCGCACGGACGATTTTGCAAAAATATCTGCATCAATGCACCGCCGACGGAGACGTCGTTTGGGTTCTGGATGAAGATATGGAGCTGAACGAACTTGTTTTGCAAAACGGCGGTTTACGGCAAATTCCACTCGATATAGATAGCGTGATACCTCTATATATGGGCGCATACGATGCTGTTGTGGGGAATTACTCTTTAGACGCTCCGCTCCCCGCACTTTCTACGCTTCGGGTGGCGCTGTTAGATTACGTATATTGCAAAACCGCAAAGATCGGCAAAACAGTTACACTTTCAGATTGTACCGATTACTATTACGATTTGTCGGATTTCGGTAATATACATTTAGAAACGCCCTTGGCGCTCAAAGACGCTTGTACGCTCGACGATATCTTTAGCGGTAAAGCGCACAGTCGCCCGCTGTATCTGCAAAGCACGAAGGTAGGAACGGTAAAAAGTCGTGGCGGGAACACATTGATTTTTAACCGTGAACTTTTAATGCTTCCCAACTGGTCGATACAAATTGGCGACAAAATAGGTCGCCGGGGCGACTATTTTTGGGTTTTACAGGCAAAGACCGCGGGGTACAAGCTCGCCAATGTGCCATTCGCAACGCTCCACGATCGTAGCAAGGCGCCTTTCGATATGGCCAAGGAGACAAAAAAACTGTTGCTGGATCTTATCGGCTCTTCTTTTACCAAAGCGATAGAGCAAGTCGGTATCGATGTTCCGAAGGAAGAATTTCATCGCGTTTATAAAGAATATTTTACGAAACGGTTGGTGAAGTTTACCGCTTCCTATTTTCGGATTCGGGGGTTGCTCTCTATCGTCAATGACGATAAATACTCTGTGCTGTTCACGGATGGGCGATTGCGGGCTTTTATGAAAGAAGCGGCCGCTTATCTGGATTTCAATAAAGTCACTGTGTCGTTTGAATCTTTCCGCCGCAAATTACAGATTCGGGCGCAAATGACTCATTCCGATGAGATGAAGGCCAAGATCGAGGAGCTGTTTTCCGTATCGAAAGGTAAACTGCGGTTATTGGGCAGCGGCGGCGAGGGCGCCGTATTTACCGACGATAGATACGTTTATAAATACTTTTATAAGCCGTTGGTAAACGAGGCGTTTTTCAAAAAGATCGCAAGGAATTTTCATGAATGCGATGCCTTGTATCCGTTGGAGTTTTTTAAGGCGGATGGGACGGATATAATACGTTATCCGTATGAAAAGTCATGTCCGTATCGCGGCGGTCACGCAAGGCAGTTGGCCGAATTTTTGCGATTTGCCAAAGAGAACGGTTTTGTATTCGATAACTATAAACAGTGTAATTTTATAGTTGTAGACGGGAAATTAAAGTTGATCGATTACGGAAAGTCTTTCCTGCCGTTTGATGAGAGGAAGCACGATAAGTCGGTCGTACGGGTGTATGAAATGTTGCGCTATCCGTTTTTGACCGAAGAGGACTTCAAACAGCTGATACAACTGTATTATCAGGGAACCAGCCGATATTTAGATGACGGATGCGACTTATTCCGCCAAGTCGTAAACAAGCGCTACAAAGAAGATCTGCACGACGGCAAAGTATTGCAGTTGGCGGAAGGATACCGTCCCGTTAAGATCTTGGATTACGGGGCGGGGAAGTGCAAGATCGCCAATACGCTGTCGGAACGCTTCGACGTCAGCGTCTTTGATATCGATCTCGATACCGTAACAAAGCGTGCGCGTCCTTCGGTTTGTATTTTCGAGCGCGCAGAGGATATTCCCCGTCACGAATACGATTTGGTGATCAGCAATCTTGTATTGTGCTGTGTTGATAATAACGTCGCAGAAGAAGTTGTACGGAATATTTCTTTTGCGTTGAGCCATCAAGGGCGTGCGATCATCAGCATTTGCAACCCCTTTTTTAACAGCGTCCAGAATACGGAACTCAGAACGACAGCATTGAAGGGCAACTACCATTGCGCTGAAGTATTTTGGAAATGCTCCGCAGAGACTGGGAAGAACCGTTTGGAATTTCATCGTCCCGTGGAGTATTATCAAAATCTTTTCGGGAAATACGGATTGGTCATCGAACAGATCGTGGAAGGCGACGGTGCAAATTTGGACACGCTCATGCCGATTTCGGAGCACATCATCTTTGATTGTAAAAAGATAGCCGACCCAAGGGTGTTTGACGATTTATCTCTGCTGATCAAGACCAATCCGATGGAGCATAGGTCGATTTATCGCAACATCAACCACATCGTTGGAACGCTCGAAAGGGGCGGGCGGTTTGTCCGCAAGGTGGTTGTAGCCGATTTGACGCATGTTTCCGAGCGGGCAAGGCGGTATGAACGGGACGATGTCCTTGCGTTGCGCTCGGAGCTGGAGCGGGCGAAAAAAAACGGATCGATCGATGAGATCGTCTATGCCGAGCAAGATGAAGAGAATATAAAAGCGCTGTACGGGAAATATTTCGACGTCGAAAGTGTGGAAGGACACAGCGCCAACGGTCAGGGGTTGTATGCAACTCTTTGTGGGTTCGAGGCGGTTAAAACCAATTGTGTTTTCCAGACGGACAGCGATATTTTGTATCACAATGCGGATGCCGAAAGGTTCTTAAAAGGGATGGATTTCCTGCGGAAAGGCGCGATCGCCGTATCGCTCTCCATCGCCAAGGAAGCGGCGGCTCCACCCGTATATGGGTGCAGAACAGAGGTGCGTTCTTGCTTTTTGGCGTTGGATAAACTGCGCGCCTTGTTGCCGCTGGGGAACGAGGTGAAAGACGGCATGGTGCAGCTTCCTTGGCACCGCGCTTTGGACAAAAAATTGCAGGGGCAAGAGAGCGTTCGTCTTTCCGATAAGGACGTCTGGTTCGTCCATCCCGAGAATTGTAAGAAGAGAGAGGCCAATCTGATCGCTTATGCGGAAAGCCGTATCGCGAACGATCGATTGCCGAAACTTCAATATGGGCAGGTCGATCTTATCGGCGATAAAGCGGCATGGACAAAAACAACGAATGCCGATGTGGTAATTTATATCCGGGGGTACAATACGCCTCCCGAAAGGCTGAAGAGGATGTTCGCCGGCCTTAAAAATCAGACGTATCAGGATTTTTCGATTGTCTATGTGGACGACGCATCGCAAAATGAAAGCGCCGCTTATGCGGAATATGTTTTACGTTACGACAGGTATTTTAAGAATAAAACAGTCGCTTTGTTCAACGACACGAACGTGGGAGAGATCGAAAATCTTGTTTTTGTCATGAATCATGTGATTGTCAATCCTGAGGCTGTTGTCATCAACCTCGACAATGACGACTACTTCGTGAACGACCACGCAGTCGAAAAGATCATAGCCGAATTTCAACGCGGGGCAGAGGTTACATGCGGTAACTGCATCCGTTACGACAAACCGTTGAAAAATTACATGGTCTATTCCTTTGAAAGGGTTTGGGAGCGTGACGGAGACAATATTTGGCTGCATCCGAAATGTTTCAAACGAAAGTTGTTCGACTGTATCGATGTAGAGAAGGATTTGCGGATAGACGGAAAATTTGTGGAAGTGAACACCGATTTTGCCATGATGCTTCCGATGATCGCAAAATCAAAGAAGAACGTTTTTATTGAAGATATTCTCTACTACTTCGAACCAAGCATGGAAAACCGCAGTCACAGAGGGAAATATGACGCAAGTCACAAAAAAGAAATAAAAGAAATTTTACTCAAACGAGCAAAGGAGAGAGCTGATGAATCCCGAAAAAACAAAATTTGATTTGCGGTCTTTGGAGTTTTTGAACGCGACGGTCAATCTGATCTACCACCGAAAAAAGCACTATGTCTCCGGGAAGGATCTGTTTACTTTTAAGGGGATACTGTCGGGGGCGCTTGTACAAATAGAGCGGGTTTTCCGCTATGTCTATTTTGCTGATATCGCTTTGGAGGGCGATCGGATCGATAAGCGCCTTTTCAGCGAACAGTTCCCCTTCCTCTATGAGCAACTCGCCGACAATCGGTATGTTATTTATAATGCCGACGGAAGCCAAGAGACTGCGGATGGCATCACCTGCTATACATGGATGTTGAAACGGTTTCGGAATATCAATCTGCACGCCATTATTTCGACGCAGTTGCATTGCACGATGAAGGTGGACGAAGCCCTGATCGGGGCATTCCCAAAAATCGCGGACAACGTTTCCTATGCCCGTGACGGGGAGTTGACGATCGCAGGGATGCTCATTATGATCCTTGCGGCTCTATCGCAGAAAGATCTGCAGTCGTTCATCGCCAATTTCGTCAACATTTGGGGTACGGCTTTGTGGGGCGAAATGGTGCCCTCGGCGCTTTTCGCGCAAAGAAATGAATTGTCCCAAAAGCTCAATGACGCTTTCCGCAACAATTATGAAGCGGATATTCGGGAAGAAACAGAATGCGGGGATGTCTTTGAAAGTATCTTCGGATGTCTCTATCGCGAGGTGGAAATTTCTACGGTCGGTCAAAATGTCCGAAAATTTGCACTCGACTTGAGCGATAGGGTAAAATCGCCGCATTTTTGCATCTTCGGTTGGCTTGAAAAGACATCGAACAACTACATTTTAACGATAGGCAAAGGAAGTAACATCGGCAAGTTTTTTGAAAGTGACTATACATTGAAGATCAATAATGCCGAAGCGTTCATCAATATATGCAAAGCCGTGCCTCCGGCAATGGGCGTGGCGTACCTGTATCAAAACAAAATCGAAGAGCTGAATGAACCATCCGACATCGATGTAGAGCAGCTCTTAAAACTCAATAAGCCCAAATTTTACCGCGACAAAAACCTGACGATCCTTTGTAGCGGAAACTCTTCTGCCGATATGCGCGAGATCAGTAAAAGCACGAGCGGAGGGGTTCAAAAGGTGTTCTTAAATTTAGAGGAAAAGTTCGTATTTGAACTGAACATCCCGGTATATGGTACATATTCTAAAGTCTCCGATGTTTTGGATAAGTTGAATGTTCCGTCCGATTTGAAACGGCGGCTTATTACACTGAGAAACTTCGCCGCACACTACGGGATATTGAACGATTACTATTTTTATAGCAACACGGGCGGATACTATCTCGATCTTCCATTCATTATTTCCACTTTTGATGACTTTGTCGCCTTTCTCGAGACGCCAAACAATCAAAGCCGTGCAGCGTATGTAAGGGCAAATTATCATAACCACATTTTGAATAATTTAATTGGTGTAAAATATCAACGCATTGTCCGGACGTCGTTTGTGTTGTTTCGGCAGAACGGCGAAAAAGTGAAGGAGAGCTGTTCCGAAATCGAAAAATCTTTGAATGCCGTGAAGAATTCCATGTTCGATGCAAGGACGGAGGAGGCATTGATCTCCCGGGCGCCATATAAATTTTACTTCAATATTCCGGCGACGGTCTATCGGCTTAAGGACAATAAATTTTCTTTCAACCGTCTGACTCTCATTAAAATCCAAGGGGCCGATTTGGAAATCAACGGCACCGATATCGGGAAGCGGGAGTTGGTATTCTTTCAAACCTTGGCAACCGACTTGAACAGGATCACGTCAAATGGCGCGGCGGTGGGATTCGAGCTCATAGATAGTTATAATGAAGGGGTCGTGACGGTGCAAATTTACAGAACAAAGGAGAAGAACGCATGAAAAAAACAATAGCCGTGATCGGCGACGGAAAACTCGAGGAGAATAGTTTTAAGTATCGGCTTGCCTTTGACACCGGAAGGGCGCTTGTGGATGCGGGATACCGAGTTCAAAGCGGAGGATTGGGCGGCGTTATGGAAGCGGTGTTTCGTGGGGCAAAATCGTCGGAGAAATACCGAGAGGGCGACACGGTCGCGATTCTCCCTTCTTTCGATAGGACGACGGCGAACTGTTATGCGGACATCGTCATCCCCACGGGCTTGGACGTCATGCGGAATGGGGTGGTCGTAAACGCGGACGGCGTCATTGCCATCGGCGGCGGTAGCGGAACGCTTTCGGAAATTGCGCTCGCATGGTCGCTGTTCAGACCGGTGATCGCTTACACCAATGTAGACGGATGGAGCAGCAGACTTGCGGGGCAGCGGCTTGACAACAGGGAGCGATACAAAGGGATCGACGACAAAATCTATGGCGTTGAAGACCCGTTGCAAGCGATTGATTTATTGGAGCGCTACCTCGGGCTCTATACAAGATATCATCACGGGATCAGATAAGGAGGAGAAAAAAATGAAAATCGGGATCGTCGGATACGGCCATGTCGGCAAAGCGATGCACGGGTTATTCAAAGAGGCAATCATCTATGATAAATATTTGGAAATGGGAACGCAAGCGGAGATCAACGATTGCCATACGGTTTTTGTGTGCGTCCCTACGCCGCAAAGAGAGGACGGCCATTGTGACACGAGTGCCGTCGAAGAAGTTTTAGGCTGGCTGAATGTCCCCCTGATCGTGTTGAGATCTACCGTGCGTGTCGGTTTTACCGATGAGATGATGCAAAAGTTGGGAAAAGAGATCGTGTTTCAACCGGAATATTACGGAGAAACGGTCGCCCATCCGTTTGCGAATTTGAACGATAGAACGTGGTTATCGTTTGGGGGGACGAGAAAGGGGATCGACTTGGCGATAAAAACCTATCAAAAGGTCATAACTTCCAACGTGCGCATTTATCAGGCAGACGCAAAGACTGTTGAAATGGCAAAATATATGGAAAATGCCTTTTTGGCAACAAAGGTAACATTTTGCAACGAAATGTATGACATTGCAAAGGCGCTTGGAGCCGACTATCATCTGGCGAGAGAGATGTGGATCGCCGATCCCCGTATTGGCGCAAGCCATACGTTCGTCTATGAAGATAACCGTGGTTACGGTGGCAGTTGTCTCCCCAAGGATATTGCGTCCATCGCGGCACAGGGGGAAGAGTTCGGTGTTGATACTACGCTCATACAAAGCGTCATCAAAAAGAATGAAATTTATCGGCGATGAAGATGATAAACAATCCCCAGGAAGAGCCGTATTTCCATCGTTTCGTGTCTCTCGGATATACGCCGCTGAATTATAGCGAGAAACATTATATATTTGCCAAGGGTAATAAAGTCATTAAGATTGCCCGGTCGGTATACAACACCCTTCAAACCGATGAATCGTATTATATCGAAAAGGCGGCTCATGATCTTCTTATCGAGCATGGGATGCCGGTCGTCAATATCGGAAAAATATATCAAAAAGGAGAATTGATCAAGGACTTCACCGTTTTAGAGGAGGATAGAGTGGAGGGGGAGATCTTCTACCGAAAAAATTGCGATGTAGCGCTGTTATCCCAGGTCGTGTGCTTTATGCAAAGGGCTGCGCAGATAACGGCACCGTCATTTGGTTTTTTCGAAAAAGACCGCAGGGCGCAATTTTCATCATGGCGATCCTTCCTGAAATCGGTGATTGACCGCGCAAATCCGCAACGGAAAGGGATACTATACAAGGGCCTCGACATGGTGCCGAGATTGTCGGAGGCCTCTTTCGTACCATCCGATTGCAATATGGCAAATTTTATTTTCCGTGGCGGGCGATTGAAGTGCGTCATCGACATTGAGCGCCCTCTGTGGGGGGATAAAAACTTTATTTACGGCATGTTCAAGGCAAGGAATGAATCCTTGCTCCATTGCGTTACGGAAAAATTTGACGACAAACTTGTCGATTACTACGCCCAAATTTATGAATGTATGTTTTACGGGAAATGTTTTGCCGAAAGATACGTTGATTCGGCCAATCTTTCGAGCGAATAATTAGCTTGAAGGCAAAAGATTGCAAAAGAAATATATGAGGTTCATCGTGTGTTCTTTTGTATAGAAGTATTTTTCGAAGCACGCGGGAATAACAGGAAAGGAATTGCAGATCAAGTAAGAATAAATGGTAGGTGCGTATATGATTGTATACGCATTTTTCTTTGTGAAATTTTACGGAAATTTTTCGGAAAGTGGAAACTTTTAGGCTTGCTACTTGCCTACCACTTGTAGGGGGGTAGAACGTTCCGCCGCACGCGCAGACCGCCGCGCAAATATTTTTTCGATGAAAATTTTGAAAATGGTAAACTTTTGGGCTTCTTACTTGGCTACCACTTGTAGGGGGAAAAGCAAAAGGCGGGTTTCCCGCTTTTGAGGCTCGAAAGTGGAATTATACCACTTTCCTTATCCTGCCTACCGTTTTTGCGAAAATCGTACCACTTTTTGCCCACTTCCTTCTGCGGGAAA
>CANQAZ010000003.1 GCA_947589555.1 uncultured Clostridia bacterium | reverse complement strand
ATATAAAGAAAATGTCCGAATTTCGGATTTTTTCTTGCATTTCGGGCGAGCATATCTTATAATAGAAATATGGAACAAATGCGCAATGCGGAACTTTCCGTAAAATTGGGAAATGTCCGCTTCGATATCATCATTTTTGAAAATTACGGCACGACGGAATCGGACTTGGAGCAGGAAGGTTTTATCAAACTTCTGCACACGCACAGTTACTATGAATTGGTGCTATGCGTCAGCGGCGAGTGTGACTTTGAAACGGAAGAGGAACGCATCACCCTCGCCGCGGGAGACTACGTCCTCGTATCCCCCCGCCAAAGACACCTCTTCCGCGATATCGAACGGGAGACGACCATGCGGCTCGGCATCCGCTATTCCCGTTGCGGGCAGACGGGGCTCTTCTCCGAAGTGGACGAGGCCCTCTCCTCGCTCGGCTGGTTCCGCAAAAAGGACGCCGTGCACACCCGTCAGGCGTTGAGCGCGTACTTTTCCGTGTTCGAACGGGATTGTTTTGCGCGCGAATATGCCCTTCAAGCGGCGGGAACGAGCCTGATGTGCGCCATCCTCGACGACCTCTCCCCCAAGCGGCGGCCGCATACCCCGGACGCCATCGCCGTGCGCATGGAGATCAACAACGCGATCATCTATCGCTACATGACTTCCGTCAACGCGGCGGAATTGGCGAAAACGCTCTTCCTCTCCGAGCGGCACCTCAACCGCGTGGCGCATTCGATGTACGGCATGAGTTTCAACGAACGCAAGTGCCGCCAACGCATCGACGTGGCCAAAAAATTGCTCCTCGAAACAACGCTCCCCAACGATAGGATCGCCGAACAGGTGGGATATATCAGTCTTTCCTCCTTTTATTCGGCCTTCTATCGCATCACGGGCACGACCCCGCTGAAATTCCGCCGCGGCGTGCAATAAACGCGCTTGCATACTGCGGCGGCCGTACGTTGCGGAGGGCGGGAGCCCCCTTTCTCAAAAAATAAGACAGGCGCGCTTGTTTTTTGCGTGCCTGTCTTTTTGCGTGCCTATTTTTTGCGGCGGGGGCCTTCCTCTCCGGGGGGCGGACGGGACGAGGAGGAAATGCGCTCGCTTTATGCCTTTTGCGCGTAGGCGGAATCCAACAGCGCGCCGACTTTTGCGGCGATCGCGCGGGGCTCGGGATTGCTCATGTATTCCGAAAAGGCCTCGGCGATGAATTCCTCCGGCGACACGAGGGCGTATTCGGAGAGGCCGAACCTGATCTCTTCCCGGGACAGACCCTTGTAATACGACTTGAAGCCGAATTTTTCCGAAAGGCCGCACATTTTATCCAAAAGGTGCCCCAATTCGTGGTAAACGACCGATTCGGGAGTGTGGCACCCCTTCGGGTGAAACCCGACCGCTTCGTTTTTGCGCAGTAACGAAACGAGGGTCAGATAGGAATAGCCGTCATAGTCGTTCTGATCGAGCAAGACGGCGTCGAACAGGCCGTACGCCGACATGGCCGAAGCGATATACACCTCATGATTGTTCATGATGTTCGTCAAGAGGTGATGCACGAGCGCGCCCAGTTTTTTGGCGTTTTCGCCCGTGCAGATATATTGCAGGTTGAATTGGTTGAGAACGGCGGGATCCCCCTCTTCGAGCGCGATGAGAAGTTTTTCAAAGCCGCTGTGGGAGCCGATGTAGCAAAGTTTGCTCCGCAGTCTGGGATAACGGTACAGTGCCTCTACGACGACCTTCAAGACCCTTTTTGCACCATAGAGATTGATATTGTCGAAATCGCACGTATCGCAAAAATAATATTTTTTCGCGAGCGCCTTCAAAGCGGCGCCGTCTTTGACGTTTTCGATTTCGTAAAGGATCTTTTCCTTTTTGCAACGGACGTAGAAGGAGCGGGAAAACCGCGACCTCAGCATACCCTCTTGCTCTTCGTCCAATTCGAGGACGGCCTCTTCGCCGTTGATGCCGCAAAGGGTGAGTTTTGTCAACCCACCCCCTTCTGCGGCATTTCCGTAACAATTGACCTCAAACTTTACGTCCTGCATGTCCGACCAAACTCGTATAAGATCCCTCTATGGCAGAGAGGCGTTGCTCAAAGGTCTGTATCGCGTTATCGGGGTTGTTCTTCAACCGGTAATAGACGCGGAACAGATCGAGTTTTGTTGCGTTATACTGGCCGTCTATGACCGAAGTTTTTCCGTACTCCTTTGCGAGCGCGGCCACGATATCGGCAACGACGGCCTCCTTGTTTTTGCTCAACTCATACAATAGCCGTTCCTTCTTGCCCTTTGCGCCCGCCCTTTCCTCCGCGGGGGCGGCGGCCGTGCCGAGGCCGAACATGCGGACGGCGGTCTCGCTCAACAAAACGGGGATCAAGCGGTTGTCCTTTTTGAACCAATCGAAAAGCGCACGCCACGAACGCAAATAGGTATCCATATACCGATCGATCATATTCCTTTGCGTCCGTGCGTTCGAATCCACCGTTCTGGAATCCGAGACGTAATCCTGCACGTCAAGTATGAGTTTCCGGTCCTCGCGCATCAATTTATCGGCGTTTTGGACTCCCCAGCCGAATTTTACCGAGTTATCTAGATAGTACCACGAGGTCAGCATGAGGATGAGTTCCCGCCGTTTCTTTTTCGTTTCTTCGGTCTCTTTCTCGTACCATGCGTCGTCGAATTCTTTCCGGCAACGCTCGATTTTTTCCTGTATGGCCTTGTGGAGCGCTTGTTTTTGCCCCGCAAGCGCTTTGCTTTTCTCCTCCCAAGCGTTGCCGTGGTCCATTGCGGTCGCAAGATCCTTCGAAATGCGCTTGAAGTCGTTAAACTGGGATTGAAGCATCAGATCGTGGAACACCGGCTCTCCCGCCGTCAAAATTTCGGAACCGACGAGTTCGGGATGCTTTCTGACATACGAATCCAACTCCGCGAGGGCGCGATCGATGGTTTCCCTGCGCGCCTTTTCCGCCTCGGCTTTGAGCGTCTTACCGAAATTGGCGATAAAATCGCAGAATGCGGGAGTCAGAGCGATATCTTTTTCGCCCCGCTCCGCGACGTCGAGCAAAAGCGGAACGATATGATCGAAGCGGTCGGCCGTGCGGGAGAACACATAATGGCCCGCCTCCTCTTCGGACAAATTTGCGACCGCGAGCGTTGACGACATCTCCGCCTGCATCCGTGCGATCTCCGAAATCGTTTCGGCGCGCCGTTCGAAGGCCCTCTTAATTTCGCCGAAATCGGAAAAGCCCAGCGGGACGAAGGCCATCGTGGCGTCGTCGCCGTGGACCCCGTCGTAAAAGTGCGTGAGCGCTTCCGCCATCTCCTGCGCCGAGGCGCTCTTTTGAAGGGCGGAAAGAAGGGTGTGCTCCACGCCGAGATGGTCGTGCGGGTCGAAGGGATCGAAGATCCCGTCGCTCACCGCCATGAGAACGCACGGCTTTGCGATTTCGTGCCGCAGATAGTTGAGGCGGACTTTTTTGTTGTCGGCATAGAACAAATTCGTGATGGCGCCCGAGGAATCCTCGTCGTCGACCGAGAGAAGTTTCAGACCTTCTCCCGTCAGAGCGTAGCAACGGGAATCGCCCGCCCAAACCGTTTCGGCAAGCACGAGGTCCCCTTCCTCGCGGTAGCGGATGAACGCCAGCGTGGTGGGCAACAGCAACTGCCCGTCGTATTTGCCGTTTTGAAGGCCGAATTCGCGGACGGTATCGTGCAGGCCCCGCGCGATAAAATCGGCAAGCCGCGCACGGACCTTATCGTCGGAAAGGTCCGCCTCCTTGAATTCGCCCTCCGTGAGTGCGTAAACGCAACGGGCGATCACGATGCGCGAAGCCCAAAGCGCCGAAGTATCGTCCCGCCCGTCTATCATGGGCGCGATCAACTCCTCGACGTATTGCGTCAACCCGGGGGACATTTGGACGATATCGCCGAACGCCCCGTGAAGCACATCGCCGCGCATATCCTTCCGATGGCCCTTATCGATCTCGTGGACAGTGGAACCCGAGCCGCCCAAACCGTCGGCGGCGACCAAAAGGCCGTCGCAAAAATAGGGCATGGCGTCCTCGTTCTTTAAGACGGAATAAAATTTGAAAACGTTGTCATTCATTTGATGAACCCCATCAATTTAAGATTGTTCGCAGGTACTCTTTCGTTGACCTTGTTCTTGCCGTCCACGATCGTATTGTAGACGATCCTGTAACGGTGCTCGCCGCCGACTTCCATGCGGGAGATGCTCTTTACGTTAAGGCGGGCCATGTTTTCGGGATCGTACCTCGTCCCGTGTTCGGGCCAGGGCGTATCGGCGTCGATCTCCACCGATTTCGGATGGGCAAGCCCCTCCGTGATCAGCCATTCGTAGCCTTTATCGATCTCCATTCCCGATACGGTTGTGATGAGATAGCGCTTTCTGAACGCAAGTTGTTTTCTGCGGATCTGCACATATCCCTTTTTGGCAATGGCCTCGGCGGGCTCGAATTCGATGAGATGCTCCTCCCACGGGGCTTCGAGTTCCGCCCCCTTGCTCACAGCATAACCGGCGTCGCAAAGTTCCGATATCGTCATCGTCCGTTCGGTCCCGTCCTCCATAACGACGCGGTATTTGAGGTTCATGCTGCTGCTCCCCTCATTGATGCGTTTGAGGGACTTTATCCCCTTCGCTTTGAGGTCGCTTACGGGCAGAAGTTCGGCGATGCGCTTATGCGTATCCCACAGCGCTCCGTCGAAGGGTTTTTCGTCGTTGCCCTTGTGGAATTTTTCGGGAACTTCCGAAAGATCGGAAAGGACTTGGGTCACCTCTTTTGCCGTGGGCCGTTCGGCGGGATCTTTGGCGAACATCCAGTTGATGAGCGATTGCAAAGTCGCTCCGCATCCTCCGCCGATGCGCACGTTGAATTTTTTGTCGATCGTAACGTCCTTATCGAGATACACCGCCGCGCCGACGGAGCCGCGCTCCAAGTCTACCCCGGGAAAGGCACCCGCCCACCACTTGTGGAACACGACGCCGAGGGAAAAGATATCCGTCGCCGCCGTGATGGTCTCCTTCGGGGCCGCCCCTTCGTCCGAGCCGTAGAGCATGACCTCGGGGCTCTGGTAGCCGTCGGAGCCGCCGATGCCCTCCCAATCGGGGATCTCGTCCGCGGGATAGGAGGAGTCGAAGTCGATGAGGTAGGGCGTGTATGCCCCTCCCCTTGCCGTGACGAGGATGTTCTTCCCTTTGAGGTCGCCGTGGATGACGCCGTGGGCGTGGAGAACTTCCAACGCTTTGGCGGCGGACAGCGCCAATTGAAGAAATTCGCGGAGGGACAATCCCGTATAGTCGAAACTATCGGGAAGGGCGTCCGGAATGCACGGTGTGACCGTAGTGAACATCTTATCGCTGTCCCAAAAGTTTTCTTCCTCGGCAACGATGTGGTCGGTTTCCCATTTGAGCCCCCTCATCAAAGCGCGCAACCGCTCCTGCTTTTTTTGGAGCGCATCCGCTTTGACTTTATATTTTTCGTACACCGCTTTGGGCTCCCCTCTGGACGGATAACGCACGTGCATATTGCGCTTGACAAAGTATTTTTTTCCGCCCTTCGAAGCGATGATGTACTCGCCGTTCCCGGTAGAACGCCACTTGATGGCGCCGCCTTCGAGAAAGGCGGGATCGGCTTCATAAGTTCCGTTGTATTTCACTTGCAATAACCTCCCGTTCGGTCACGATACCGAACTCGCCGATGCGGCGATGATCTTGATGACGTCGGCAAAGGAAACGTCGTCCAGCCCTCTGTGGATCTCCACGGGGATGAAGACGCTTCTGTTGTAAGTCCGCTTCATCTCCTCGTAGCAGGAACCGCGGGGAGCGAACATGACGAGCCGTTTATTGCGCTCGCGCAATTTAGAAGGACGGCTTTGAAGGCACATCCATGTTTCCAGCAATCCGTCGTCATCCACCATGCCGCGGGGATAGTCGGAGCAATTTCTGCGCTCCAAAATCGGGATCGCTGTGGTATCGGCAAACAGGACAATGACCTGCCTGTCCTTTGAGCCCGTCGTAAAGTCGGACATCATGGCGCGGTAAAAGGCCTCCAACCCGTTGGCGTCCTCTCCGCATCCGCCCGTGGCGTGGATCCCGTCAAGATAGGCGGAAAATTCCTCTTCCTCCGCGGGGAGTTCGAAAAATGCGCTCTCCACCATCGATTCTTTTCCGTCGCACTTATAGTCGCGGAACACGATGATCTTAATGCGCATCATGTCGATCTCGCTGCCGAGATCCGTCATCGCCTCTGCGAAATCGGCATAAAAGCGCTTTGCATTGTTTTTGACGCTGTCGATGCAGGGGCTCATGCTCCCCGTGCCGTCAATGCAAAACACAATGTCTATGTTGCGTTTTGTTGAAAGAAAATTGGGTGAAATCATATTCGTCTCCAAAGTATCGGTTTCTCTTTGTGAAATCCTTCCGATCGTTCCCTTTTCTCCCGTCAATAGGAGCCTTCGGCCACGATCGCGACCATGCGGGGCCAATCGATATCGCTAAGGCCCTCTTGCCTATTCACCGGTTCAAAGTAACTTCGATCCAATTTGGAACAGAGATCACGGTATCTTGTTCCGGAAGGCGCAAACATGACCAACCTCTTGCAACGCTGGCGAAGTTTGAAATCGGGCCCCTGCTCCTTCCCGTACCACATATCGATCAATCCTTCCTCGTCCACCATATCGGCGGGATAACCGAATGCGTCCGCTCTCTCTTTGAGGGGCAAGGCCTCCGCGTCGGTCAGGAGCACGATGACCTGCCTGTCCCTTGCGCCCGCGATAAAATCGGACTTCATCGCATAGTACAGCGCTTCGAGTCCGTTTTCGGGGCTGTCGCCGCCGCCGTATTCCACGATATCGGCGACGTATTTTTCGAAATCGCCGCTCTCCTCGGGGAGCGCAAAAAAGGGACTTTCGAGCATTGCCTGTTCCCCCTCGGACGCATAATCCCGAAAAACGATCACTTTTGCCCGCAAAGAAAACGCATCGCAACCCATGTTTTCCAAGATTTCCGTGTATTCCGCCGGAAATTTGCGGATATTCGCCTTCACGGCATCGATGCAAGGGCCCATACTGCCCGTTCCGTCGATGCAAAAGACGACGTCGATATTCTTTTTTGCAAAAAGAGGATTTGAAGTTTGCATCATGTTCTCCCGAAAGATTCGGGGCGAACGGCCGGGATCTCTCCCGGATCCATCGTCCGCCCCTGTTTCGATCGCCCGTTAAGCGTTGCTCGCGGATGCCGCGATGATTTTGATGATTTCCTTGAAATCGATGTCGCCGAGGCCGTCCGCCATGTTCACGGGCGCGAATACGCTACGGTCGAGTTTGGATTTGAGATCCTGGTACTTCGTGCCGTTGGGGGCGAACATAACGAGCCTCTTGTTGCGGTCGCGGAGTTTGAAACTCGCATCCTGCGCCGTGCATGCCCACATTTCCATAAAGCCCGCTTCGTCGACCATATCTGCGGGATAGCCGGCCGAGCCCGCTCTCTCTTTGAGGGCCAGAGCCTCCGCATCGGTAAAGAGCACGATGACCTGCCTGTCCTTTGAGCCCGTGGTGAAATCGGACTTCATCGCGTAGTACAGCGCTTCGAGTCCGTTTTCGGGGCCGTCGCCGCCGCCGCACGCCGAAATATCCGTAAGGAATTTTTCGAAGTCCGCGTTATCCGTGGGCAGTTCATAGAAGGGGCTCTCCACCATCGAATTCTTTCCGTCGCACTGGTAGTCGCGGAACACGATCACCTTGACGCGCATGGAATCGATCTCGCTGCCGAGGTCGGTCATCGCGCTGACGAATTCCAAGTGGAATCTGCGCGCGTTGGATTTTACGCTCTCGATGCAGGGCGCCATACTGCCCGTGCCGTCGATGCAGAACACGACGTCGATGTTGCGTTTCGTTCCGAAAATGTTATCAGCCATAATTTTATTTCCTCCTGTCTCTGTGCGTTTCCCGCACGCCTTTTATGCCTTTATTGTACACCATTTTGTCGAATTTTGTCGATAGTTTTTCACGATTTTTTTTACAAAAATTTCGATAAAAAGAAAGGAATCCTGCCATTTTTGCAAGATTCCGGAAAAAATTTCAAGACGGACTATTCGTGGAACACCAAAACGTCCTCCAACGTTACCCCGGCGATGCGGCAATAGAACAGCAGATCTTCTATGCCGACCTCCGTTCTCCCGCTTTCCCAATTGTTGATCACACTCTCGGAAACGCCGAAGACCTCCGCAAGTTCGGGGCGGCTGATGCTCTTATCCATGTATTTGTCCCCGCAGTGTTCGCAGTCTCCCGTCTTGCTGTTGCACCTGTCCGTGTCCTTGCGGAGCATACTGCATACGTAGCGCCTGAGCGCCGCATTATCGCTCCGAAGGCGGAACAGTTTGTTTCCCGTCGCTTCCCAGTCAACAAACCGGCGTTCGATTTTCATTCCCTTTTCCCTGCCGCGGGCGTTTTCCCGCTCTCCTTTGTGATAATGGTTTCGGAGCACCGCTCCGAAACCATTATAGTTTACCGGTGTGAAAATGTCAACCGCTTTTGCCTGCGGGCGGGCGCGATCGGGGCGGCTCACTTCTTTTTGCTTTCTCCCAACAACTTATAATATTCTTGGAAAATGTCGATCGCCGTGAGTTCGTCCAGTTCCACCGTAAGGTAGTGCGTTCCGTCGGCCGCTTCTTCCGCGCGGAACACGATCGCTTCGTCGTCGGCCACCCCGTCGATGCGGGTGAGCGGTTTCAGGACGCAATAGAGTTTCCCGCGGTGGGGAATGGTCGCCACCTGTTCGAAAACCAATTCGTTGCCCTTTTCATCTTGGAGACGGATGGGATCCTTGTTCTCCTCGTCGAGTAAAATGTCGAGAATATCTTCCATGATCGTTTCTCCTTAACCGTCCAACGGACCGTATTTTTTTTCAAATTCTTTCTTTGTGAGAAGCACCTTGCGCCTCTTCGTTTTGACGTCGAAGGGTGAGACGTACCCCATGTACTCCATCCATTCGAGGATCTTCCCCGCGTGGCCGTAGCCGATGGCGCATTTCCTTTGAAGGAAGGAAATGGAGACCTTCCTCTCCCGCACCACAATGGCCAAAGCGCGGAGGTAGAAGGGATCGACAGGCTCCTCGTCCTGCGCTTCCCCTTCGGCTTCGCTTTCTCCTTTGCCGCTCTCCCCTTCCGCGCCGCCGAGAGAAAAAATTTCGCGGGGGAGAAAACAGGCTTTGTAGGAGCGCCTTGCCGCACGGATCGCCCCAAAACGCTCGGGGAGAGAAAGGAGCGCGCCGTGAACGTGCCGGCACTTGAAATGATCCGTCGTCATCACGAGGAAATCCCCATAATCATGGATCTGTTCGGCGCCGTCGTCATCGATGAGAATGCGCGACTCCTCTTTTCCGGGCACGGAAAACGCAAACCGCGTGGAAAAATTGGCCTTGACCATGCCCGTGATGACGGAGGGCGTGACCTCCCGCGTGGCCAAAATGAGGTGGATACCGGCCGCCCGCCCCTTTTGCGTCAGGCGCATGAGCCGCTCTTCGAATTCGTCCTTCGCCGCCTTGATATAATCGGCAAATTCATCCACGATGATGACGATGCGGGCAAGTTGTTTGTCTTTTACTTCCACGGCCGAATTGTACTCGTCGATGTTGCGCACGGCGGCCCCCCGCTCCGCCATCCTGTTGAACTTCATGTACCTGTGCTCCATCTCCCCGTTCACCCAGCGGAGCATCCCGAAAAATTCCTCCGCATCGGAGACGACGGTCCCCGTCATCAGATGGGGCATCCCCTCGTAGCGGTGGAAGGTCCTCTGCTCCCCGCTGTCGCACAGGATGAAGCGGAGCGCCTCGGGGGAATACGCATTGATTAGGTTGGCGATGAGGGAATGCAAAAACACGGATTTCCCCGTTCGCTCCGCGCCGCCGATCAAAATGTGTTTGAAGCGGACGAGGTCGCCGCTCACGGGCTTGCCATCGAGATCCTTGCCCAGAGGAAAGACGAGGGTGCCGGGGGCGCCGTATTCCT
Source organism: uncultured Clostridia bacterium (assembly GCA_947589555.1). Classification (GTDB taxonomy): domain Bacteria; phylum Bacillota; class Clostridia; order Christensenellales; family Borkfalkiaceae; genus Gallimonas. The sequence goes on along the minus strand of CANQAZ010000003.1, from coordinate 44,733 downwards.
TTTCGGGCGCGGCGGGACTTTCCTCGGCGGGGTTTTCCTCCTGCGCCGCGTTGTCCTCCCCTTCCGTCTGCCCGCAGAGGATCGCTTCCCGGATCTCATCGAAGTCGCTGTCCGACATATCGGTCAAGCCCTTCCTCACCCGCGCCAGAAGAAGGACGCGGTCGATATCGCCCTCTTGATCGGCTTCGCGGCAAAGTTTTGCGGCGTGCGCGAGGAGGCGGCCGCGGTCATAGGCGGGGTCCTCTTCCAACCACTCCCCGACGACGTCCATCATCCGATCCGTTTCCTTTTCGTATTCGGAGCAGACGGAAAGTTTCTCTTCGTCGAGCGCCAAGATGCGCTCCATCGCCGTAAACAGCCGCAACATGCAGGCCGTACCCTGCGTGGGGAAATCCATGCGGACGTGTAGCGTATCTTCGACCTCCTCCACGCCGTACCGCGCCGTGATGGCGTGGACCTCCTTCTCGAATTCCTCCGAACAGACGAGGAGGTGCTTGCCGATCTCCGCGGCGACAAAGCCGTCGTCCGAGAGATAGACGACTCCGCCATATTCGTATAACTTGAAGCGGACCGCCGTTTCCCCCACCGTGAATCCCTCGGCGGGGGAGACGAAATAATCCCCTTCGCACAGTTCGACCGCGGCGGTCTCCGAAAAGAAGTCCGCAAAAGCGCGCTCGGCGGCGGTGCCGTCCCCGTCGTCCTCATCTTCTGTTTCCTCGGCGTCCCCATCTTCGGCGCCGCCATCCTCTTCGCCTTCGGCGTCACCGTTGTCGTCCCCGTCGTCCTTGCCGTTTTTCTCCAACGCTTCGAGGAGCCGTCTGCGGCGCTCCTCCAAACTCCGCGTCAACTCGGCAAGGCTGTCCCCGTCGTCCTCATCGTCATCGTCGTCGTCATCGTCGAACAGTCTGTTGCGCCGCACGGGTTGGCTTTTTTCCTCCACGGCCGTGACGGTATAACTCACCCCCGCGTTGGGGCGGAGGATCCCCTCCTCTTTGAGTTTTTGGACGAGCATGGAAACGGTGAAATAATCGACGGAAAATTGTTTCTGCAATGCGGGAACGGAGATCTCTTTTTGGGATTTGATGTAATTTACGATTTCTTCGGTGCTGACCATTTTCCCTTCCTCCTTAAAAATCAAACGGATTTCCCCGCGCGGAACGGGGTTTTTCGGCGATGCGGTAGGTATATTTCTTGTTGAAGGGGTCCGCCCGCCCGATATACAACTTTTCGTCGGTGTACGGCGCGTCGGCAAATTCCTTGCAGAGATAGTACCGTTCCAACTTGGAAAAGAGCACGTAGCCGCAGTTGGCCTCCGTCACGACGCACTCCCCGGGGGAGAAGTGGGCGAGCATGCTCTTGGGGACCAGCGGAATGGTCTCGAATTGATAATTTTCGATCTCCGCGCCCTTCCCGTTGAGGGCGGAAACGGGCGCGATGCGGGTGTACTGCCCGCACTCGCGGGAGAACTCTTCGAGGGTCTGCGGGTTGTTGGAGCCGAAAAAGATGTGCATGTTGAGGTTGTCGCGGATGATGGCGGCAACGGCGTCCCCGTACACGCTGTTGAGTTGGGCATAGGATTGCACGATGAGGATAAAGAAAATGTTCCTCCCCGCGCAGGCGGAGATCGTAGTTTCGAAGTCCTTGATGGGCGGGCAGTTGCCGAATTCATCCAAAATGAAGTAGAAGGGGATTTTCCGCTTGCCCTCCGGCTGCACGTTGGCGTGCTCGATGAGGAGGCGATAGGCGTCCTGGATGAAGAGGCTGATCACCTTGAAGTGGACCTTCAACTCGTCGCGGTAGTCGATGAAGAGCGCAACGGGCTTATCCCCCGTCAACACGCTCAGATCGAAGGAATTGCAACTCGTGACGAGGCGCATCGCGCTCTCGCGGAAAATGGACATCTGGGAACTGAACACGCTGGTGATGCATTGCCGCGTCGTCTGCGCGTGTTCGGGGATGGTCGCCTTTTCGATCTGATAGGCCCGCGAGGTCTTGGAGCGCTTGGTGAAATACCCGCCGTCGAAATCGGAATCCGATTTGTTCAACATCCCCATGAGGGTGATGATGGTCGCAAAGGAAAAGGTCTCCTCGGTGATCTGCGTCCGGCCGGAATCCCCCAACAGTTCGGGACGGCTGTCCTCCAACATCGCCCAAAGGTAGGCTTTGAGCAATTCCCTGCCGCAGTCCTCCCAATAGGGATCGGTCATCTTGTAGGTGGGCGCGATCATGGTGGCGAGGCTGTCGATATCGTTGCCCACCTCCTCCGTCATGAGACTCGTCCAACGCTCGATCTCTTCGTCGAGGTCGGCCTGGCTCTCGTAGATTTTTCCGCGCAATTTGTTGCGCGGCCCGTTTTTTGTCTCCACCACTTCGACTTCATCGTAAATGCTGTAAATGGATTGATACTTGCGGTAGATGGGCGTAAGGGGGTTCCAACACTCCGAATGCTTGTAATCGCGGAAGTTGAGGAGCAAAATTTCGTATCCCTCCTCCGCGAGCGACGCCGCCGTGTGGCGGTAGATCTCCCCTTTCGGGTCGGAGATGATCATGCTCTTTTTGTTCTTTGCCCGCGCGAAGGCGCGCACCGTGGGGATCACGTAGGAAGTCGTTTTCCCGAGGCGCGTCGCCGCGATGACGCCCACGTGGTTCTCCTTTTCCGAATAGGTCAGAAGAAGCCGTCCGTTCACATAGCGGCACCCTTTCAACACTCCCGCCACTTCGCGGTCGCGGAGTTCGTCGTACCAATAACTGTTCGGAAATTCTTTCCCGACTTCGTCATAATGGATATAGAGGGTATTTTCATAACCTTGAATCAAGTCGTCCGTAAATTTCATGACAATTCTCCTCCGAAACCGAACGTATTCCGTTTTGCGCCGTTTTCTTTCAGATAGGACAACACGGCGGCAACGGTGAGCAAAAGTTTTTCCGTGCGATGCCCGCGCACGGCGGCGTCGAGCGCGCCGTCGATCTCATCCATTCCGTAGGCGGAAAGCGCCTCGGCGAGACCCTCCTGCATTTCGATGCGTTTGACGCCGTACATCTCCGCCTTCTCCCGCACGATGCCTTCGATCAGAGCGCCCTTCTCCCGCGCCGTCGGCTCGGCGATGCGGATGAGTTCGCAGTAGGGAGAGAGATGTTTCGCGTTTTCGCGGTCGCAGAAGCAAACGGGCAACACCGACGAGAGGTCGAGCACCAAGCCGGGGTGGTTGAGGCGGAATTTTTTGCGCTTGCCGCTCTGCAAGAAATTTTTCGCCATATCGAACGCCCTCACCGGGACGTCCCCGCAGAAGGAGAGCAAAAACAGATTGAACGCATCTTCATCGCAACTGCGCACAAAGATGTGGTTCTTGGTCGGCTCGAAATCGTAATCGATGAGGTCCGCGATCTCGATGCGCTCGACGTGTGCGTCGCGGAAGCAACGGGCGATGTGCGAAGCGTAAAAATCGAGCATGAATTTGCTATCCGAAACGAAGCAGAGCGGGCGGTATGCGGAGACCGCGCGCAGATCGATGTTGCCGAGCCCGCCGATGACCCGCGCGATCTCCTCGGGCTGGTCGGGACGCAGACCGGCGAGGCTTTCCGCCTCCGCAACGGCCGCCACGCGCCCCAGTTTGAGGGGAAGCAGGCAGGCCTCCGCGCACAATTCCTTGTTGGGACTCAACGCCAACGCCTCTTTATCGCGCCCGTTCAAGATCCCCGAGTAGATGAGGCGGGCATAGGACTTGATGTAGACCTCCCTCTTGACGATCCCCTGGCGGAACGCCTTTTCGAGGAGGAGATAGTCGGCGTGTTTTTCCTCGGGGCAGGGACCGTACACCCTTTCGGCCCGCCCGAGGGCCTCCGCCTGTCCGTTGCGCACCAGACATTCGCGCAACGCGCCGAGGTACCTTGCCTTGTGCGCGGGGTCGTAGCGGAGCGCCGCAAAAAGCCCCTCTTCGCTGTTCCATTCCACCGCGTTCAAAATTTTTCTGAGGCCGCCGTGCGCGTCCTTACCGAACACGATGCCCTCCATTTGCAGAACGCCCAAAACATTGAGGGCGAGCACGAGCCCGCTCTCGGCCGCGAGCGTCAGATTTTCGCAGGCGACGGGGCGCGCCTCGCGGGCCTCGTGGGTGAGCCGCAGGGCCAGCGCGACCGAAAAGGCCGTTCCTTTGAGGTCGATGACGGCATCGAGTTCGGGCGCCAGATCGAAGCGGCGCGAATTGATGGCCATGAATTGCTTCATGCGCAGATATTGGTGATAGTCGCGCTCGCTCTGGATGCCCAGCACCTCCTCCCTTTGGGTGAGCGCAAAGAGAGAGGCGGCTTCCTCCTCCGTGAGAAGGAAAATTTTTGCGTAGGCGGAAAAGAGCGCTTGCTTATCTTCATAGAAACGCCCGACGGTGTTCTCCGCCACAAAGTAGTTTTTCAACATGATTTCCGTAAGATGATCAAACACGGTGATTGTCCTCCTTTCGTTTTTCGGGACCTTTGCATCCCGCTGTGCCCCCTGCCTTCATGTGAAATTATAAAGGTTCTTCCGGGGCTTGTCGTCCTATAAAAAATGACAAAAGGCGACGGAAAAATTTTCGTCGCCTTTTTTGCCCGACCGATCTTTTCCGATCGGTGCGCTATTCGCAGGTGAATGTTTTCAGTCCCTGCTCGGCCAAAGCGGCGTCGATTGCTTCGATATCGTATTCGTTATGCTCGATGAAATATTGCATCGTCAGATCATGGCGCGTATTCCTGCGGATATATCCCGCGCTGAACAGGACCCGATCCGCCTCCTCCATCGAGCAACGCAGACCAATGATGATCTGCCATGCCATTTTGCGCGTGACATTTTTGCAGTCCGGTGCTGTGACGCGGGCGAAGTCCTGACGGCGCATGAAAACGCTCTTATAAACCTGAGGCGGCGTCATGTTGTGCTTCTTCATGATCTGATAGACGACGTCGCCGAACGTCACGTCGCTCCGGTGCGCCGCAACAAACCGTTGCAATAAATACAATTCGTCTTGCTTCAAAATGGTGAAGCGGCACATTTCCGTGCCCTCCACGCGGGGAGCGGGCGGCGCGGTGGGATCGGTAAACCCGACGCAATAGGAAAGCAATTTCCGCTTTTGCGTCCCGTCGGAATCGAGGTAGGCGCGGACTTCCGCAACTGCATTTTTGGTTTTTTTGCTCTGCGAATTTTCCTCCGCTTCGCCCAAAATGCGCATTAACTTGCCCTCTGCCCCTTTCAAAAACACCTCGTCGCTCTCCGACGAAAGGTCTTTTCCGCGCATAAAAATTTCAATATCTTGCGTATTCATTTTTGTGACTCCCTCCTTTTTCCGTTCAGGATATCGCAGGTTTTGCGGGGCGGCCGTTGCGCGGCCGCGCGCGTTCGGCGGATCTTTCCGCCTCCCTTTTTTCGGTTCTATTGTACACCCCTTTCGCGGGGCTTGTCGAGAGTTTTTTGCCCGTTTCCGTACGAGATCCCGCAGAAAAGGAACAAAATCCCGTAATTTTGACAAGATTTCGGGGCGGAACGGAGAACGCGGAAAAAACAATAAAAAATTTCGGAATTCAAAAGCCGCCGCACTCTACGGTGCGGCGGCGGCTTAAAAACCCCGGAGCGGGTCAAAAGGCGGAGACCGGTTTCACGCCCTTGTACTTCGCTCCGGAAGCCGCGTCGCGCAGTTGCGCATCGTAGTTGTTCGCGCCGCTTTTTCCGTAAAGGAAGAAATTAAAATCGTTGGTGCCCGCCGCATTGGGCAGGATACTGCCCTGCCGTTGCATGGCCGGGTCGTCCGCCCCGCTCAAAACGGAGATGTTGATGTGGAAACGGGTCAGATCGTCGCGGTACTTCCCGTCGAGTTTGCTCACATCCAACTGGGAATAGTTGCGCCCGCCGCCGTAATAGGCGATGCCGCCGTGCACGTACTGCGTCTCTCCGCGGTTGTCGAGCAGATCGCCGTAAGAGCCGGGGTTCGTGGAATAGACATATTCGATCATCTTCCGCACGTCCAGTTTGAGCCACTCGCTCAACGCGCCGAGGGGGGACTCGATGAGCGTACTGCTGTCGATGAGGTCGAGGTCCTTCCAATCGTAGAGCCGCACATCCCCTTCGAGGCGCAGAACGGACGGGAAGGAAGTGCCGCCCGAATATTCCCAACTCCTCGTGAAGGTGCGCCATGCGTGGTCGTCCGTGCCCTCGTAGAGGAATTTGCCCGAGAAATTGCTTTCGATCCCCACCGTAAACAGTCCGCTCGTCTCCAAAACGCTGTTTTTCAGCGTGACGTCCGTCATGACGTAGTTGTTGTAAAAATACTCGTCGCCGAGCAATTCGTACCAATTTTCCGCGCCGTTGACGGGATATTCCCTGCCGTAAGCATCGAGAAGGCGGGGTTCGCGGCCGTTTGCGTTGTTGGCGCGGAGGGCGCGGTTTGCGCCGATCTTCAAAAGAAATTCCCTCGCATGCGAAAGAATGCATCCCTCGATGGTCACGCGGATCCTCTCCCCGTCGCATCCCGTATTCTCGGCAAGAGAATCGAGGAAATATTTGGAGCCGTCGCGGTTGCCGCCGTACGCGCGCACGACGTTCCTGCCGTTGCGGATGCGGCAGTTGACGATGGAACAATCGGCGTTGATCTCCAACGTCGTGCCGGCCAAATTGAGATTGGTGAGGTCATACCCGCCCGAGGCCGACGAAAGGGATTCGTCGCGGCAACCGAGCAAATTGACGCCGTAAAGTTTGACGCCGTCCTTGCGGATGAGGAAGGCGCAATTGTCCTGCCCCGCCACGCTTGCCGTCTGCTTGTATTCCACAAAATAGAGGGGGCCGCGGTAGCGGTCGAGCAAGGGCTGATCGTTTCCGTCGAGCGCGTGGGTGAAGCAATCGGCGTCGATGGAAAATCCGTTTCCGTAGAGGTCGTTGGTGATCTCCGAAACGTAGGAAAAGTAGGCGTCGGCCTCCGTGAGCGTTTCGTTCGGCACGAGGGAGGCGTGCTTATACCATTCGATATTATACGTGGAGCGCGCCCTCTTCAACATGGCGTTGCGCGTGGCGACGTCGTAAACTTCGCCGTTGCGGTCCGTGCCGAGGGAGATGTCGTTTTTCAGAACGGTGACCCTGCCCTCCTCCATCGCCTTCATGTATTCTTCGGCGTTCGTCACGGCGATCGCATCGGACAGGACGTTCAGTATGATGGAGGCGCGCAAATTTTTGCCGAGCCAGCCGTTCCACTTCCATTCCGCGGTGACGGTGACCTCCCCCCTCCCCTCGGGCACGAGGTAGACGCCGCCGTCCGTCTTTTCGATGCGCGCAATTTGGGGCTCGGAGACCGAGTACACGATCTCGTCTCCCCCTCTGGCGAGGGGACGGCCCGGGGTGTACGTGGAAATGTTGAGGGCGTAGCGCTCGGCTACGGGATGGAGGGTCTCGTCATAGCGCTGTCCCGCGACGGTGTAGTACTCCGCCAGATCGACGTCCACATCGTTGGTGATGCGCACGGCCCCTATGACTATAACGGCATGGACCGCGATCTCGCGCGGCCCGGAGAGTTCCTCTCCCCCGCGCAGGGCGCGGACGCGCAACACAAATTGCCCTTCCTCCGCCGCCGAGACGGAGCAACTCGTTCCGCCGGCGGATACGGTGAGATAACTCTGCGGCGCGCCGTCGAGCGTCCATTCATAGGTGACGTCCGCCCCCGAAACGGTGGAAACGGCATAGAAGCGGCACGCGTTGCCCACCGTGACGGCGGCCGACGGGCCATCCTCCGTGGTTTGGATGGGAAAATCGGAGGTGACGCGGTAATCGAAGTCCTCGAAACTGAAATTGATCTCCGCCCGCTGATCGCTCGAAGTGAGCGACGCGTTGAAACGTTCCCCCCCGAACGCCTCCGCAAGTTGCACGTCGATGCGGTACTTGCCGCCGCCGAGGGTGGTGACTTTTGCCGTGACCCCCTCCTCGGCCGTGAAAAACTCGGGAACGGCGGGACATTCGACGTACAGCGTGCAAGCGAGCGCCTCCTTGTCGAGCAAAACGGTCGTGCCGTCCGGATCGCCGTTTACCACGATGCCCGTGACCGACGACGGCTTGTTGACGGTGAGACGCACCCTCTTTTCAAGCATGCCGCCCGCGCCGTCCGGCACCGAGATGAGGAGGGTCTCCGTGCCGCTGAACGGCAGACAGATCGTGCGCATCCCCTCGTCTATCTTCACGTAGGCGGAATCGGCCGCAAGGGTGTAGCCCGTAAACTCCGCGGGGAGCACGCTGACGGAATATCCGTAGGTCCCCGCGTCGAGCGTGGCGGTAAAGCCGTCCTCTCCCGCAACGGCGAGATTATTCCCCTCCCTGTCCAAAATGGAAAATCCGAAATCGTAGGGGCGGGAGGCGGCTACAACGACGGAAAGGCTATCCGTAAAGCCCTTGTCGTTGCTCGTGGCGGTGATGACCGCCGTCCCCTCTTTCTTGGGCAAAAGTTTGCCGTCCGCCGTCACTTCGGCAACGGCGGGATCGTCGCTTTTCAATGTATAACTGCGGTCCTTCGCGTTTTCGGGCAACACCTGCGCCGAGACGGTATATTCGCCCTCTTCCGCCAAGTCGATATAGACGGCGCCGTCCTCCATGTTGTCGGCATGGATGCGGATGCCGTTGACGGCGATATCTACCCCCAGCGAAATGAGTTTGACAGAGGAGAATACGACGAGCACAAAGACCAAAGGAATGACCAGAATGAGCGATATGATGGTCTTTCTCATAATCCGCCTCCCATAAAATCACGGTATTTGTCCCGCAAGCGGAACATCAGGAAAAAGAGCGCGGCGCCCACCGCAAGGACGGCGCACAGGGGCGCCAAAAGATAGGTGAGATAGTCCGCGGAGATCATACGGAATTGCTCCATGATCCTCAACAGGAACAAGAGGCCGCCCGTCACGAAGGATACCGCCATGCCGAACACGACGGTAACGCTCACCGTTCCGCCCGATTCCTTGATCTCGCCGTCCGATTCGGCCGAAAAATGGGCATGGTTGAAATCGTAGCGCGTGGCGACGCAGATGTAGACGAAGCCGAACAGCGAGCCGACGGCGAACATGAAGAGGGCGTCGTACCACAGAAGGAGGGAAGTCGCGGCGAGAAGGACGGCCGTGACCGCCTGTGAAAACTCCATGACGGCGAGGCAGAGGACGATCTTCGAGAAGAAAACTTCCTTACAACTCACCGGCATGGCTTTGATGAGATAGAAATTTTTGCCGTCGCGGCTGATATTCGTTCCGCAGAACACGTTCGTGAGCGCGGCAAAGATCATATTCAGAAAGATGGCGAGTTCGAGGTCGCAATTCAACCCCACGAGGTCCATGACGAGGGAGGACGCGATGTCCATGCAAGTGTACACCATAATGGGCATGACGAGCGCCACCGAAAAATAGGAAAAAGCGTAGGATGGGGTGCGGAAAATGACCAAAAACTCCCTCTTGATCAACGCAACAAAACGGCTCCGCGGCGCTTTGAGGGCGCCCCGTTTGCGGCTATAGTACACCGTTCCCTCGTTGCGCTGTTGCAACTCCCTTTGGAGCACGAAGCGGATGGCGAGCACCGAAAGGACCAAGCCCGCCGCCGTCCAGACGAGGAGTCCGACCCAACTGACGGCCAAATCGGCGCCCGTGAGGATATTCCCGATCCACCGCCCCGGATAGAGCAGGGAGGCGGCCGTGGAAACAATGCCGATCACGCGGTCGTTGAAAAAGTAGCGGAGGGAATCGCCGAGAAGGAGTTCCTTCACCCCGTCGATGAGGATGGAGTAGACCCAGAAAAACAGCCCGAGCGCGACGGTCGCGGCGATGAAAAACAGGATGAATTGGTCCTTGAAAAAGCGTTTGAGCATCTGGAACGGGATGAGTACGACGGAAGCGAGCGCCATCGCGATGAGGGGGAGCAAAAAGCAAAGCGCAACGGTGGTGGCCCAGTACGCTCCCCCCACCCCTGCGTGCAGACCGTACGTAAGGTTGACGGCGAGCACCACGATCACCGAAATGACCGCCTGTTCGGCGTAAACGGCGATGAGTTTGGCCACGAAGAGGGTCTTTGCGCCGACGGGAAGGGCGGAATAGAGGCGGTTATCGTCGGCCTTGAAGAGTTCCCGCCCGAGCGTGCAGAGGCAGGAGATCGTCATGCCCAAAACGATGACCGCATATAAAATCGAGAGCATTTCCCCGCCGCGCGTCAAAGGATCGGGCTTGCCCGCCGTTTTCACCGCGAGGTAGACGTCGCAAAACTTGCCGAAAAAGACGACGAACAGCGCCACGATGGCTCCGATGAGCACGATGCGCAAGAGAAACCCGAGAAGATCGAAATTCCTCTCCTTGAACATGGAACGGCGCTCTTGCCCGTTCTTTTTGAGAAGAGCCCGAACGGTGCGGAAATCGATCCTATCCTTCATACTTGAAAAAATACTCCTCAAAATCGAAATCGGGATCTTCCGCGTACTTTTCTTTGACGTTCACGCTGTCTATCTGGCGGCCCTTGCGGAGGAGCAGGATGCGGTCGCAGAGTTTGGCCACCACGCCGAGCGCATGCGACGAAAACAAAATGGCGTTCCCCTCGGCGGCATAGCGGTGCATAAACTTCTGCACGGCGTCCTGCGTGCGGGGGTCGAGCCCCGTCATCGGCTCATCGAGCACCCAAAGTTTGGGCGAATGGATGAGGGAAGCCATCATGCAGATCTTCTGCCTCATCCCGTGCGAGTAGGACGAGATCAGATTGCGGATGGGCTCGCCGAGTTGGAAAACCTCGTCGAGCGCTTTCAGCCGTTCCGCCCGCGCCTCCGCGGGCACTTTATAGATATCGGCATAGAAGTTGACGTATTGGAGCCCCGTCATCTTCAAAAACGCGGCGTGGTCGTCGGTCACAAATCCCATGCAACTCTTGGCCGCGATCGGCTCCTTGCGGATATCGTGCCCGCAGACGAAGATCTCTCCCTTCTCGTAAGGGATCATGCCTTCGAGGCATTTGAGGGTGGTCGATTTCCCCGCGCCGTTGTGGCCGAGCAAACCCACCGTCTCCCCCGCGTAGCAGGAGAACGAAACATCGGAGATCGCCCACTCCGTTTCTTTTCTCGAATAACTTTTGCAAAGGCCGGTCACCTTTACGATCTCTTCTCTCTCTTCCGTGATACGTTCCGTCATGCTTCCTCTGCCCGCGGATTTTGCGGAGTCGCTTTTTTGCGTATATGACGCATTCCGACATTTTCAGTATGAACAATTATAACCTTAACCAACGCGTTTTGTCAACGGAAAGGGGGGGTCTTTTCGGCCACGAAAATGGCGGGCCTCCCCTTTTTTATGAAAATACCCGCCGAAATGAGAATCGGCCCGCCCGTTTTGCCCGCCGCCGCGGCGTATAGACAAAATCTTTCCGCCGCCCCTTTCGTTGCGGCAAAACGGGAAAAATTTCCCTAAAAATGGCTTTTTTTCGGCCAAAAAATCTCCCGCACGGCTTCGCGCGGGAGAAGTTACGGGCGTTTTCTCAAAAATCGTCCTTCTTCTGTTCGCCCTCCGGAAGATCGCCGAAGGGGACAACGAGATGGTGGGTCTTTGCAACGAAATCCTTGCCTTCTTTTGTGCCGCAAATAAAGCCTTCGCCTCGCATAAAAGTGTTCCAGCGGCGGTGCTCGTAATTGCGGAGCATGTCGTTGTACGCCTTATCCTCGGGGGTCGTCTCCTTTTCTTTTTTGATGTATCCCAGTTTTTCCCGCAGTTCCCGATAGACCGCTTCCATCATGGAAGAGCGGCGGTAATATTCGAAATTGGCGAAGGTGGCCCTCGCCTTCTGTTTTTCATCATCGTTATCGGCCCACCTCAAATGGAGTTCGCGGGCAGAATCCTCCAATTTTGTCTGTTCGATGTATTCCGTCGAATAGCACTTGTGGAGCGAGCCGATGACCTTGATGCCGAAGGATTGCCCGTCCGAACTCTTCAACCCGTCCTTTTCCGCGAGGCTCGCCTTTGTGTCGTCGTAGACGACGGCATAGATGGGCGTTTGAGCCCCCCACGCGTTGCGGTTGAGAATGGTCCTGACCGCAAGGGAAGTCGCAATGTTCCGTTCGTCGTCGCCGAGGGTAACGTAGATCCCGCTCAACCTGCCGAGGGAGGCGATCTCCGAAAGGAAGTGCTTGCTCCCCGCCTCCACGCCGCTATGGAACGCAAGTTTGAATTCGGCGTCCCCCGGCTTTTGGTGGGCCCAATAATTCAGGAGTTCGGGCACCCTTCCCCCGATCTGCTCTTCGGCGTTCTCGCGGTCGAACACGTGCACTTCCACGGTATAGCCCGGCATCTGTCCCAAACAGCAGATCACCTTCAAAAGTTCGGTGCCGTAGCCGCCTGTACCCACGATGGCGACCTTGATCCGCTTGACGTCGCCGTCCTCGATGGCGGTCGAAAAGATGGAATTTTCGCACATTTCGACGAGGGCGAGGTTGCGGTTGTCGTTGATGTGCCGCACCTTGATATTTCCCTTCGGGGCGGAATCGAGGAGAACGCCGCTCTCCGCAGTCACCGAGAATACGTAAAATTGCAAATTATTTTCGTTGAATTTTGGCATGCGGGAGCGTCCGCCCTTCCCGTCCTCGCGGGGTAGCGAGTCCTTCACGTGGCGGCTGATAAGTTTCAGCGCCTGTTCGACATTCTCATCTTGGTTGTCGCCGATGAGATACACCTTGCGGATGCAATTTCTCCTCGCATATTTCAGCCCGATATCGGTGATATCCCGCTTGACGCAGATGGCGCCCATCTGGCGGGCGGTGAAGATGAGTTCGTGCGTCCGTTCCCCGTCGTCGAACACGTCGGTGAAGATCACGACCCGCCTTCTCTTCTTCTTTTTCGTCTTGCCCGCTTTGTCCGTCACTTCTTTCTCGTCCTTTTCGGACAGGATATTTTTTGCGAGGGCGAGCGAGCGCTCGTTGAGTTCGGAGAGCGCATAGAGTTCGTTGCAGGGGCGGAGGCTGTAACGGAGCATGGAGGTCACGCTGCGGAAGAAGGAGAGCACGTAGCCTGCGGTAATGAGGGGCGCCGTGACGAAGATGACGGCCACATAAATGGAATAGATCCCGGCGAAGGTCCCGTCGATCTCGGCGGAGGCCAAAAAGTCTCGGACGATATCGAATTCCCCGTTGAGGGTCACGAGGCGCAACACGTTCTGCACGGCGAGCAGAAAGGCCTTCAAAACGCGCAAAAAACCCGTTTCCGCGGCGAGATAATCGATATAATAAATGGGATAAAACACCGCCACGGCGGCAAAGAAGAAGCATAAAATAAACACTTGGAAGGGCGAAAGGACGCGACGACGGCCTTCGAGGCCGGTGTTTTTCACTTCCGCGCGGTGCAAAAAGACGCCGATACCGACGGCCAGCGCGATGAGAAATACCGAGAGGCCGATGGCGACCCCGCAAGCGACATTCAATGACATTTCTTTCCTCCTTTGCGATCGCAATGAACGATGATGATATCTTTCCCCATCTCCAAGCCGCGCCGTTGCGCCATGCAAATGCAGTCGTACGTGCCGCCGCGGTTGACGGGGTTCCCCTGCCCGTCTTCGAGCGGGAGTTCCTTCCCGTCCCAAAGCGCGATGACCTTATCGCACTTCTGCACGATATACGCGCTCGCCGCCGCATAGACGGAACGCTCGTCGCGGATTACGCGGCACACGGCCGTCTGCGCCAGCAAGTGGCGCATCCGCAACTCGTCCTCCGCGGTGAACGGAACGCCGTTCTCCTCCCCGTCCCGGCGGACGTTTGCGATGAATTCCTCAACGGGCATGGGAAGATCGGCTTTCAACGTGAGCCCGAGTTCCGCAGCGCACTCCGCGATGAGTTGGTCGGCCCCGCGAGCAAAGCAAGTCCGCACGATGACGTGGTAGGTTTGGGCGAAGCCCTCCAAAATTTCCTTGACGCGCGCTTTGAGCCCCGCCTCGCCGCAATCGAAATAGCGGTGCCCGGTGCCCGCGATCTGCAACGTGGGCTTCTTGCCAGAGCGGTAATTGTAAATTTTGACGTTGCCGCCGAGTTTGTTCAACAGCACGATGATGTTGTTGATCATGAGGCGGTCTTTGGCCCGTTCCTCTTCGGGAAGTTGTTCGTAGGGCACGATATCCTTGTGGTGCTTCTTGCGGTTGCGCTCCTCCTTCGAGGTATAATCGGCGCCGTACCGCCAGCCCATCGCAAGTTTCTCCCTCACCCAGCGGACGTGCTCCTCGCGGCTGAGAAATTCGAGATTGTCCTTATAGTCGGTCTCGACGCGGCCGAAGTCCTCCACGACGGGATAATCGAGTTCCTTGCGGCTGTAAAAACAGTTGATGAGTTCGAGTTTATAGGCGTACGATTTTGCCTGTTCGATGTTGGAAAGTTTGAATTCGAGGTCGAGATTGCCGAAATCTTCGCTGATAAAATCGGCGCCGAACGACTTGCAATGGTCGTTGTAACTGCTGTGGATGGCTTTGGCCATATCGCAGAGGCTGATGAAATTGTCGTCCGAGGCGTACAAACTCGTCTTTTTTTGTTTTTTCCTCTCCTCCGTCTCCACCGTGAGCCGTAGGGGGGAGCGGATATAACTTTGCAGGTTGCGGACGAAGGCGCCCTCCTTCATCTCCGCGTAATTTTTGTTGAGGGCGCCCGCCCCGCCGTCCGGGCGCACGGTATAGCAATCGTAGACGTAGCGCACGGCGAGGCTGTCCTCCCCGATCTCCAACCCGAAATCCCACGCCACGGGGTCGCGGCGGCTCACCTTGCCATAGGCGAGCCTGTCCCAGCATTGGAGTTCGTCGCAGAGGATAAGGAGGTAGGAAAGGGGGTGCTCCTCCCGCCCGATGGGATGGCGGCCGGGGGCGTCGAATTTATTGAAACTGTTGTGTAGCAGGATGGCGGTGAGAACGTCGAGTTCCTCCATGCCGAACGCCGTCTCCCCTCCCGCAAACAGTTGCCGCGCCAAAATCAACGCGCTGAAATAGCCGTGGTCCATGAATTCGGGCTGGCGGACGATGCGCTCCGTCAATTTGGCGCAGACCGCGGCGGGGTCGTACCCCTCCCGCACCGCAAGCCCGTAGGCGAAGAGATCGTGATAGGTCGAAAAGGGCTTTGCCGCGGGGAAGGCGGCGGCAAGTTGTCTGCGCGCCCCCTCTCCGAGCCCGATGAACTCTTCGAGATTGCCGTAGGAAACGTAGAGATTGTTCTCCGCGCCCCCGCCCCAGACCTCCTCGGCATACGCCTTGATCTGTTCGTGGGCGAGTTGGAAGGGATAGCCGATATCGTGGAAGAGGGAGGCGAGCCCCCAATATTTCAAAAAGCGCACGGCGGACGCCCCGTTTTCTTCGAGCCCGTAAAAGCGCAGATAGGCGCGGCGGTAGGCCCCGTCGCCCGCATAGAGGGCGAGGCCGAGCGCAAACACATAGACAGAATGGGAATAATGGTCGCGGTGCTTGGAGAGGAGTTCCCCCGAATGGTATTCGTGGTCGGAGAGCATTTCGAGCAATTTTTTGGTGTTCTCGTACCCTTGCCCGAAGAGTTTGAAAATTTCGGAAAAACAGAAATAGACGCAAAAAGCGTCCTCCTTTTTTCCGCTCGCCAAAAACTGTTTGAGGGCGTTCCGGAAGCACAGTTTATCGCTTTCGGCGGTCTCGGCGGGGGAAAGGTCCGCGGGACCGAATAAATCGAAAAATTCGTTCCCGGCTTCGGAAAGTGTCCTCATTTTCATCTCCTTTGCGTTCCATTATAACACAACCGCGCCGTTCTTTCAAGCGTTTGATTTTTATTCGGCGCCCGAAAAATGCCCGATTTCTCCCTTTTTTGCAAAAACGGCCCCGCGCGCTACCGCGCTCCTCCGCGTCACTGCGGCGCAAAACTTTCCGCGGCGGTGAGGAGAAATTGCAGAAGCGCCTTGCTCGCATAGCGGTTTTTCTTGCGCGCGGCGGCAAGGGTACGCCGCGCATGCAACGAAGGAAGGCGGAAATACACGGCGTTTTCGAGGGGGGCGGAGCGGATGAGGGTATCGGGGACGAAGGCCATGCCCAGCCCCTTGCAGGAGAGGGCGTAGGAGGTCATGAGTTGGTCCATGCACAGCGCGGTGCGGGGGCGCACCCCCGCCTCGTGGAAGATGAGGGAGGCGCGCTCGCGCATGTCGTTGCCCTTTTTGAGCAAAATGAAATTTTCACCGCCGAGCAAAGAAGCGTCGAGCGCGGGAGCGGACCACTCCTTCCCCCTTTTGATCTCCTCGGCCCCCAGAACGTATTTTGCGAATTTTTCGGCCTGCGGCGATCCCTTTGCCGCCGAAAGATAGATGCGCTCCTCGCGGATGGGCGCGACCTCGAAGAGCGCGGCGTCGAAATCGTAATCGATGACGACGTCGATCTCGCCCGCGAGCGCAAGTTGTTTGAGGGTCTCCGAACTTGATTCCACAAGGTCCACCGCGATGCCCGGGAAGCGGGCGGTGAATCCCTTCAAAATTTCGGGCATCACACATTGGGAGATGAAATTGGTGCCGCCCGCCGTGATCTTTCCCGTGCGGAGGCCGTTGATATCGTCGATGCGCTCTTTGAGCCCCGATTGGATGGCGTAAATTTGCTCCGCCGCCTCAATGTACGCCCTGCCCGCTTCCGTGAGCGTGACGGGCGCCGTATGGCGGTCGAAGAGGGCCGCCCCCAACTGCTCCTCCGTCCGTTTGACCGAAGCCGAAAGGGCCGGCTGGGATACGAACAGTTTTTTGGCCGCCTTCGTAAAACTTTGCTCTTTGTAAATTTCGTAGATGTAATCCATCGGAGAATACACGGTCCTCTCCTCCCCATAAAAAATTTTTATAGTATTTATATTGTAATATATATTTGATTATAGCACGAATGTGTACTATAATCAAGCGCAGAACAAAAAAACGAGGCAAAAAAATGGACAAACAATTCCGTACGGAACAGGACTCGGTCGGCGAACTCAACGTGGGCGCCGACGCATACTACGGCATTCAGACCCTGCGGGCAAAGGAAAACTTCGAGATCACGGGCACGAAGATCAGCGCGGCGTTCGTGCGCAACGTCGTGCTCATCAAAAAAGCGGCGGCCAAAGTCAACAAGGACCACGGCTTGCTCGCACAGGACAAGGCGGAAGCCATCATCGCGGCCTGCGACGAAATTTTGCACGGCAAGCACAGGAAAGACTTCATCGTGGACGCCGTACAAGGGGGCGCGGGCACTTCCGCGAACATGAACGTGAACGAGGTCATCGCCAACATCGCGATCGAACGCCTCGGCGGGAAGAAGGGAGATTACTCCGTCATCAGCCCCAACGACCACGTGAACATGGAGCAATCGACCAACGACGTCATTCCGACGGCGGGCAAACTCACCGTGCTCTCCCTCGCCGCCGAACTGTGCGGCGAACTGGGCCGCCTGCAAACGGCGCTCACGGACAAGGCGAAGGAATTCGACGGCATTCTGAAAATGGGGCGGACCCAACTGCAAGACGCCGTTCCCATGCGCCTCGGGCAGGCCTTCCACGCCTTTGCCACCGCCATCGCCCGCTCCAAAAAGCGCATCGAGACTTCTCTCTCCGAAATGCGCACCATCAACCTCGGGGCGACCGCCATCGGCACCGCCATCAACGCAAGGGAAGCCTATTTTTCGCACATCACGGAGGAACTTTCCGCCCTCTCGGGCGAAAAACTCGAACGGGCGGCCGACCTCTTTGACGGGACGCAGAACGTCGATTGTTTCGCGGCGGTCTCGGGCGCCCTCAAAGCGCTCGCCGTCAACCTCTCCAAAATGTGCAACGACCTCAGGCTCATGTCGAGCGGCCCCCGCACCGGGCTGGGCGAGATCATTCTGCCCGCGAAACAGAACGGCTCCTCCATCATGCCGGGCAAGATCAACCCCGTCATTCCCGAAGTCGTCAACCAAGTCGCCTTCCTCGTCATCGGGCACGACGTGACCGTTACGATGGCGGCGGAGGCGGGACAGTTGGAACTTAACGCCTTTGAACCCGTCATCTTCTACCAACTCTTCGAATCGATGCGCGCGCTCACGGGAGCCGTGCGCACCCTGACGGAAAACTGCATCGTCGGCATCGCCGCCAACAAGGAGCGCTGTGCGGAATGGGTGAACAGAAGCGTGGGCATCGTGACCGCGCTCAACCCCTACATCGGCTACCTGAAAGCCGCGGAGATCGCCAAAGAATCGCTGAAAACGGGGGAATCCATCAAGTCCATCGTCCTGCGCGAAGGGCTCATCGACGAAAAGAAACTCGACGAGATCCTCGATCCCCTCGTGCTCACCGAGCCCTGCAAACTGCACGACTGACCCTTTTGAGCCCAAACGAGGAGCGTTGCGGCGCTCCTTTTTTATATTCTCTTTTCCTTTTGAAGTTGACAGGCGAACGGAGATATTGTATAATGCTTGCAAAGGAAAATGGCCATGAAAACTGTCACACTCGGAGAAATCATGCTCCGGCTCTCCCCCGAAGGGAGCCGCCGCTTTTCCCAAACCGAACGATTGGAGGTCCACTACGGGGGCGGGGAGGCCAACGTTGCGCTCTCCCTTGCCCTGCTCGGGGAGGAAGCGCGCTTCGTCACCAAACTCCCCCTCCACGCTTTCGGCGAGAACGCCCTGCGCTACTTGAAGGGCTACGGCGTGGATACCTCCTGCATCCTGCGCGGCGAAGGGCGGCTCGGCCTCTACTTTTTGGAGCACGGCGCGTCCCAGCGAAGCAGCCGTGTGATTTACGACCGCGCGGGCTCCGCCTTTGCGCTCTCGACGCCCGAGGAATACGATTTCGATAAAATTTTCGAAGGGGCGGATTCCCTCCACTTGACGGGCATCACGCCCGCACTCGGCAAAAACTGCGCCCGCCTTGCCCTGCTTGCAATGCGCGAAGGGAAGCGGCGGGGGCTCACCGTCTCCTTCGACCCCAATTTCCGCGCCAATCTGTGGACGGAAGAGGAGGCGAAAAGGTGCTTTGAGACCCTCCTCCCCCTCACCGATATCCTGATCGCGAGTTCGGACGGGCTCTCCGTTTTGGGGCTCTCCCCCACGGGCGAAGACGAAGAAAAAACGGCCGAAGCCGCAAAGACGCTGTGCGAGCGGTACGGCCTCCGCGCGGCCGCCCTCACGATGCGCGGGCACATTTCCGCGAGCGAAAACCGCTTTTCTGCCCTGTATTACGACAAAACGGCGCACTTTGCCTCCCCCTATCTCCTCCGGATCGTGGACCGCGTGGGCGGCGGAGACGCCTTTGCCGCGGGGCTCCTCTATGCCCTGAAACAGGGCTACGACGGCGGGACCGCCGTGGAATTCGCGACGGCGGCGGGCGCGCTCAAACATTCCGTGGAGGGGGACGCCAACCTCGCCTCCAAAGAGGAGATCTTTGCCCTCATGAAAGATAAGAGCGGGAGGGTTTTGAGATGAAATTTCCCTTCGGCGTTTTGCCGCTCGCATCTTTCCGCACCCAAAAGGAGGCGGAAGAGACCCTCGCCCTCCTCGAAGAAGGGGGACTGGACACGGTGGAGATCGCCTGCCGCACCCCCTACGCGGAGGAGGCCATCGCCTTTGCCGTAAAGCGCTTCCCCCGCATGAAAATCGGGGCAGGCACGGTGCTCGGCGGCGAACAGGCGGAGCGCGTCGCGGGCGCGGGCGCATCCTTTTTGGTCTCCCCCGGGCTCTCGGAGGAGATCGTAGCCGTTGCGGAGAGGGAAAAACTCCCCTACTTCCCCGGGTGCGTCACCCCGACGGAGATCATGCGCGCGCTCGCCCTCGGCATAAAGACGGTCAAATTTTTCCCCGCCGAAGTGTACGGCGGCGTGAGGGCGCTCCGCGCCCTTTCCGAGCCCTTTTCCGGCGTCCGCTTTTTGCCCACGGGGGGCATCACGATGGAGACTTTCCCCGATTATCTCGCCCTTCCCTGCGTGGCGGCGGCGGGCGGGAGTTTCGTTCTGCACGGCGACGTGGCGGAAAACTGCAAAAAAATCAAACGTTTCGGGAGGCAGGAATGAGCCGCCCCGATTGGCCGGAGATCCTCGATAAAATTTACCGCAAGACGCGCGCCGCGGCGGCACGCAACCCCCACAAGATCCCCTATTCGGCGGAAAACGGCGTCTACGACGATATGTCAACGAAAGATATCTGTTGGTGGACGAACGGCTTTTGGGCGGGCCAACTTTGGCAACTCTACGGCGCTTACGGCGACGGCCTCTTCCGCACTGCGGCGGAGGAGATCGAAGAAAAACTCGACAAAAATTTTCTATCGGCGGAGGGAATGGACCACGACAGCGGCTTCAAATGGCTACTGACGGCGGGCGCGGACTATGCGCTGACGAAGAGCGGGGCGAGCAAAAACCGCCTCCTGCTTGCGGCGGGAGACCTTGCCGGCCGCTTCAACCCCGCGGGGAATTTCCTCCGCGCGTGGAACGACCGCGGCGACGGCTCGAACGCGGGAATCGCCATCATCGATTGCCTCATGAATCTGCCCCTCCTCTACCGCGCCTCGGAATTGGAACGGGATCCGCGCTTCGCCCTCATCGCCATGCGGCACGCCGATACCGCCCAAAGGGCCTTCGTGCGGGAGGACGGCTCCGTCTGCCACATCGTCAAATTCGATCCCCGCACGGGGGAACGGCTCCACAGCCTCGGCGGACAGGGCTACGGGCACGGCTCCGCGTGGACGCGGGGACAGGCGTGGGCGCTCTACGGCTTTACCCTCTCCTACCTGCACACCCAAAGGGAGACCTACCTGCAAACGGCGAAAAAAACGGCAAATTATTTTCTTTCGCACATCCCCGCGGACGGCTTCATCCCCGTCGATTTCCGCCAGCCCGAAACGCCCCGCGTGGAGGATTCGACGGCGGCGGCCATTGCCGCCTGCGGGCTGTTGGAACTTGCAAAAGCGACCGAAGAAGAGACCTACCGCGACGCCGCGGAAAACCTCCTTTCCGCGCTTGCCTCCTACCGGTGCGATTTCCGCGAAACGACCGACGCGCTCCTTTTGAAATGCACGGCGGCCTATCACGATAAACGGCGCGAATTCGGCCTCGTCTACGGTGATTATTTCTTCACCGAGGCCGTGCTCAAATTGACGAAAAAAGAAACCTTTTTGTGGTAATGGGGTCAAAAATCATGATAGAAGAACTGTTTTCTTTGAAGGGAAAGACCGCCCTCGTGACGGGCGCCGCTTACGGCATCGGGTTTGCGATCGCGGAGGCGCTTGCGGGCGCGGGCGCGAAGATCGCCTTTAACTGCCGCAACCGGGAACATCTTGACGCCGCCCTCCGCGCCTATGCGGAAAAAGGGATCGAAGCGAAGGGCTACCTCGCCGATGTGACCGACGAAGGACAGATCGCCGCCCTTGTTGCCCAAATCGAAAAAGAACTCGGCGGCGTGGATATCCTCGTAAATAATGCGGGCATCATCAAGCGCATCCCCATGACGGAGATGTCGGCGGGCGAATTCCGCGAGGTGGTGGATATCGACCTCGTGGCCCCCTTCCTCGTCTCCAAAGCGGTGCTCCCCGGGATGATGGCGCGGGGCGGAGGAAAGATCATCAATATCTGCTCCATGATGAGCGAACTCGGCCGCGAGACCGTTTCCGCTTACGCCTCGGCAAAGGGCGGGCTCAAAATGCTAACGCGCAACATCGCCTCCGAATACGGAAAATACAACATCCAATGCAACGGCATCGGCCCCGGCTACATCGCAACGCCGCAGACCGCCCCTTTGCGCGAACGGCAGGCGGACGGGAGCCGCCATCCCTTTGATTCCTTCATCGTCGCAAAGACCCCCGCGGAGCGCTGGGGCACGCCCGAGGATCTTATGGGAGCGGCCATCTTCCTCGCCTCCAAAGCCTCCGATTTCGTCAACGGCCACATCCTCTATGTGGACGGCGGCATCCTCGCCTATATCGGAAAACAGCCATAAGCCACAAAACCGGCGGCGCGCCGCCCGATCTTTCAAATTCATTCAAGGAGAAAATCATGAAAATCGCACTCATTATGGAAAACAGCCAGGCGGCCAAGAACGCCGTCGTGGAAAAGGCGCTCAAAAAAGTGGTGGAGCCGATGGGCTTCGAAGTAAAGAACTACGGCATGTACTCCCCCGAGGACAAGGCGCAACTCACCTACGTGCAGATCGGCATTCTTGCGGCCGTTCTTCTGAACAGCGGCGCGGCGGACTATGTCATAACGGGTTGCGGCACGGGCGAGGGCGCCATGCTTGCCTGCAATTCCTTCCCCGGCGTCATCTGCGGGCACGTGGAGGACCCCCTCGACGCCTATACCTTTGCGCAGATCAACGACGGCAACGCCATCGCCATCCCCTTTGCGAAGGGATTCGGCTGGGGGGGCGACCTCAACCTCGAATACATCTTCGAAAAACTCTTCTGCGAGCCCTCGGGGCAGGGCTACCCCCGCGAGCGCGCCGTGCCCGAACAGCGCAACAAGCGCATTCTCGACGAGGTGCGCAAGATCACCTACGGGGACCTCGCCGAGATCCTGCCCAAACTCGACCGCGAACTCGTGAAGGGCGCCCTCGCGGGCGAACGCTTCCGCGATTATTTCTTTGCCGATTGCAAGTGCGAAAAGATGAAGGCGCTCGTGGAGGCCCTTCTCAAATAAAAATCACCGTCCTTTTCGGCTAAAAAATTCTGCGCGCGGGACCTCCCGCGCGCTTTTTTGGTCCCTTTTTTGTCCGAAAACGGGATCTTTTCCGCAAAATTCCTTCCCCTTTTCCCTCTTTTTTGCTTTTCTGCCGAGTTTGGATTGCATTTATCCGTCGGTTATGATATAATTATTTTAATATCGGTTATTCTACTGAACAAATTCTTTGAGACAAGGATAAGGAAATCGGAAACATGGCGAAATGGTTGAAAAGGATCATCCCGCCGCTCGCGCTTCTCTGCGTGATCGGTGCGATTATCGCGATCATGCTCAGTTACTCGGGGTTTCTCTCTGCCCAGATACGCACCGACAGCCAAAAGAGCATGGAGGAGATCTACGGACAGGTAAACCGCACCTTCGGCTCCTTCCTCGACCGGAATTGGGGTCTCCTCGACAGTTATAACGATTATTTGGCCCTTTCGCAGGAATCGGGCGACGAAAATTTCACCGAATACATCGCGGAGAAAAAGGCTTCGTGGGGATTCAGCGAATTCTATTTCCTCGATTCCGATAAAAATTACCGCACCCCCGGCGGCGCCGAGGGCTTCCTTCGCCTCGAAAACGCCTCGGAAACGCTCATCACCGAAAAAAAGCCCATCATGGCGAGCGAAACCATCGACGGGACGAGGGTCACGATGTTCGCCATCGCCGCGGACGGCGAATACCACGGCTTCCCCTACCAAGCCATCAGCATCAGTTACACCAACACCGCCATTGCGGGCACCCTCAACGCGAACGCCTTCGAGGGAGAGGGAAAATGCTATATCATCACGCCGGACGGAAACGTTCTGCTCTCCATGCAGGTGGGCGGCGGCGCGATGGGCAATTACTTCGAATATTTGAGCGACTGGCTCACCGATGAGACGCTCGACGCGGTGGCAAACGACATCAAAAACCACAAAAACGGCTTTTATCAGGGGGAGATCGGAGGAGAGGAGCGCTCCATCATCTACCTTTCCATCGGGTACGAGGATTACGCCCTGCTCGGGGACGTTCCCCAAACGGCGCTCAACAAGGGATTTTTGCTTGCGCAGAGGATCACGACGCGGGTCCTTCTCATCATCTTTTCCATCGTCGTGCTCACCTTGATCGCCCTGCTCGTCTACTACATCATCAACCAATCGCGGCAGACGAAACATCAGTTGCAGGCCCAAAACCTCCTGTTCAACGTGCTCTCCAACAACATCAACGATATCTTTCTCATGCTCGAACCAAAGGCGCATAAGGCACATAAGGTCGAAGTCGACTATATCAGTCCCAACGTGGAGCGCCTCCTCGGCATCAAGCTGAAGGATGCGCGCGAAGATCTCCACGTGATGGCGGCTTGCGTCGTCAACGAAAATATCGTGATCCCCGCAGACGAACTCCGCGAGATCCCCCTCAACGGGAGCAAGAGTTGGGAATGCGAATACATGCACCAACGCACGGGCGAGCGGCGGTGGTACCGCGTTGAAATTTATCGCATGAGCATCCACAAGGCGGAGAAATACATCATCGTGATGTCCGACCGCACGCTGGACAGACAACTCAACCAAAAATTGCAGGAAGCCCTCGACGCCGCCAAGAGCGCAAACGAAGCGAAGAGCAACTTCCTCTCCAACATGTCCCACGATATCCGCACCCCCATGAACGCCATCGTCGGCTTCTCCGCCCTGCTCGAACGGAACGCTTCCGATATCGACCTCGTACACGACTACACGCGTAAGATCATGGCGTCCAGCCGTCACCTCCTCTCCCTCATCAACGACGTGCTCGATATGAGCAAGATAGAGAGCGGCAAGACCTCCCTCAACATCGGCAACTTCAATTTGCCCTCCCTGTTGGAAGACCTCAACATCATTATCATGCCGCAGGCGAAGGCCAAGAGCCAGACGTTCACCATCCACACGCAGGGCACGCCGCCCGACGAGATCATGGGTGATAAACTCCGCCTCAACCAGATCCTCCTCAACCTCCTCTCCAACGCCGTCAAATACACGCAGGTGGGCGGGGAGATCGAATTTACCGTGCAATCCCTCCCCTCCGCGGCCGACCAATACGCAAAACTGCGCTTCATCGTGCGCGACAACGGCATCGGCATGAGCGAGGAATTCGTAAAAGAAATTTTCCAGCCGTTCAGCCGCGAAAAGAATTCCATCGTCGATAACATCCAGGGCACGGGACTCGGCATGGCCATCACGAAAAATCTCGTGGACCTCATGGGCGGCATCATCCGCGTGGAAAGCGAGCCCGGGGCGGGGAGCACTTTCACCGTGGAACTCTCCTTTGCCCTTGCGCAGGCCGAGCAGGACGAATGGTACCGCGGCAAGATCGCCCGCATCCTCGTGGCGGACGACGAAGAGGAGATCTGCCTCGGCATCCGCGAAATGATGCGGGGCACGGGAGTCGAAGTCAGTTATGCGACGTCGGGCGCCGGCGCGGTGGAAACCGCCGTCCGCGCAAACCGCGAAAACGCCGATTTCCAAGTCATTTTGCTCGATTGGAAGATGCCCGGCATGGACGGCGTGGAGACCGCCCGCGAGATACGCAAAGAACTCGGCACCGATATCCCCATCCTCGTTCTGACCTCCTACGATTGGAGCGAGATCGAAACGGAGGCGCGGCGGGCCGGGATCGACAGTTTCATGCCCAAGCCCTTCTTTGCCTCCTCCTTCTTCCGCATCATCCGTCCCCTCTTCACCGGGATACAAAAGCAAGAGCGGGAATCGCCCGACGAACACGCGTTGGAGGGAAAACTTTTCCTTGTGGCGGAGGACAACGAACTCAACGCGGAGATCCTCACGGAAATGCTCAACATCGAGGGCGCGAGTTGCGATATCGCCGCAAACGGAAAGACCGCCGTGGAGATGTTCGAGGCTTCGGAGCCCGGGCACTACGACATGGTGCTCATGGACGTGCAAATGCCCATCATGAACGG
Organism: uncultured Clostridia bacterium; assembly: GCA_947589555.1. GTDB lineage: Bacteria > Bacillota > Clostridia > Christensenellales > Borkfalkiaceae > Gallimonas. Next base: position 19,181 of record CANQAZ010000003.1, on the reverse strand, counting down.
CTATGAAGCGACGCAGGCGATCCGCGCCTCCTCCCATCCCGACGCAAAGAATATCCCCATCGTGGCGATGACGGCAAACACCTTTGCCGAGGACGTGAAGCGGGCGCTCGACGCGGGCATGAACGGCCACCTTGCAAAGCCCATCGATATGGACGCCGTCCGCAGGACGGTCGCAAACCTGTTGAATCACAAACAAGACAAAGGAGAGGCCGAATGAAAAAACTGTGCCTCCCCCTCGCCCTGTTGCTTTTGACGGCCCCCTTCTTCGGCGGTTGCGCCCCGCAATTCGATCCCGATGCGCTGACCATCCTCGGAAAAGAGAGCGACCTCAAAAAGCCCTATATGACCGCGATCTTCGACCTCTACAAGCAATCGACGGGGGAAAATCTCAATCTCCTTTCGATCGAGGACGCCGAGTTCGAGGCGGAGGCCGCACGGCTCGAAAAGGAGGGAGAACTTCCCGACATCGTTCTGCACTTCCACAACGCCGATCTGAGCCGCTTGAACGCCGGAGAAACCTTCTGCGCCCTCAACGGCGAAAAGTGGGTAGACGACCTCACGGAAAGTGCGCGGGCCTACTGCACGGATGCAAACGGCAACCTTTTGGGCCTCCCCTTCTGGGAGAGTTCGGTCTCGGGTTGCTACTACAATAAAAAATTGTTCAACGATCTGGGTCTGATCATGCCCACAACGCAGGAGGACTTTGACGGCGCGTGCGAATTTTTACTTTTAGCCAACAAAAAACCCATCACGCCCATCTGCTGGCCCGGGAACGGCTGTTCGTGGATGTACCAATTCGGGCTCGATCCCATCTTTGCGGACGACCCCGCACTGCTCGAAAAACTCAACAATAACGAGATTTCTTTTTCGGAGATCCCCGCCGTAGAGGGAATGGCGACGTGGCTTTCGGGGGCCGCGGAAAAGGGTTGGTTCGGCAAAAACTTCATGGAGATCGGTTGGGACGACATCTCCCCCAAACTCGCCTCGGGCGAAGCCGCCATGACCTTTATCTGGGATACGTGGTTCTACACCGACTTCAAACCCGGGAAATACACCGTAGACGACTTCGCCCTCATGCCCATCTTCATGAATACGGCCAACGGCGGCACCTATGAAGGGGGCAACCTCAACATGATGATGGTCAACAAAAAGAGCGAAAAAAGGGAGCGCGCGCTCGCCTTCCTCGACTTTTGCGCCACGCCCGAAAATTACAACGTTGCCTTTGACGGTATTTCCACCGTGAGCGTGTTCAAGGGGCAAACCACCAACATCCAATCGAAAATGGTGACGGACGCGCAGGCCTCCATCGCCGCGCACGAGCGCGTCTCCACCGCCAGCACGAAAATCGTGGGATACAGCGCGGACGAGACGGCCGCCCTCTTCGGCTCCCTCTTCCAAAACAAAATTTCCATCGCACAGTGCCTTGCAAAGATGGATGAGATCCGCACCGCAAACGCTCTGGAAAACGGTTTGATATGATTTTTTCCGCATAAAAAGGGCGGGGCGCTTCCGAAGAAGCGCCCCGCCCTTTTTCTTTTTTTATGAATCGATTTCGTAAAAATTGACCGAACAACTCACGCCGACCGAGGCGGCGTTTTGCAGATCGCCCGACGAAGGAGAAAGGGTGAGCGAAGTCATGCAACAGCGGTAACCCGTGTTCATGAGTTCGTGCAAGACCGATTTTGCCTTCGTATATGCGCTTCCGTTTTCGCCCGCCGCCGTAAAGGAAACCGTCACGGTGCGGATGCGCACGCCGTCCGTCGCGGCCGAAACTCCGGAGGAATCGAAGCGCAAGTTCTGCACGCCGACGAGGATCTCCGTGAGGCGTTCGTTGAGCCTTTCCTGCTGTTCGTTGCCGTTGTAGCGTGGCATCTCAGTCGCGTTTCCGCTCGCCTTGATGCGCTCGTTCTCCGCCTTCATCGTGTCATAAGCCGCCTTTCTGAGTTCGGCGGCGTCGAGGTAGAGTTCGATGTTATCGAGGTCGGCCTCCACCTTTGAGGTGCGCTGAGACAGGGGATAATAGACCGCGGCGAAGTACACCCCGAGGAGAAGGGCGACGAAGAGCACGCACACGATGATGATTTCTTTGAGGGTAACCCGCCGTTTTCCGTTCTTGCTTTTCATGCCGCCCCTCCTTCCGAAGCATCCTTGAACACGATGGTGAGGCCGAGGGACGCCCGCCCTTCGGCGGTGCCCGAAGTCGTGCCGAGGCTGACGCGTTCGACGATGCCGCTTTCGCGGATCTCCGTTTGCAACGGAACGATATCCTCGATCAGAATATCGGAAACGGTGATGTTCAACGTATTTCCGCTGATGTTGAAGCCGGTGATCTTGCCGCGCGGGAACACCTTTTCTTCCAATAGGCGGAGCACCTCTTCGCGGTCAACGATCTCCGAGGGGAAATTCTCGTAATTGTACTTGCGGTATTCCTCCTGCACCGTGTCCATGTCCTTCATGCCGTCGTTGAGCGCCGAAAGTTGGGCTTGATAGTCGGCAAGTTCGGCTTCCTTCTTTTCCAGCGCGCGGTACGGAAGCCAGACGCCGAAAAATTCGATGACGATGAGCACCAAGAGGACGAGCGCAACGATAAGGCAAATTTTTGCGGGCGACAGCCCTCCTCGGTCGCGTTTGCAGAGGTTTACCGTCTCCTTCGAGTCCCCTTCCGAAATCATTTCGGGGGCGGAGCCGCCCGAAGAGCGGGAAGAAACGTCGTAAAAGGTCACCCGAGCCTCTTCCCCATCCTGTTTTTTCTTTTTGAAAAATCCCATGTTCCCCTCCTCCTCATTGCAGGGCGGCGCCGGCCGCCGCCGCGACGAGCGGGAAATTCGCTCCCTCTCCGGAGCCGCCTTCGCCGTAAAATTCGCTCATATCGGTGAGCGGCACGGGCAAGGTCTCCGCCAACGCCTCCATGAGCGCTGCGTTTTTGGACCCGCCGCCGCAACAATGGAGATGCGCGGGACTTCCGCCGCCGTTGAAACGATAGAAATTGATGGCTTTGAGGACTTCGAGGGCCATCGCGCCGTAAATGGCGCGGCACCCTTCGAGTTCGTTCGCCCCTTCGGTGTTCTTTTCGCGGTAGGTCGCCGCCGTAAAAGCGCTTACGCCGAATTGTTCGGAAATGACGGCGTCGAGCGCGTTGCAACCGTAGTCGATGACGCGGACGCTCTCAAAGAGAGAGCCGCGGAAGAGGAAGAGTTTGACCGCGTTGTGCCCGATATCGAGGACCCCGTGCGTGTGGGGCTCCCCCTGCGCGCGGCGCAGGAGATTGACATAGGCAAATTCCTCGGGGATCATCGTTTTAAGGCGGAAGCCCGCCTTGCGGAACATCGCAATGTATTCGGCGACGATCTCCTTCCGCGCCGCCGTAGCGAGCACGTCCACCTCGGGCGGGCGGCCTTCGCTTTGGACCGTGCCGAGCACGGCGCAATCGAAAAAGTAATTGCTTTTATCGTCGGCGATGAAATCGCGAAAGCCGTACGGCAGGTTGAACAAGAGTTGTTCGCGGGTATTCGCCGTAACGAAAAACCGTCGGCAATAACAGAGCGGCGCGGGCAAAACGAGGGCGGCGTTCGCCGTTCCCGCTTTGAGGGTGCGGCGGAGGGAGCCGAGAAATTCGGCCATTTTGTCGTAGGACGCAATGACGCCGTTCTTGACCAAATCGCCGTCGAGGCGCACCGTTTCCCCGCGCACGACGGAGCGGTTTTTCCGCACCGCGATGTGGATAGCATGGTTTCCGATATCGAAACCGATGCAATTTTTCATGTTCGTTCTCCTTGTTCTATGGAATGAGGGACAAATACAGGTCGATGATCTCCTGCCCCCCGATCAGCGTGACGACGGCCGCAAACACGATCGCGGGCCCGAAGGGAAACTCCTTTTTTCTTCCTCCCTTCAAGGAGGCGGCGTAGGCGAGCCCCGCAAGGCATGAGATGAGGAGCATCAACAGTCCGCGCGCGAGCCCCGTGTAGAGCCCGAGGAGCGCGAACAGTTTTACATCTCCCCCGCCGAGCGTCTCCCGCCCGAGCAAGGCGTCCATGAGGAGGGAGATGAGAAGCATCCCGCCGCCGTAGACGGCCGCGCCCAAAAGCCCGTCCGCCGCCCGCTCCGCCGCACTGCCGTGCGGATACAAAAACGCGAGGTAGACCGCAAGGCCGAAGAGGATGAGCCCGTCGGGGATCTCCATGCTTTCAAGGTCCACAAGCGCGATGGCGAGCAGGGCGGAAAACAGGAGCAGATATTCGAGGGTGACGAATGAGAAGCCGTACCGCACGTAAACCGCAAAGTACATGAGCCCCGCCGCGATCTCCGCAAGGAGGCATCCCGGCGGAATGGCGGCCCCGCACTTGCGGCACCTCCCCCGCAAAAAGAGGTAACTGAAAATGGGGATCAGATCGAAAAACCGAAGAGTGGCGCCGCACGAATCACAGCGGCTCCTGCCGCGCAAGACGCTCTCTCTGCGCACATAGCGGCCCGCGGCACAGGCCAAAAAACTCCCCATGCACGCGCCGAAGCAGAAGAGAAGAACGGCTATGTAGATATCCGCCGCAAGCGGCAACCGAATCGACATGACGCCCGCCGTGGCTTCCGATCAACCGCCGGTCGCGGCGTTCCAGTCGAGCACCGTGATGAGCGCGGTCACTTTGCCGTTGCCGTCCACCGTATTCGCCGTATCTTTGTAGGTCTCTTCGACGTATTTTTCGAGTTTCAACTCGCTAATGGTCCCCTGGTCGTCCACCGTAGCCGTTACGATGACGTACTGGTACATGTTGCCCTTATCGTCATAGACGGCCTTATAGTCCTCGCTCGTCTTATCGCTTTTATCGATATCGATGATGCGGGCGACCCCGGCCGATCTTACGGCGCGGATATTGGCCTCGTCGCGGGCGTCCTCCGCGCTGCCGAGCGTGGTGACGAGGATCGGAACGGCGATGGCGGTGAGGACTGCGATGATCGCGACGACGATCAGAAGTTCCGTCAAGGTGAAACCCTTTCTTGCTCTTTTCAACATTTCATATCTCCTTGCAAAAAATTTTATTCCGAACGCCGCAAATTGGCGCGGCGTGATAGCCGTTAGGGTCTGCCCGAAAGCCCCGCGCCCGAGGACATGGAGAACATGGGCAAATAGATGGCGATGACGATGGCGCCGATGATGACGCCGAGCACGATGGTGATGGCGGGTTCGAGGATGCCCAGCGCGCGGTCGGAAGCGGAAGTCGCCTCGTCGTCGTAATAGCGCCCGATGGTGCGGAGCGTCTCTTCGAGCATGCCCGAGGTCTCCCCCACCGTGATCATTTCAACGAGCATGGGGGGCAAATATTTGGAGGAAGAGAGGGCCTCGCCGAGGCTCATGCCCCCTTCCAACTTGGCGATTGCCTCGCCGAGTTCCTTTCCCACGCACCTCAGGCTCACCACGCGGCTCACGATGCCGAGCGCACGCGTGACGGGCAATCCCGCGGCGAGAAGGGTCGCGAGCGTGTTTGCCGTCTGCGCGGCCGCGTTGCAACGGGAGATCTTTCCGATGATGGGCAGTTTCAGGCGCATTCTGGAAAACGCCAGTTTGCCGTTCTCCGTCTTGCCGTAAAAATACAGCCCGAGCCCGACCGCCACGATGACGATGAGGGGAATATATCCCCAATGGGCGAAGAAGTCCGAAACGGCGATGAGGATGCGGGTGATGACGGGCAGATCGCTCCCCATCGATTGCAACGTCTTTGTCATGGTGGGAACGAGCACGACCATCACGATGGCGATGACGATGACCGCGAGCACCAAAACGATGACGGGATAGGTGAGTGCCGAACGGATTTTTTTATTGGTCGTGTTGGCGCGGGAATAGTAGGTTTCGAGGTTGCGGAAGGATTGTTCCAACGTGCCCGATTCCTCGCCCGCGCGCACCGTTTCGATGAACACCGCGGGGATTTTTTTGCCGTTTTTTTCGAGGCTGTCCGCCAGCGAAAATCCGGCGGAAACGTCCTCGGCGCAGGCGCGCAGAATGCGCCGCATGAGTTTATCGCCGCTCTGCCCCGCGATGACTTCTATCGTGCGCGTCATCGAAAGGCCCGAGCGGAGCATGATGTAAAATTGGTTCGCGGTGAGCGCAAGCGTGCGGTTGCTGACCCAAAGCGGCTCGTTGAAATCGATGTGCCGCCGCCCCTTGCGGACGGGTTTGATGGATTCGACGACCGCATACGTCTTGCGGATCTCGCCGATTGCTTCAAATTCGTCGTACGCTTCGATCTCGCCGACGACTTTGGAGCCGTCCTCTGCGACCGCGCGGTATTTGAATGTCTGCATGCGACCTCCTTTTTTCGATTTCCGCGGGTTTTCCGCCCTCTTTTTCTTTCCGGAAATCAAACGATGTACTTGCGGATATAATCCAAATCGTGCGCCGCACTGCGGGCGACGTCGGCCGAGATGATCTGTTTGCGGTAGAGTGCGACGAGGGATTGGTCCATCGTCACCGAGCCCTCCGCCGCGGAAGTTGCCATAGAGCCGGCGATCTGCGGCGTTTTGCCCTCCCTTATGAGGTTGCGGATGGCCGGCGTGACCACCATAAATTCGCACGCCGCCACCCGACCGCCCGTCCTTCGCGGCACAAGTTGTTGGGAAAGCACGGCTTGGAGGGTCGTGGAAAGTTGCATCCTGATCTGCCTCTGCCGCATTTCGGGGAATACGTCCACGATGCGGTCGATGGAATCGGGCGCGGAATTGGTGTGCAAAGTGGCAAATACGAGGTGGCCCGTCTCCGCCGCCGTCAGCGCCGTTTCCACCGTGGCGAGGTCGCGCATTTCCCCGATGAGGATGACGTCCGGGTCCTCGCGCAGGCATGCGCGGAGGCCGGTAGAATAACTTTGGGTATCCGCGCCGATCTCGCGCTGGTTGATGACGCAATTGACGGGCTTATGAAGGTATTCGATAGGGTCTTCGAGGGTGATGATGTGCCCGCGGCGCGTGCGGTTGATGCAATCGAGGATGGAGGCGAGCGTCGTGGATTTTCCCGATCCCGTTTCCCCCGTCACGAGCACGAGCCCTCTCTTCAAAGAGGGCAATTTTTCGGCCGCGGACGGAAGCCCGAGGGCGATCATGGGCGGAATATCATCCGAAAGGAGGCGGATCGCCGCGGATACGGCGCCCTGGCGGCGGAAGAGATTGATGCGGCAACGGATGCGCCCAAAGGTCACGGCGAGGTCCAACTCCCCCGTTTTTTCGATTTTCGCGTACTCTTCGCCCGCGGTCTTGCGCGCGTAAGCCTCGCAGTCAGCGGCCGTGAGGGGCGGAATGTCGTTCCCGAAGCCAACCAGTTCGCCGTCAACGCGCATACGGGGAGGGAGGCCGCAGACGAGATGAACGTCCGAAGCCCCGTAATTTTTTGCCTGTGCGATGAGCGCACCGAGTTCGACCGCCATATCGGTCCTCCTTTTTATTGGATGGTGGAATTGAGCACGCCGAGCGCCTCCTCGGCAGAAGTCACGCCCGCGAGCACGAGCCGCAGACAATCCTCCGCGAGAGGCTTAAAGGTGCCGTTCCGGATACATTTTTCAAGATGGGCGACGTGTTTGCCCTCTACGATGGCATGCTTGAATTCTTTATCGAGAATGAGGATCTCAAAGACCGCCGTACGGCCGATATATCCCGTGTGATAGCACTGCGGGCATCCCTTTCCGCGGTAGAAGTGCACGGGGCCGCTCTTTTGATAGCCGAGCATCTCCCGCACCTCGGGCGAGGGGATATAGGCCTCCTTGCAGTGCGGGCAGATGCGCCGCACGAGGCGTTGGGAAATGATGCCGTTCAGCGCGTCCGAAATGAGGTAGGGCGCAACGCCGATATCCACGAGGCGGTCGATGGCGGAGAGCGCGTCGCCCGTGTGCACGGTGGAGAGCACGAGGTGCCCCGTGATGGCGGAGCGGACGGCGATCTCCGCCGTTTCGCTGTCGCGGATCTCGCCGACCGCGATGATATCGGGGTCCTGCCGCAACACGGCGCGGAGCCCGTTTGCAAACGTCATGCCCGTTTTTTCGTTGATCTGCACCTGCGTGACTCCCTCTATGTCATACTCGACGGGGTTTTCGAGGGTGACGAGGTTTACTTCATCGGTGTTGAGGGAGCGGATCATCGTGTACATGGTGGAAGATTTCCCCGAGCCCGTGGGACCGACGATGAGCACCATGCCGTGCGCGCAAGCGAGCAGGCGGTTGTATTTATCGAGGTTTTCCCCTTCCAGTCCGATCGCCTGCGCGCTCATCAACTGGGCGGATTTATCGAGGAGGCGGATGACGACCTTCTCCCCGTACATGGCGGGAATGGTGGACATACGCAGATCGATGCTGTGCCCCTTGACGAGCACGTTGGCCCTGCCGTCCTGCGGGACGCGCGATTCGGCGATATCCATACCGCCCATGATTTTGAGGCGGGAAACGACGGTGCGCTTCAAATCGTCGGGCACGGTGAGCACCGTGCGCAGTTTTCCGTCCACACGCATGCGCACGACGACCTCCTCCGCGCGGGGTTCGATGTGCACGTCGCTCGCGCGTTCGAGGGCGGCCCGCTCCAAAATGGAATTGACGAGGCGGACCGTGGGCGCCGATTGCTGGCCGGCCTCCTCCGAGACCTCCTCGGTGCGGGGACGGGCGGGCAGGACGGGCTCGCGGGAGGCGGAATCGCTCCGCATCTCCTCAATGGCCCGCGCGACGCCCTCGTTCCCGTAGAGGGTGGAGATCGCCTTGTTGACGGCGGCGAGGGTCGCGATCTTGGGTAAAACGCGCTTGCGGGTCGCCGTACGCACCTCTTCGAGGGCGACGAAATTGAGCGGGTCGGACATGGCGATGGTGAGTTCGTCCCTGTTCAGGCGGACGGGCACCACGCCGTTCCTCTGTGCGATGTTTTTGGGCACCAACGCGGCGAGTTCCACGGGAATGTGCACTTTGGAAAGGTCGATGAAGTCGATGCCGAGTTGGGTTTCAAGCGTTTCGATGAGGAGTTGTTCGTTGATGATGCCCTCTTCGATCAGAATGGTCCCCAGCCGTTCGTGCCTCGTCTTTTGCAATTCGAGGGCGTGGTCGAGTTGCTGTTGCGTGATCGCCCCGTTATGGACGAGAATATCGCCTAACCGTAGATATTCCATCTCCCTTTCTCCCTTGCGGAACTCCGCGTTTTATTCCTTCCCCGCAAGATGCTCTTTGAGCACCTTCATGAGTTGTTTGATATCGATGGGCTTTGCGACGTGCGCGTTCATGCCGCAGTCCGCCGCCTTTTTGCGGTCGTCGTCAAAGGCGTTGGCCGTCATCGCCACGATGGGCACGGAGGCGAGCGCCTTGTTTTCGAGCGCGCGTATCTTCATCGTCGCCTCGTAGCCGTCCATCACGGGCATCTGGATGTCCATGAGCACGAGGTCGTAATATCCCGGGGCGGAGGCCGACACCTTTTCGACGGCGATGGCGCCGTTCTCCGCCTCCTCCACGTCGAATCCGCTCTCCCGCAAGATCTCTTCCGCGATCTCCCGGTTGAGTTCGTTGTCCTCCACGAGGAGGAGTCGCTTGCCCGTGAACATTTCGATGTCCTCCTCCGAGGCGATGGCCGCGGAAGAAGGATCCTTTGCCGCGTTGCCCGATTCGACCGCCGAAGCGAGCGTATCGCGGAGTTCGGAAAGGAAGATGGGCTTGTTGCAATAGGCCGAAATGCCGATGTCCTTCGCCTCTTCCATGATGGCCGAAACGTCGTACGCCGTGATGACGATGATGGGCACATCGTCCCCCGCGATCCTGCGGATCTCGCGGACGATCTCAAAGCCGCTCAGATCGGGCATGACCCAATCCACGATATAGACCGAAAATTCGTCCCCCGTCTCCGAAGCCTGGCGGGCGCGCAGAACGGCTTCCTTGCCGTAGAGGGTCCATTCGGGGCGCATGCCGATGCGGCCGAGCATCTTGGAAACGCTGTCGCACGTATCGAAGTCGTCGTCCACGACGAGGGCGCGGAGCCCTTCGAGTTCCTTGATGACCTCCACGAATTTGCGCTCCGATTGCAGGCGGAATTGCAGGTTGATGATAAATTCGCTCCCCTTCCCCTTCTCCGTTTTGACTTCGATGGTCCCGCCCATCGTATCGACGATGCTCTTGGTGATCGCCATGCCGAGACCGGAGCCCTGGATGCCGCTCACGGTGGACGTGCGCTCCCGTTCGAAGGGCTCGAAGATGCGGGCCGCAAATTCTTCGCTCATGCCGATGCCCGTATCCTTCACGCGGATCTCGTAGGCGCCGTAGCCCGTCGGGGCACCCGTCTTTTGGCGGATGACGAGGGAGACGGACCCGCCCACGGGAGTGAATTTGATGGCGTTGGACAAGAGATTCAACAGCACTTGGTTGATGTGCAGTTTATCGCAGAAGATATCTTCGTCCACGATATCGAGCGTATCCATGTAGAAGTTGAGTTGTTTGCTCTTCATCTGCGTCTGGATGATGTTGCGCATATCGCGGAAAATATCCGAAATGTTGCAGGGTTTTTCTTCGATGTTGAGTTTTCCGCTCTCGATGCGGCTCATATCGAGGATATCGTTGATGAGCGAAAGGAGGTGGTTGCCCGAGGAGAGGATCTTTTTGAGGTAATCCTGTACGCGCTCGGGATTATCGAGGTTGGTCTCCGCCAGCGCCGCAAAGCCGAGGATGGCATTCATGGGCGTGCGGATATCGTGGGACATGTTGGAGAGGAAGATGGTCTTTGCGTGTTCCGCCGCCTCCGCCTTGTGCAATTTTTCTTCGAGCACGGCGCGCTCCACCGTCTTTTGCACCGTCTTTTTCGCGATGTGGTGCATCCAAACGACGTAGGCGAGGAAGGCGACGAGGCAGACGATGCCGACGATGATGAACACGATGCCGATGAGTTCCACATCGCCGAACGCGACCGAAGCGGGCACGGAAATGCAGATCTCCCACTGGTCCGCCACCACCCCGCGGGCGGGCGCATAGTAAAAGCAGAGCCATTCGCCCGTCGTGGGCGACTTCACCTGCGTATAGCCCGATTTTTTGGAGAAGATATCCTCCGTCACCTCGCCCCAGGATTTGCCGCCCGTATCGCGCACGCCGAAATCTTCAAACGATTGCAGACGGTAGGAGGGATCGTACCGCCGCGCCCCCGTCTCGGGATCGGTCACCGTGCCGTTCAACGTATCCATGATGGTCGCATGCCCTTCGTTTTTGACGTCGAAGATCATGACGCTCGCGTTGGAATTGTAGATGTTGTCGGTGCGGAGCATGGAGGGAAGTTGCGAAAGCACCGTCACGCCGTAGAGGAGGGCGACCTTTTCTCCGTTTTTCACGATGGGCACGAAGTGGGCGATGAGTTGGGTCCCCTCGTAGCCCTCGCGCGCGCTCTCGAAGCGGTGCGAAATGTGCTTATCGTGGGCGCGCTCCGTCTCGAAATCGAAATGGGCGGTCGCCGGCAACGTAAGTTCGTCGGGGAGGTAAATGAGGTCGTTGGGCAACAGGATGCGGAGATTCATCGTCTGACGCAACGGTTTGAGTTCCCGCAGGGAATCGAGCAAGGCGTCCTCGTTGACCGTATTGTCCGCAAACGCCTCCGACTCGGCCAAAATTTCCGCCATCGATTCGAGCACTTCGCCGTCCCGTTCGAATTTGGAGTTGATCTGGTCGATCACCGTATTCGCCGCATCCTCAAACTGGTTCATTCCGCGGTCGCGGGCGATCTTGTCGCACCCGAAATAGGCGGCGAGAAAACTCACAATGATGACGGCGATCAAAATTGTCGTCGCCAGCATACTGCTCTCGCCGAAGAACAAGTTCTTGGTTCTGTGCCAACCCTTCCGTTTTGTTTCTTTCTGTTCCGCCATGCGCTTCTCTCCCGTGAATGGCTTACCGCCCGCCGCGCCCCGTTTCCCTCGGCGCGCGTCCCGCTTGTTACGCTCCTGCCGTGCTCCTGCCGAATCCTTCGATCGCCCGCACCGTGCGCTCGTAATCGGCGCTCACGACGGACAGATATTGTTCCGCGCCTTTGAGGTCGCCCTTGCGGAGAAGTTCCGTCATCACCGACGAAGAATTCGCAAGCGCGGTAAAGGCGAGGTTCTGGCACATGCCCTTGATGGTATGCGCCGCGCGGAATGCCTCCTCGCTGTTCTGCTCCGAAAGGGAGCGCAAAAGCAGATCGTAACTCCCGTCCGAGGGAAATTTGAGCACGAATTTACACACCAAACGTTCGCTCCTGAGCCGGCCGATCGCATCGGCGTAGTCCCCGCCGAGCATTTTGTAACATTCTTCGATGGTCATATCTTTCTCCCTTAACCCTCCCGGTGGGGCACGCCGTCCCCCATCGAGTCGTCATAAAAATGATAATTCGCGCGGCCGCCCTGCTTGGAAGCATAGAGGGCAATATCCGCCTTGCGGAACAAGTCCTCGTAATCCTGCGTCTCGTCCGTCATCTCCACGACGCCCATGCTCACCGTCACGTCGAAGTCCTCCACCTTGCCGCAGAGCGACTTAAAGACGCGCGCGATGATGCTACGGATATCCCCCTCGTAATCGAACACGATGAGGAATTCGTCGCCGCCGATGCGCGCGCAGAGGTCGTGCACCCGCGTGCTGTGGACGAGCCGCTCCGCCACCTCGCAGAGCACTTTGTCGCCGAAGAGATGACCGTATACATCGTTCACTTTTTTGAAAAAATCGATATCGAACACGGCGAGCGCGAATTTGCGTTCGGGGAACGCCGCAAGTTTTTGGGGAAGTTGTTCGCTCACCCCTTCGCGGTTCAGAAGGCCGGTGAGGGGATCGCGGATGGATTTTTCTTTCAGTTCGGTCATGGCGACGTGGGTATCGTGGATATCCACCGCCTTCCCAATCACGCTCTCGATGACGGGCACGTCCCCGTCCGTCCAGAAGGTGCGCACGATGATGTTGTACCAACGGAGTTCGCCCCCGATCCGCAACTGGCATTCGTGACGGAATTCGGGGAGGGCGGGCGACGTGGCGCGCACGTGCTCCATCAGCCGTTCGTACCACCCGATGCCGAGTTGGGTTTGCAGGCGCAGATCGCGGGCGGGGTCGGCGAGTTCCTGCTCCACCCCGAGCCGCTTTGCGCCGCTCGGCGAAAGTTTCAGAATTTTTTCTTCGATCAGATATTCGAATTGGATCTCCTCGGTGAGTTCGGCATAGAAATTGTACTTCATACGCTCGTAATCGAGGAGTTTCAGCGTGCGCTCGGAAACGCCCGTCCCCTTCGGATAGATCGCCGCATCGGCGTAATTGCGCACTTCGCGGTGCGATTCCATCTGCGCCCCGTCCTTTGCGAGCGCCCCGCGGATCTGGTCGAATTCTTCGACGAGGCACTCGGCGAGGAGGGGATTGAAGGCGCCGCACTTGCCGGCGAGGATCATCTCCTTCGCCTCTTCGGGGGGGACCGCCGACTTATACACCCGTTCGCTCGTGAGGGCGTCGTACACGTCCGCAAGGGCCACGATTTGCGCCGAAACGGGGATATCGTCCCCTTTCAGCCCGTCGGGATAGCCTCCGCCGTCCCACCGTTCGTGGTGCCAGCGGCAAATTTCATAGGCCCGCCGCACGAGGAGATCGCCCGAGTGGGAGGAGAGCCCTTCCAGCATGTTCGCGCCGATGAGGGTGTGCTTCTGCATGGCCGCAAACTCCTCCTTCGTCAGCCGTCCGGGCTTGTTGAGGATCTTATCGTCAATGCCGATCTTGCCGATGTCGTGCAGGGCCGACGCCATGATGATGGCGGAAACGTCCCTCTCCGTAAGGGCATAGCGGTCCGTCTTGCGGAGGAGTTTGCGGAGCAAAATATCGGTGATGATGCGCACATTGCGGATGTGCGGCCCGCTTTCGCCGTTGCGGAATTCCACGATGTGGCTCAAAATATCCACCATCAGGGCGCTGTTCTGCTCCTTTTCCGCGATCTGCGCCTCGATGATGCCGAGGAGTTTGCGCTGTTTGACGTAGAGAAAGATGGTGTTCAGCACGCGGCGGTGGACGATGAAGGCATCGAAGGGGCGCATGATGAAGTCGGTGGCGCCCAGTTCGTAGGCCCGTTCGATCTGCGCGGAAGCCGTCTCCGCGGACACCATGACGACGGGGAGATCTTCGATGAGGTTGGTGCGGTTCATTTCGGCGAGCACGTCGAAGCCGTCCTTGCGGGGCATCACGATATCGAGGAGCACCAGAGAGAAGGCGTCCTTTTCCTTTGCGAGGATCTCCAACGCCTCCTCGCCGTCCACCGCTTCGGTGACGTCGAATTCATCCGCAAGCATGTCGGCGAGGATGGAGCGGTTCATTTCGGAATCGTCTACAATGAGGATCCTCTCCCGCGAATGTCGTTTTTGTGCCGTCACTGCTCTGACCCGCCTTCTTCGTTTTCGTTATCGGCAAACAGACTGCCGTCCACCCTGCCGCGCAAGACGGCGCGGATCAGTCCCTTGCCCAAAAGTTGTTCGGTCGTCTCGTAGGGAGGAGCGTAGTCCTGCGCGGGGCGCTCCCCCTTTTTCGCGCCGCGTTCCCCCATCACTCTGGCGATGAGTTCACAGGCAAGGCGCGCCCTTTTTTCGTTTTTGATGCGGAAGAGGCAGGGCAGTTTTTCGCCCGGATTGCCCTCCGACGCTTGTTCCACCTTGTAACGGGAGCCCGCAAACTCCGCGGGATCCAGCGGCAGATATAGGCACAGGATGTTGCCGCGGAAGCCGAGCCGCGCAACATTTCCGCCGCCCGCGCGGAAGGTCTCCTTCCGCCAACTCATGCGCCCCTTGACGTTTTCATAAGAGAGAAGTTCGTTTTTGATGAGATTGTAGCGCCGCTTGGTCTCCTCGTCCGATTGGATGACCCGCGCGGTGAAACTGCGCTCGTAACGGAGCACGCTCCCCTCCTCCGCGGCGCCCTCCGCAGGGAACGGTTCGCCCCGTTCGGCCGCGGGCGCTTCCGCCGCGATTTCCTCCGCGATCTCTTCCTCAGCAACTTCCACGGCCGCGGGCGCCTCCGCGTAGAAGGCTTCCTCCACGCCGTAGACGGGCGGTTCCTCGTCGGGCGCCGTCACGGTGACGGGATAGACGTAGGAGAGCCCCATGTAGCGGACGACGACCTCCTTGATGCCCGCCGCCAAAAGGTCGGGCACGTCGCAGGTGTAATCGGCGACGGGCTGTTCGTAGGGAGCGGTCGCATAGTGCGCCGTCACGGCGAGCCCCGAGCAATCGAAAATATCCCCCACGGTAAATTCAGTGCGCACCGAGCGCAAGTCCAGATCGATGGCGATGGGGCGGCGTTCCTCTTCCGCGGGAAAGAGATCGCGCAAGACCGTGATGAAATAACTTGCGGTAAATCCGCCGTAGCGGACGACGACCTGCCGTTCGCCGCTCTCCTCCATAGAGGGGGCTTCCACGGCGTATCCCTCTTCGAGGAGTTCCGCCGAGGGCTCTTTGTCGTAGCGCGCCGTCACCAAAAGGCCTTCGGAATCAAATGCCTCTCCCGCGCGGAATTCCCGCTTCACGGAAGAGGTATCCAGCGAAATGCCGATGAGGTTGCGCTCCTTTTTGGCGAGCGCAACATAGCCGCCGAAAGCGTTTTCCTTCTCCAACAGCGCCTTCTTACGGTGAGTAAGAAAAAGAAAGATCCCCAGCGCGGCGGCCGCCAGCACGATCTGGGCGAAAATGGCAACGAGGACTGCCGTAGAGACATTCCATTCGATCGCCCGCCCCATGAGGAGAGTTGCATTCACCACCATCGTCGTTTCCTCTCAAAGTCCCTCCGTCCGCAACTCCGTCGCGCGTTACGCGCGCGGAAAACGAAGAGTTGATTGATATTATAAAGCATTTCTCCCGAAAAGGCAAGGAGAATTGCATGCGTATCGCCGATTTTTCCCTTTTCGCGCCGATTTCTCGTAAAAAGAAACTTTCTTTCCCCGCGTTTTCCGCTGTAAATGTGCAAAAAAAGCCCGTTTTTTCGCCCGTTATTCGAGTTTTTCGGAGAGCGGAACGACCGTCGTTTGATTGCTCCACAGCGTGTTTCCGTCCGGGCCCGCAACGGCGAGGGCGACGCCGATGGCCCCGTTTTCCCCCATCGTAAAGGTGAGGGAGCCGATCGTCACATCCCCGTAATCGGACTCGCCCACGGGATAATACGTCTGCCGCATGACGGCAGGCTCTCCCTTCCCGTCTACGCCCTCTTCGGTGCGGTAAACGACCAGCCGTCCCTCCTCCACCGTCATGGTACAGCCCTCGCCGTAGAAGGCGCTCCGGTAGGAGACGGCGTCCCCGCCGCCGCTGAAATTTTCGCCGAGGCGGAGTTCCCCCGCCACCGCGTCCAGCGCGTCCGCGCCGAGGACGGCCGCTTTGGAGGCCGCCGCCATCTGCTCGCCGGAGCCGAAGAGCCCCGTCATGCCCACCGCCGCCATCGAAACGAATACGACGAGGAGGGCGACGCAGACGAGCATCTCCGCAAGAGTGAGCCCTTTTCGGTTGAAAAGCCGCTTTTTCACGCTATTCCCCTTCCTTCCGGTACGAAAAGAGACCGCCTTCGCCGTAGAGTTCGGTCTCCACGGTGATCTTCCCGTTTTCGGAGCCCGAGCCGTCGTCGATTTCGACGGGCGCCTTTTCCCCAGTCGGCAAGCCCTGCTCCATTTCGGTGAGGGTGCGGTAATATTCGTCGTCCTTTTCCCGCGCCCCCTTGTTGAGCCCCAGCGAAACGGCAAACATCGTTGCGATGATGGCGCAACCGAAGGCGACGATGAGCACGGCTATGAGCAATTCCACAAAGGATTCGCCCCGCACGGAGCGCCGTTTTTTTCTTCTCATTCCCATGTCAGGCCCCCTCCCCTTGCATAAAGGTCACGTTTGCCTTGTTCCAAGTCACCGTCGTAACGGCGGAGCGCACCGTTTCGATCGAAAAGACTTCCCCGCTCTCCGTATAGGTGCGCCTCGTCTCTCCCTCTTCGATCGCCTCGTCCACCGTCGCCGCCCACGAAAAACTCGCCGCAAACACCACGGTCTCGCCCTCTTTGAGCGCGAACGTGAAGAGCAAATCGTAATCGGCGCCCATCGCGAGCGTCGCGGTCACCTCTTCGAAGCCCTCGGCCTCCGTGCGCACGGTGAAGGAGAAGGTGAGATCTGCCGCCGGCATAAATCCCTCCGCGGAAGTCTTTCCGCTCCCGTCCGCGGCGGCGTACCACGTCTGCGGGACGGAGCGGTAGGGAACGACCTCGTCGCACCGCGCGCGGATGGCCCCCAAAAGGGTGCTCTTCTCCAACGCCTGCCTCTCCGCGTCCGCGCCTTCCTCCCCCCGCGCGGGCAGGGTGAGAACGCCCGCTCTTTCCGCCGCCCCGATCAGGGGATAGCCCTTTTCGGCGTCATAGGCGTCGCCGTCGAGGAAGTTGAGGGCGTACGTTTCCTTCGTTACGCGTTGCGGCCCCCCTTCGCCGTCCTCGCGGTAGATCGTTTCGCAAAGATAGGTCTGTTCGGCGGCCGCCGAGCGGTAGGTCATCCCGTCGAGCAAGTCGGCCATGAGCAGGGCCGCGGAGGAAACGGTGTAATAGGCTTGCCTGTTTTCATCCGCATGGGAATACCTCCCCGCGTTGGCCGAAGCCATCGTGAGTGCGGTCGCGCCGCCGAGCGACAGCAGGAGGAAGATGACGAGCGCAATGGCGATGGAAGCGCCCTTCTGCGCAAAGCGTTTCATTCTCTTCACGGCGCCACCTCCCCGCCCGCGGGCTCCGTGTGGTAGTTGTGCCCCGCGGGATCGGGACAGATGAGCGAAGCCGTCAGCCAATCGCCGTAATGGGTGAGCACCCCTTCGGCCTCCGCCTCCCCGTCGGCGCGGGCGACTCCCCTGCCGCGGAGCATGAGATAGCAATAAAATTTCGTCTCCGCTCCCCTTTCGGAATAGGGAACGACGTTGTTATAGACGCCGTGGTCGGAATCGACGTAGTAATGGCCGCCTCCGCCGTCCCCCGCCGTACCGTCCCCGTAAGTGGGATCTTTGAGCAGTGATTGCGCGGAGCCGGCATATTCCGCAACCTCCGCGTAGTCGCAAACAAAGTCGGTATGGATGGCGTTCCCCCCATCCCCTTCCGCCGAGCAAAGGGCGCGGAGTTCCGCGGCGGAATAGATGCGGCGGCCCGAATCGTGCCCCTCCCATCCCTCGCCGAGTACTTGGCCGAGCGCGGCGATGCTGTCGTCCGCGGCCGCTTGCGCCCCGCTTCCCGCGCCGAGCGCGGCGAGGAGACGGACCGCGACGCCCTCCGCACCGAGCCTTTCGCTCCCGTCGCCGCCCGCGGCTTCGAGAAAGGCCTCGGCCGCGCGGGTGAGGGCCGCCCCGTCGGAAGAAGCGGAAATCAAGTCCTCGCGGAAGGTTTCCGCCGCGCCGCGGACACCCTGCAAATAGGCGCTATCCGCATACCCGACGCCGATTTGGGGGAAGAAATAATTTTTTCCGTCGGCGACGGCGCAACCCGAGCCTCCCTCCGCGGGGAGGAGCCACAGCGAGCCGTCCCCCTCGAAGGTGCCGTAGACGGGAACGCCGCCGTCCCACGCTTCGCTCTCTCTTCCGTAGATGACGGCGCAATAATTTCCTTCGATGGCGAGCGCCGTGCCCGTGAGGGAGATCTCCCCCGCGAGCCCCGCGGCGCCCGTCTGTGCAAATTCGATGTGTCCCGCCGAGTAACTCGCCCCGATCCGGCAAACGCCGCCCGAGGCCCCTTCGCCCTCCGCAACGAGCCCGACGAGCCCGCCCGCGCGCACTCCCGAAAGGAGCCCCGCGGCATAGCAATCGGCCACACTGCCCCCCTCCATGCGCCCGATGAGCCCGCCCGCATAGCGGGTGCTCCCGTCCGCGTTGCCCGTATAGACGGACGCCGAACTCTGCACGACGTTATCCCCCGCGCTGAGCCCGATGAGCCCGCCCGCATAGCCCTCCGCGGCCACGCGGAAGAGGTCGGCGGCGTACCCGCTCCCCTCCGCGCCGAGGAAAACCTGACAGTTCGCGATCGCGCGGGCGTTCTTGCTCGTGCCGATGAGCGCCCCCGCGCCGACGCCGAAACTTTCCGCAAAGGAGGCGGGCAAACGGGAGAGGACATGGGGCTCGGCGAGGCGCACGTCATAGACGGCGATGCGGCAGGCATAGCCGAACAGGCCCGCATCGTACGGGCCCTCCGCATAGAGATGGGAAATGGGCAAAAGATTTCCG
>CANQAZ010000002.1 GCA_947589555.1 uncultured Clostridia bacterium | reverse complement strand
GGGCTTGGGGAGGCGGTCAGCGGGCGCTTTTGGTGCGGTTGTGCTCCTTGCACAGCATTTGCAGGTTCTCCGCCGAGGTCTTGCCCCCCTCGCACCACGGCGTGATGTGGTCGCCCTCCATTTCGCCGAG
The DNA here is from genome assembly GCA_947589555.1 of uncultured Clostridia bacterium. Classification (GTDB taxonomy): domain Bacteria; phylum Bacillota; class Clostridia; order Christensenellales; family Borkfalkiaceae; genus Gallimonas. The sequence goes on along the minus strand of CANQAZ010000002.1, from coordinate 54,814 downwards.
CGCGTAGTGCGTCTTTGCGCGCCCCTCCCTGACGCAGTAGGGACAGACGCCGCCCTGCCGCTCGTACGCCTGCCGCTTTTGGCTCTCCGTGAAGGCGCGGATGTTCAAAAACTTTTCCCGCCCCGTGAGCACATAGGCATAGATCCCCTTCTTGTTCGTTACGTCGTCATCCGCCATGAGTGCGGCGATCCTTTCCTCCAACGCCGCGGTGTCGAAGGTCTGCCCGTGGAACTCGTCGTACAGCGCGCCCCAATTGATCCCCTTCATCTCCTTGCGGTATGTTACAAAGGTGCGTTTCACCCACTCGATGACATTGCGAAAATAGGTCCACAGTTCGTCTGCATCGGGCGCGTGCTGGCGCAACGCCATATAATCCTTGATGTGCGCGTCGGGCTCCCGCTTGCCCGCGCCGAGGCGGAGGCTCTTCCCCATCCAATCGAGCGCCGTCTCCAAAAATTCCTGCCGGATGGGAGAGCCGTTTACATAGTCCTTAGCGAGAAGATAGGCGGCACAGCCCGACTTGCTGAAAATCGACTTTGCGTGGGTGAGCCACGGGCCCGTGTACGTTGCGTTGCGCAGTTCCTGTTCGGTGAGTTTTTCCCCCGCGATGTTGATGATGCGAAACCACGCGAGTTTTTCGTCCTCGTCCCCCTCGCAGAAGTAGACGAGCACCTTATATTCCAAAATGCGCTTCTGTTCGGGTTCGGTCAAATTGTGAAAGCCGCGGCTCCCGACGGAAAAATCGCCCGCCACATATTGGCAGAAACTAATTGTACGCTGTTGGCCGTCCAACACCTCAAAACTGCCGTCCGCGTTCCGGGCCCAATACATCACGTTGAGCGGAAAGCCCTTTACGATGGTTTGGATGACGGCGTTCCGCTTTTCGTTGTCGTAGACGAATTCGCGCTGATACTTGGGGCGGATGTTGAGTTTGCCGCCGTAGCCCACGACCCCCTCCTCGGCGTTATCCGCATAGCCCTTTGCGATCTCGCCGACCGAGATCTCATGCAGTTCTATTTTCATTTATTTTCTCCTTTGGCAGATGAAAAGTCGTTTGAATTTCTTTTTCCCTTGCACCACCGCTTGTGCAACTCTGCTTGTTTCATCCCACAATCCGCAAGAAAAGCCTTGCCCTTCGCTCTCTGTGGCTCCGATAATTTCGAATTGGTCCGGATTATATTTATCGAGGAAAGTGATGGGGACGCCCATCACGCCGTCATAATCATAAGGAATATCCGAAGTCTTTCCGACTTCGATCGCGTCGTAATTATCGTATTTCGGATATTCTTCGGGGGAATATTGCTTGTAGAGGGGCAATACTTCGTGCCGCTTGCTCGTATCCAAATTCGTAAACCAACAGCCCATGATGTGTTTGACCCTCTTTCCGTCTAAGATTTTTTCATACTTATAATTCTCCGGTACCACAAACCACATATCCGCATTGATGTTGCGGTAACCGAGCCATAGTTGCTGTGTTTTTATCAACGGAAAAATTCCTCTATACGTTATGGCGTTCTTATTCCCGATGATGAGGAACTTCTTTCCGTACTCCATGAGTTGCGCCACGTACTCGCGGAAGAGGGAAAACGGCGGGTTGGTCACCACGATATCCGCCTCTTTCAGAAGTTCCACGCACTCCGCGGAGCGAAAATCGCCGTTCCCCTTTAAGAGGGAGAGGGTGTTTTTTCCGTTCTGCAAGAGCCACTCGATATCGCTGAGGTCGACCGCGCCGTCGCCGTTGTAGTCGGCGACCTCCGCGATCTCGATTTTATAAGCGCGGCGGTTGGCGTTGGGGACCCGCTTTCCGTCGTCGAAGAGAGAAAGTTGGGTATAGGCAACGGGAGAGGTATCGTAACAGGTCGCAATGAGTTTTTTGAGCCCCAAGAAGTTGAAGTTCATCGCAAAATATTTGAAAAAATTGCTCTCGTAGGGGTCGTCGCAGTTGCAAAATATGATTTTTCCCGCAAGTTGCTCCTTGTAATGCTTCAATTCCGCCTCGATATCGGGCAGTCGGGTGTAAAATTCGTCCGCTTTGTTCCTCCGAGCGTTCCTCAAAGTTTCGGTTGCCATTTTTTCCTCGCGTTAAAATTATAGTGTTAAAATTATAACACGATAGTTTTCATTTGTCAACACGATAGTTTAGAGAATATGGGCCGAAAAGTGCGTAAACTATAACCAAAGTGAGAAAGGCGGAATGAATTTATGGATCGACATGACGTTGCAAAACGGATACGGGAACTGCGGGAAGAGAGAAAACTGACGCAAAACGCTTTGGCGTATCAGGCGGGCGTTTCCCCCACCTATATCTATCAGTTGGAGCGCGGCGAAAAAAACCCGACGATCGAATACATCGACAACATCTGCTGGGGGTTGGGAATTACCATCGAAGAATTTTTCTCCACGAAAAAGAACGACGCGCCCGCCGCCGATAAACTTGCCGCCCTCACCCCCGCCCAAAAACAACTTTTGAACGACTTTTTGAACAGCCTTTGACCCCCCTTTGCGCCCCATAGGGGGGGGGGCGGCATCGATCGGGATGAAAAAACATTTCGGAACATGGAAAAACGCGCCCCGCGATAGATTCGCGGGGCGCGTTTCGCGCCGTCCGCCGCAAAAACGGCGCGCGGCGCAGGAAAGGCTTAAAAAATACACTTTATACGATTAAGCGAAAAGTTTGTTTTTATCTTCGATGATCTTCTCTATTTTTTGAATATAGGTGGGAATATCTTTGGGAGAACCGTAACGCTCGATGCGGAGCGTGCCTCCCTCCTCGCGCACCCGCTTGGAAACCGCGTTCGCCCCGAACGCAAGATTATCCGCCGTCTCCTCCATGACGTCCACATTATATATGCAGGCGCGGCCCGGCTTGGTCCAGCCCACGTTTTCGTGCGCGCCCGCCATGTACTTCTGCCGATAAAGATAATAGGGCTCGTACCCCGCGGCGGTCAATTTTTCGCGGGAGTAGGCGATCATCTCCGAAAGGAGCCCGTCCGCCAGACGAGCCGTCTCCTCTTTGAGTTTGGCCCCCTTTTTGAGGCACAGCGTGTGCACCGTGATGTTTTCGGGCGAGAGCGCGGCCGCCGCATCGACGCTCCCCTCGAACTCTTGAAGGCTCTCCCCCGTAAGACCCGCGATGAGATCGCAGTTGACCGAAAACGCGTACGGCTTTGCCATTGCAAAGGCGCGGTAGAGATCGGCCGCCGTGTGCTTGCGCCCGATGGCCGCGAGGGTGCGGTCCGAAAAACTTTGCGCGTTGATGCAGATGCGCGTGACGCCGTATTTTTTGCAAAGTTCCAACTTTTCTTCGGTGAAGGTATCGGGCCGTCCCGCCTCCACCGTGTACTCGCAACCGTTGGCGCGCAGGGAAGCGACGAGGGCGAGGACGCGCTCCAAATCGGGCGCATCGAGGGCGAACGGCGTGCCCCCGCCGATGTAGACCGAGCGCAGGTTTTGAATGAGGGGCGCGGCCGCGGCGATCTCCCTTTCGAGGGCGCAAAGATAGGCGGGCAAATACTGCCGCGTGGCCGCGATGGGCGCCGTGATAAAGGAACAGTAGGCGCACTTGGTGGGACAGAAAGGCAGAGAGATGAAAACATCGCAGTTTCCCGCGCGGCGCTCCCTGACGCCCTCCTGCGCCGCCAGAACGCGCCCGACGAGGGAAATATTTTCCTCAGAGACCCCCAAATTGCGGAACTGGGGTGCGAAATCGCCCCGCTTGGCCGCCTCCTGACAGGCGAGCCGCGTGGGGCGGATGCCCGTGAGCGACCCCCACGGCAACTGCTTTTGGAAGCGCGCCGAGAGCAGACGGTAGAGCGAAAGTTTGGCGTACCGCTTGACGAGGCTCTTCTCTTCGAGGGGGGTGCGGGCGGTATCGGCGTCGCAGAAGGCCGATCGCGTGCCGTCCGTTTGGAATGTGTTGAGGTAGAGGTCCCCCTCTTTGGACGCTTCATGGAAAATTTCCATCTCCTCCGCACCCTCGAAGAGGCGGACGACGTCCATGAGTTCGGGAACGAGCCATTCGAGATTCGAGGCGATCATCCACGCTCCCTCCGCAGGTTCGTATTTTCGCCGTGCCCCGGGTAGACAGCGAGGTTTCCCTCCAAATCGAACAGCGTTTTGAGACTTTTGCGCATTTGGGCCGCGTTGCCCGTGGGGAGATCGGTCCTGCCGCAGTCCCCCGCGAAGAGGGTATCCCCCGTGAAGAGGGCGTTTTCCGTGCGGAAACAGCAACTGCCCGCCGTGTGCCCCGGGGTGGCGATCACTTCGAAGGAAAGGCCGAAAAACGACAGCGTTTGGCCGTTTTCGAAGGTGAAATCGATGGAAAAGGGAGGGACTCCCACCCCGAAGAGGGCGCCCGAGCCCCCCTCTTCCGCGAGAGGCCTTTCGGCGGCGAGGCAACCCACCCGAATGCCCGCGCGGCGGAGGGCGGCGCACCCGCCGATGTGATCGAAATGGCCGTGCGTGAGGAGGGCGCACCCGATTTCGAGCCCGAGCCGCTTCGCTTCATCCAAAACGGAGGGCGAGGAGGGGTCGATGGCGACCGCCCTTTTTCCGTCCGCCGTGACGAGATAGCAATTTGCGGCAAAGCCCGCAGGTTGTAGTTTGTAGATATCCATTTTATCCCTTTTTCCGACCCCGTTTGCACAAAAAACGGGGCATGCCCCCCTCCTTTTGCGGAGCGGGAGCCCCTCTCTTTCAGTTGGAGAGGCGGTGCACGCCGAGGATGCCCGAACGCGCGGCGATCTTGGAGATAAGGCCCTCGATCTGCCCCTTTCCCTTTAAGGAGACGACGACTTCGATGACGGCGTCGCCCTGCTTTTCGTAACGGCCGTTGATGGAGATGAGGTTGAGTTTCATTTCGCTGACGCAGGCGGAAATGGCGGCGAGCGCCGCGCCCTGATCGCTTGCGGTGACGACGATGGCCGCGCGGAATTGCGCCTCCTCCCCCTCCACCCATTCGGCGGGTTGAAGGCGGTCCGCTTCGGCGTTTTTGAGGTTGGGGCAATCCTTGCGGTGCACGACGATGCCCCTCCCCCGCGTGACGTAGCCCACGATATCATCCCCCGGCACGGGCGAACAGCACCCAGCAAAGGACACGAGGAGCCCCGACATCCCCTTGACGGTGACCGCGCCCCTTGCGTTTTTCTCCTTGAAGGGTTGGAGGGTGATGACGGCGGGCGATTCCCGCTTGAAGAAATCGACGAGTTTGAAAAAGACCTGGTTGACGGAGATGGCCCCGTAGCCGATGGCCGAGAACATTTCGTCCTGCGTATCGAAGGAGAGTTTTTCCGATATTTTTTTGAAACTTTCGGGGGTCAGAAGTTCGGCCAGCGTGTAGCCCTTCTTTTTGGCGGCCTCCTCCAAGAGGCTCCTGCCGAGGCGGATGTTCTCCTCCTTCATCGCCTTTTTGTAGAAGGCCTTGATCTTGGCGCGCGCCGAGGGCGAACGCACGAATTTGAGCCAATCGCGCGAAGGGCCCTTGCTCGACGGCGAGGTGATGATCTCGACGACGTCGCCCAGTTCGAGCGTGGAATCGAGGGGGACGATTTTGCCGTTCACCTTTGCCCCCGTGCACTTGTTGCCCACTTCCGAGTGGATGGCGTAGGCGAAATCGACGGGCGTGGCCCCCACCGGGAGGGAAATGACCTTGCTGTGCGGGGTGAACACCAAAAGTTCGGTGCTGTAAAGTTCCTCCTTGACCGAATCCAAAAATTCCTTCGAATCGCGGATGCCCCCCTGCAATTCCATCATCTCGCGGATCCACGAGATGCGCTGGTCCAAAGAGGTCTCGTTTTCGCGGTTTTCCTTATACTTCCAGTGCGCCGCGATACCGTACTCCGCCGTGCGGTGCATTTCCTCCGTGCGGATCTGAATTTCGAAGGGCTGGCCGAAGTTGGTGACGACGGTGGTGTGGAGGGATTGGTACATGTTGGGCTTGGGGGTGGCGATATAATCCTTGATGCGCCCCGGCACCGGCTTCCACTCCTTGTGGATCTTGCCGAGCACCTCGTAGCACTCGTCCACCGTGCCCACGATGACCCGCACCGCCGTGAGATCGTAGATCTGATCGAGCGTCTTGCCCTTTTCCTTCATCTTTTTATAGATGGAATAGAAGTGCTTGGGGCGGCCGAACACCTCCCCCGAAATGTTGCTCTCCGTGAGGATATCCTTGATCTGCGAGACGACGAAATCGACGAAACGGTTGCGTTCATCGAGTTTTTGGTGGATATTTTCGACGAGATATTCGAAGGCGGCGGGATCCAGATATTTGAGGCAGAGATCCTCCAACTCGCACTTGATCTGGCTGATGCCGAGGCGGCCCGCGATGGGCGCGTAGATATCGAGGGTCTCCCGCGCCATGCGTTGGCGGCGGTCCTCCGACAAAAAGTTCAGCGAGCGCATGTTGTGCAGGCGGTCGGCCAGTTTGATGATGATGACGCGGATATCCTTTGCCATCGCGAGGAAAATTTTGCGGAAATTTTCCGCTTCCTCCTCCTCGTGCGACTTGAACACGAAGCGATCGAGGTTGGTGACCCCCGAGACGAGGGACAAGACCTCGTCGCCGAATTCGCGGCGGATGTCCTCCTCGGTGGCGGGGGTATCCTCGATGACGTCGTGCAGGAGGGCGCCCGCGATGGTGGAGGCGTCCAGCCCGAGTTCCACCAAAATTTCGGCCACCGCGCAGGGATGGATAAAATAGGGCTCGCCCGAGGCGCGCTTTTGGTTTTTATGCGCGTTTTCGGCAAAATCGTATGCACGGAGGAGCATATCGCGGTCCTCCCCCGTGTAATATTCGTAAATTTTCATGAGGATCGCTTCCATCTTACGCCTCCCCGATGAGCCGCACGACCGCGTTGTAGAGCGCGGACTGCGTCAGTTCCGTTTTGACGCCGCGGAATACCCGAAGCCGCCCGTTTTCCCGCGCGACGAGCCCCAATTCTTCGAAAACCGCGAGCGCAAAGACCGTTTGATGAAATTCCCCGCCCGTGCAACCCGCCGAACGGGCGAGTTCCGCATAGGTATCCCCCTCCAAAGAGGAATTGCGGATACGGGCAAAAATGCGCAGGAGGGTGTCGCGGGAGGGATCGAGCGAAAGCAGGGCGCGGTAGCCCGTCAGTTCGCCGCAGACGAGCACGCGCGCTTTGCCCGTGAGCGCATTGGCGGCGGGCGGCGCGTCCAAATAGACGATATCGCGGTAGGCGGCGAGATCGCACCCCGCCTCGGGCGCATACAAAAGGATGTTTGCCGCGCTCCCCGACGAGGGACGGAACACATCCACGGGCATGCCGTTGAGGGCGGGATAGCGGGCGAGGGTGGCGCGGTCGTGAAAGACGGCGCACAGCCCGTAGGCGCAAGCTGCGATGCTCTCCTCCAAAAAGGCGTCGATCTCCGCCGCGCTCCTCTTTTCCGCTTGGAGCGGACGGTTCTCCGCCGATAGCAATATGCTTTCAAAGGCCTCCTCTTCGCCCCCTTGCCGCCCTTCGGCGATCGCGGCGCGCACATAGCCCTTCAAATATTCCTTGCCTTTAAAGCGGGAGAGGTTCAACTCGAACACGATATGCTTTTTGACGTCGCTTTTGAGGAGTTTGCTCTCGGCCGCGCCGCCGAAATAGAGGAAGGAGACACCCCCCGCCGTGAAGGCGACGTGGGGAGACAGGGGACGGATGGGAGCCGCCGCCAGCGCGCCCGCTTCGGCCTCGAAGAGGGGCCTGCGGTTGCCTACCCCGAAGGGTTCCAGCATCCTTAGTTCGCGCGCCACCCGTTCGGCGTCCTCTTTGAGGGCGCAGACGGGCAGGGACTGCTCGAAATCCTCCCGCGTGTAATGGGCGCCGATGTATCGATCGAGGGCCTCTTTGAGGGCGCCGAATTCCTCCGCGCGCACGTTCACCCCCGCCGCCTGTGCATGGCCGCCGAATTCCGCGATGTGCTCCGAACAGCCTTTGAGGGCCTCAAAGATGTTGACGTTTTCGATAGAGCGCGCGCTCCCCTTGTACATATCGCCGTGGCGGACGAAGAGAAGGGCGGGACGGGCATATTCCTCGGCGACGCGCGCCGCCACGATGCCCACAAAGCCCGCGTTCCAATTTTCCGCCGCGAGCATCACGACGTTGCCGAACGCCCCCTCTTCCTTGATCTGCGCGAGCGCCTGTGCGTGCAATTCATCGCAACAGCGCTGGCGTTCCGCATTGTAGAGGTCGAGTTTTTCCGCGAGGACGCGGACCTCCTCCTCGTTTTCCGAAGTGAACATTTTGAGCGCGGTGCGGGCGTCCCCCATCCTCCCCGCCGCATTGATGCGGGGCGCGACGGTGAATGCGAGCGTCTGCGCGGTGACCTCGGACGCTTTGGCCAGCAGGGCCGAAAAGGCGGGCCGAGGCGAATTTTCGATGCGTTTCAAGCCCTCCGCCACGATGTCGCGGTTCTCCCCCAAGAGAGGGACGCTGTCGGCGACCGTGGAGAGCGCGGCAAAATCGAGGAGGGAGTACGCCTTCTCCCCGATGAGGGCGCAGGCGAGTTTGAATGCCACCCCCGCGCCGCAGAGGTTATCGTAGGGGTAATCGTCCTTCAACTTGGGGTTGATGACGATGCAGTCGGGCAGGCGCTCCGGGAGTTCGTGGTGGTCGGTGACGATGACGTACGCCCCCTGCTCCTTGATGTACTCCACTTCCTCCGCGTTGGAGATGCCGCAGTCCACCGTGATGACGAGATCGGGCAGAAATTCATCGAAGATGCGGTCGAGGGCGGAAACGCTCATGCCGTAGCCGTCCGTGCGCTCGGGCACGAAGAGATAGGGCTCAATGCCGATCTCCTTTAAGGCGCGCGAAAGGATGGCGCAGGCCCCGATGCCGTCGGCATCGTAATCGCCGAATACCGCGACCCGCCATTCCTCCTCCTTTGCCCGCAGGATGAGGTCCTTCGCCTCCTTCATGCCCTGCATCAAATAAGGAGAGAGAAAATGGTCGCGCGAAGGATGGAGAAAGGCCTCCATCTTCTCCGCCGTATCCATCCCGCGCGCATACAGAAGGCCCGCCACCGTCTCCGTGAGGGAGAGGCGCGCCGCGAGTTCCTTGACCTTATTTTGTTGTTCGGGCGAAAATTCATATTCGCGGACGAGCGTTTTCATGCTTCCCCTATCGAAAACGGCGGGAGAAATCCCGCCGTCCGTTTTTTCTTATCCCAAAATCAGGTATCGGATCCGGCCGTCTTTTCCGCCGACTTATCCCCCTTTTTCTTGCCGAAATAGCGGGGTTTGCGGTTGGCCGAAAGTTTATCGAACGCCGCCTTGACGGGCACGTGCAGGGAGGGCCCGAGAAGGAGGGAGGAGTACGCCGCGACTGCCACGGGCACCATGCAGGGAAGGAGGAACAGACGGGCTCCCGCCGCCGCAATGCCGCCCGCCACCGCAAAGATGGCGACGCCGGCCGCCGCGATTATGACGATCTTCTTCCAGTTCGCTTCCCATGCGGCGCCCACCGCTTCGGCCGCTTCCATGCCGCGGCCCGCGGGATCCTTTTTGGCGTCGCGCAAAGCCATGCACTGGATGAGCCACAGCGCCATCGAGAACACTGCCGCGACCGCCGCAAACAGCAGAGGCGCATAGGCATAGACGGGAATGCGGGTCAGCGCGAAGAAGGCCACCGTGAAGAGGGCGTCGTGCGCCGCCGTGCAGAGCCCCGTAAGCGCACAGCCGACCCCGAAGCGGATGCCGATGTAGATGAGCCCGACGACCGCGCCCACCGTGAGGGCGACCGCGCCCCGCCATTCGATCTCGTAATAGAGGTCGGGAATGTTCTCCACCGCGTGATACTCGGCGCGGACGTCGGCGTTCGGATAGGTCGACGCAAAGGCCCCTTGCAGGGCGTTTTTGGCCCCTTCGAGTTTGGCAACGTCGGTCGTGCCGTTGAAAATGTAGGTGATCGTGGTCATGTTCAGGGTGGAATCGACGCCGTCCTGACGGTCCGACGGGCAAACGCCCGCTTGCGCGAACGCATCGTCGCACGCCTTTTCGAGCGCGGCGACCTTTTCCTCGTCAATGGCGACGGAGACATCGTAGCGCACCTCGAAGGAATAACTCTTGGCGCGGTCGGGCGCGGTGTTGAAGCCCAGAAGGGCCGCTAAAATGATCCCCGCAATGATGATGACGGCGGAGACCGCGAGCCATACGGGCAGAAGTTTCAACAAACGTTTAGTCTTCATTTTCGGCATCCTCCCTCTTGAAGTTGCAGAATTTTCCCGGCTTGTCCGTAAAGCGCATCATGATCATCCAGAAGAATCTGCCGAGCGCGAGCGCGCCGATGCCCGAGAACAATGCCGTAAGCCCGAGCATGAAGGCAAAGCCCGCAAGTTGGGTGAACGCAATGGCGTAGGTGATGAAGGAAACGCCCGCGATGACGATGTGCAGATCGAAGATGTGCCAGAAGCACTTCTTATAAGCGTTCTTCACGGCCGCGGTGATCGTCTTGCCCGTCGCGTACTCCTTGCGCGCGTTCTCATAGACGACCGCTTGCGAGGCGGAAAGAAGCAGGGAGGAGAGCAGGATCGCCGCAAACGTGCCCGTGGAGACGGTGACGAAGGAAAGACTCCACATGCAGAGCAGGGTGACGAGCAGGAAGAACAGGTAGGTGTACAGGTGCACGAAGCCGAGAAGGCCGTAGCGCACGAAGAAGAATACCATCATCGCGGCGAAGAGGACCCCGAACGCGATGTAGATGTACAGCAGGGCGTTGTCGCCGTACAGGGCGCGCACCGTGACGACGGAATCGGCCGAGAGGGAGAAGTTCCCGTCGTACACGTCCGATGCGGCCGTTTCGGCGTTCGCCGCGGTATCGATGACGATGGCGAGCGCCTCGGCCGCCTCCGCCGAGAAGGGGCTCGAAGGATTGCTGATGTAGAGGCTGTCGTCCTCCACCGCGGCAGAGATGGAAAGCGAGATGGCCGTGTTGTCCCCGATCTTGAAGAGCAGGGTGCCCGATCCGTTTTCGGTGGCATCCGCCGTCTTGGAGGCGAGACGGTCGCGGCCGGCGGACGTGAAGTTGATGACGACGTAGTTGGTGCCATCGCCGTCCACCGCCGTGGTGGCGCCGCTCACGTATTCCCCGATGGTCTTGCCCGCGGCGGGAAGCGCCGTCGTGGCCGAAGCCTCATCCGAGCCGTAGAGCACCTCGAAATCGCCGAGGTAGGAGAAGAGCGTGAAGGTAGCCGTGTAGCCGTTGATCGTTTCGGGCGTCTGCGGCACAAACACGCGGAGGGTGTAGCCGTCCACGACGTCGATGCGCAGATTTTCGATGTGCATGCGCTCGTAGCGCTCCGTGAGCCGCGCCTTCGCATATTCGAATTTGGCGGCAAAATCCGCGGTGATGTTGCCCGAGGCGTCGATGTTCTTTTCCGTATCGAAGCACAGGCCACCGATGCGGGTGTACTTTGCGGCGTAGTCCTCTTTGGCCTTCCCCTCTTCCATGCTGGCGAGGTTATCGTCGAATTCGGCCGCGGAGATGACGCCCTCCGGATAAAACGTGGCGATATAGCCGCCGCCGCGGTACGAACTGTTTGCGCCGAATTCCACGCCGAGGTTGGCATCCTTGCCGATCCACGTGACGACGGGATCAAACTGGTTGATCCGCCCTCCGTTCGCGGGTAGCGCAACGAAGCAAATGAAACTCAAAGCGGCGATGATGAGAGTGGCAAGCGCCAAACAGATCGCCGATTTTACTTTTCCCATTGTCTCCTCCTATCCTGCTATCCTGACACGCGGGCAATCCCGCATAGAAAATTTCCTGTGGGAAAAACTCACTCTTTACATTATATAGGAAAGGCGCGCGGCCGTCAAGCCGAAACGCCCTTTTTTTCGCATTTTTTCGCTTAATTTTCGCGCGATTTGCGTTCCGCCAGAATGTGCATCGCACATTCGATGCGCTTTTTCATCATCGCGCACGTGATGGGATAGGGCTCGTCCACATCGCCGCAGTAATGATAATTGTTTGCACTGCACCCGCCCGAGCAGATGAATTTGGCAAAACAATCCCCGCATTTTTTGCGCGTGAAGAGGCAACTCGTCGCGAATTTTTTGCGCAGATCGGGCCGCGTGAGCCCCTCGGACACGCTCCCCATCCGCCATTCCGTTTCCCCCGCGAACTGGTGGCAGGGATAGAGGTCGCCGTTCGGAAGCACGGAGAAATATTCGTTGCCCGCGCCGCATGCCGACACCCGCTTTTGCAGGCAGGGACCCCCTTCCAGATCGACGTTGAAGTGGAAAAAGTTGAAGCCTCTCCCCTCCGCCTCGCGCTTCAAATATTCGTCGCAAAGCCGCTCGTACTCCCCTTCGATGCGGGGAAGATGCTCCTCCTTGATGGCGAGATCGTCGATCCCGGTGACGACGGGCTCCACCGAAAGGGAATCGAAGCCCTCGTCGGCGAGGAAGAGGACGTCCTTTGAAAAATCGAGGTTCTTCGCCGTGAACGTGCCGCGAACGTAGTAGTGCTTGTCCCCGCGGATCTGCACGAATTTTTTGATCTTGCCGATGACGGCGTCAAAACTCCCCTTGCCGCTCACCGTCTTTCTCACGGCGTCGTGTACCTCGGGGCGGCCGTCGAGGGAGAGCACGACGTTTTCCATCTCCTCGTTGAGAAAATCCGCCTTTTCGCCGTCGAGAAGGAGGCCGTTGGTCGTCGTGGTGAAAAGAAATTTTTTGCCCCGCTTCTTCCCCTCTTCCTTCGCGTAGAGCACCGTCTCTTTGAGCACGCCGAAGTTCATGAGGGGCTCGCCGCCGAAAAAGTCCATTTCGAGGGCCTTGCGGTTGCCGCTTTCGCGGAGGAGGAAGTCCACCGCCGCTTTGGCGACGGAAAGGGGCATCATCTCGCGCGCGGCGTGATAGGCGCCCTCGTCCGCAAAGCAGTACTTGCAACGTAGGTTGCAATCGTGGCAGACGTGGAGGCACAGCGCCTTGACTTCGCCGGACTTGATGGGGCGGGCCTCCGTTTCGGGAGCGCCGAGAAGGCCCGCGGCTTTGAGATCTGCGATCTCCGCGAGTTCTTCATCGGTCATCGGGACGGGTTCGCCCGCGAGATGGCGCGCCGTTTTTTCGTCGCACTCGTGCAGGCTCCCGCTCCCCGTATCGTAGACGTAAAATTTTTCGTGATATCGGAAGGTATGGATCATCTTTTCTGCGGATAACGGCAAAAGAGCGGCGGAACACCGCCGCTCGCCCTCAACGTTACGATCGGATCACTTTTTCTCGATCTTTTGCTCGCGCGTGATGCGCTCGCAGGACTGGTTGCCCACCGTGCAACTCGTTTTGCAGGCGGATTGGCAGGTGCTACGGCACTCGCCGCAACCGGTGACTTTCTTTTCGGCAGGTTTTGCGACCGTCTTGATCATGTTCTCGTCCCTCTCTGTGATTTTTTCCTATTATACAATACGGCGCGCGTTTTTGCAAGTGTTTTTTCACGCTTTGCGCAATTTTGCCCCGAGAAGGGCTCCCGCGCCCCCGAGGAGGGCGGAAATGAAAAATTCGAGAACGAAGAGGGCCGTAACGTTCGCCCCGCCGCCGACGGCCGCAAACACGGCCAGCGTGACGAGGGAGGCGAGCGCCCCCGCCGCAAGTCCCTTGAAAAACGCCTTCTCCTTGCCAATGAAAATCAGCGAAAAGAGCGGGATCCCCGTGCACTTGACGACCCAATCGATCGCCGTGACGACGCCCTGCGGCGGCGTGTACGCCCGCACGAATACCGCCGCGAGCGCGAGCGCCAAAAGGCTGTAAACGGTCGCCGCAAACACCGTCTTGAATACCTCCCACGCGGCGCGCTTCCAGAATGTCCGTTCCATAAAAAATCCTCCGCTACCTAAGGGTATGCGGAGGGAAATTCCGTTATGACTTCCTCAGTCTTTCTTTTCTTCGGGCTGTTCGGGCGCTTCTTCCTGTGCGGCCGCTTCGGGAGCATCTGCGGGCGCTTGGGCGGGCGCTTGGGCGGGCGCTTCTTCGGGCGCGGCCTCTTTCCCGGCGGGCGCTTCCGCGCTCTTTGCGGCGTTCTTGGCCTCTTTTTCCGCCTTCCGCTTTGCCTCCGCTTCTTCGCGGGCGATCTGCATGGGACCCTTTGCATCCGTCTGGTAGATGCATTCTTTATCGATCTTCACATAGGACTTGCCCGATTGCTCGGTACCCGTTTCCAAGACGATGGTATCGTCGTCGCAGACCTCGGTCACGACGCCGCAAATGCCGCCCGTCGTTTTGACCTTGTTGCCGGGCTTGATCGCTTCGATCTGCTCCGCATACTCCTGGCGGCGCTGTTTGTTCTTTCTTCCCGTGAAGAAGAAGTACACGACAAAGAGCACGACGACTACGGCGAGGATGATCCATATTACATAACTCGGAATGCCGCTACCCTGTTGGGGAGCGGCCCCCGCTTCGCCTTCCAATAAATTCCAAATCATAAGCCTTATCTCCTTTTCTTCTATGATAACCTCTTTTCCGAATTTTAGCAAGCGATTTTAGGGCGATTTTTGCCATGTTATGCCAATTTCATTCTTTTTACACAATGCGCGCCGTGGGCGTTTCCCCCGAACGGGCGAAATATTCGCGGGCAAAATCCTTGACGTAGCCGCCGAGGATGCTCTCCCGAAGCCCCCGCATGAGTTTGTGGAGGTAGGAAATATTGTGCAGGGTGAGGAGCATCGCCCCCGTCATCTCCCCCGTGTTGACGAGGTGGCGCAGGTACGCTTTGGTGTAATTTTTGCAACAATAGCAATCGCAGTCGGGATCGAGGGGGGTGAAATCCTCCTTATACTTGCCGTTGCGCACGACGACCTTGCCGCGCGAGGTGAGCGCCGTGCCGTTGCGGGCGACGCGGGTGGCGAGGACGCAGTCGAACATATCCACGCCGCGGAGGGTCCCCTCGACGAGGCAATCGGGCGAGCCCACCCCCATAAGGTAGCGGGGAACATCGGTGGGAAGTTTGGGTTGCATGAAGTCGAGCAGTTCGTACATGAGGGACTTGGGCTCCCCCACCGAGAGCCCGCCGATGGCGATGCCGTGTTTCACAAAGGGCAGACAGCGGTTGAGGCTCTCCTCCCGCAAGTCCTTGTAAAAGTTGCCCTGCACGATGGGAAAGAGGGCTTGCGCGGGATCTTGGTGGGCCTTGTAACAGCGTTCGAGCCATTTTGCGGTGCGCTCCATTGCGAGCGCCGCCTGTTCGCGGGTGTAGCCGTACTCACTGCACTGGTCGAACGCCATGATGATATCGGAGCCGAGATTGTGCTGGATCTCCATTGCGCGCTCGGGGGTGAAAAAGTGGCGGCTTCCGTCCACGTGGGAGGAAAATTTGACCCCTTCCTCCGTAATGTTGTTGAGCGAGGAGAGCGAAAAGACCTGAAAGCCGCCGCTATCGGTGAGGATGGGCCTATCCCAATTCATGAATTTGTGCAAGCCCCCCGCGCGGGCGATGAGGTCGTCCCCGGGGCGCATGGCGAGATGGTAGGTATTGGAGAGGATGATCTGCGAGCCGATCTCTTTGAGGCGATCGGGCAAAATGCCCTTGACCGTCGCCTGTGTGCCGACGGGCATGTAGACGGGCGTTAAAATATCGCCGTGCGGCGTGTGCAGAATGCCTGCGCGCGCGCCCGTTTCGGGGTCGGTTTTTTCGATTTCAAAGGAAAAATATTCGTTGTTCATGGCGAGTTATAAAAAAAGGCAAGCGTCCCCAAAAGAGAAGAAACGATATCGATTTTCGACAGCGTTTTGATAGATTTGCAAAATTTCCTCGCGGGAGCAGAGGCAACTGACGAGCATGAGAAGGGTGCTTTCGGGGAGGTGAAAATTGGTGATGAGGGCGTCGCAACACTTCATCTTGTAGGGGGGATACAAAAATATACTCGTATCGCCCCTGCCCGCGTTCACCGTGCCGTCGGCGTTTGCGACCGTTTCCAGCGTGCGCACGCTCGTGGTGCCCACGCAGATGACCCGCCTCCCCTCTTTTTTGGCGCGGTTGATGGCGCTTGCCGCCTCCTCGGACACTTCGTAGTACTCGCTGTGCATGACGTGGTTTTCGACGTCGTCCACCTTGACGGGGCGGAAGGTGCCCAGCCCGACGTGGAGCAAAACTTCGACGATCTCCACCCCCATATCCCGTAGCGTTTGCATGAGTTCGGGGGTAAAGTGCAATCCCGCCGTGGGGGCCGCGGCCGAGCCGTTCTCTCGCGAATAGACGGTTTGGTAGCGCTCGGGATCTTTGAGTTTTTCGTGGATATAGGGCGGAAGAGGCATTGTACCTGCGCGGGACAATACGTCCTCGAAGGCTCCTTCATAGAAAAATTTTACGATACGCTCCCCCGTTTCGGTGACGCCCTCGATACGGGCGGTCAGTTCGTCGTTTACGGCAATTTCCGCCCCCGTTTTGCACTTTTTGCCCGGTTTGACGAGGCACTCCCACACATCGATGGTATGCCGTTTCAAGAGGAGAAGTTCCACCGCCCCGCCGTTTTTCGTCCGCCCGAAGAGGCGCGCGGGAAGCACCCTCGTGCGGTTGACGACGAGCACATCGCCCGCCTTGAAGTATTCCGTGACGTCGCGGAAGATGCGGTGCTCGATTTTTTTCGTGTCCCTGTGATAGACGAGGAGGCGGGAAGAATCCCGCGGTTCGGCGGGCGTCTGGGCGATGAGTTCCTCGGGGAGATTGTAGTAAAAGTCGGAAGTTTTCATAGCGTTTTATCGGTTTTGGGGCGGGAAGGGTTCAGAGCGGCGTCACCTTCTCACGACCTTGCACCCGCGGGGAAGTTTGCCCTCGCCCACCACCTTGCACTGCGCGGAAACGGTAATCTCTTTGAGCGTGCGGCATCCTTTGAATGCTTCGGAACGGACTTCGGAAACGGTATCGGGGAGGGAGACCTTTTCAAGCGACTTGCACCCGAAAAATACCTCGCCGAGGAGGGTATGCACGCCCTCTTCGACGGCAACGCTTTTCAGGGCGGCACAGTTTGCAAACGTCATACCGTCGAGGCGGCCGACGGTGCCGGGGATCGTGATATGCTCGAAGCCGCACCCCGCGAATGCCTCGTACCAAAGGAGGCGCACCCCCTTGCCGAAGGCGACCTCTTTGAGGGAAGAGCACCCGGAAAACGCCGCGGATCCGATCTGCTCCGCGCTGTCCGGGATGGAAATGCGTTCGAGCGCGGTGCAACCTCCGAAGCCGCCGACCCGCCTGACGCCCTCTTGCAGGATGACTTCTTTCAAGGAGGTACAGCACCGAAAGACGCCGTTTTCGGCGTTGCTTCCGAGCGTCACGCGCCGTAAAGCGGTGCACCCCAAAAAGGCCTCGGGCAGGACGTCCACGGCGGCGGGAATGGAGATCTCTTCGAGGGCGGTGCACCCCGAAAACGCCCAAAAACCGATCTTTTCCGTTCCCCCGAGGTCGACGCGGCGAAGGGAGGTGCACCCCGAAAACGCCCGCTCGCCGAGCCTGACTTTGCCCTTCGGGAGCGAGACGCTTTGGAGAGAAGTGCAGTCCGCAAAGGCGCCCGCCTCGCTGTATCCGCCGTAGGAGGAGCCGAGGCAGACGAGACTTTCGGGTAGCACGACGCGCTTCAACTTGCGGCAACCCCAAAATGCCATGCCCTCGATGTGCTCGACGCCCTCGGGCAGGATGACCTCGGTCACATCCGAGCCCTCGAACGCGCCGTAGCCGATGAGGGCGACGCCGTTCGGAACTATCACCTTTCCGCCCTTCCCGCAATAGGCGCGGAGCCTCTTATGGTTCTTGTCAATGACGAAATCCGACATATTTTTTCCGCGCCCGCTCCTATTTCCGGATGATGCGGCAGTTTGCGGGGACCTCCCCCACGACCTTGCACCCCGCGGAGACGGTGATCTCCCGAAGGGAGGGGCACCCCTTGAAGACGTCGATATCGAGTTCCTTCACGCCCCGCCCGATGCGCGCGCTTTTGAGCGCAGTACAGCCGTCAAAGGCGTACCACCACAGGTTCGTGACCGTATCGGGGATCTCGATGGTTTCAAGCGCCGTGCAATTCAAAAAAACGCCGTTCAAAGAGGTGACGCCCCGCCCGATGCGCACGCTTTTGAGCGCAGTGCATTGCCCGAACGCATCCGATTGCAGTTCCGTCACGCTGTCCGGGATGAAGATGCTTTGGAGGGAAGCGCAACAGGCGAATGCGCCCTTCTCGATTTTGAGAAGGCCCTCCGGGAGGGCGACCCCCTTTAAGTTCCGGCATTCGAGGAACGCCGCGGCCCCGATGGACTTCACCCCTCGCGGGATGGTGACGCCCGTAATGTTCCTTTTATGGTGAAAGACGCCCTGCCAGATCTGCGTGATCCCGCTCGGGAGGACGATGTTTCCGCCCGCTCCCGTATAATCTTTGAGGACGCCGTTTTCAATGACAAAATCAGACATATTATCTCCTTTCGGTGCAGACCGATACCCTCCTATCTTCTTATGATGCGGCAGTGCGGGGGGATACGGATACTGTCATCGATCTTGGCATTCTCGGGGAGGATGAGTTCCCGAAGATTGGGATTAAAGATACAGAGATCGCCGAGCCACTCCCTCCACACCCGGTTACTCCAATAACTGCTATTAAAAATATCTCCTGCCCCCACGCTCACCCTTTTGAGCGTATCGGGAGCATGGATAGAGGGCAACTTTCTGCGTTCCTGCGGCGTCGGAAAATCGGCGCTTTCCAGCGCGGTACATCCCGTCAGGATGTCCGTTTCTATGTCCGTTTGCATGTCCGCATTCCCCGAAAAAACAATGCTTCGGAGCGAAGTACAGCCCTCAAAGGCACGAGAGCCGATCTTCTTCACGCTCTTCGGGATGACGATGCGTTCCAGTGAAGTGCAACCCGAAAACGCCCCTGTATCGATCATCGTCAAGCCTTCCGGAAATGCGATGTTTTTCAAAGACGGACAGTCCCAAAACGCGTCGTTCCAAATTCCGTTCAATCCCTTCGGAAGCGTGACGGTCTTTAAGTTGTGACAGCGCGCGAACGCAAGATCTTCGATCTGCGCCACACCCTGCGGGATCGTGACGCCCGTAAGCCCCTCGTTGGCGTAAAACGCGCGCATGCCGATCGCCTCGATGGCGACCCCGTCCACAGCGCGCGGAATGACGAGATCTCCGCGCACGTCCTCCCCGCCTGAGAGGGTTGCCCCATGTAAACCGTATTTATTTACTCGGTAAGCCATCTTTCTCCCTTTGTTTGCCGTTTTAATTGTCGTCCGTATCGAACACGGAGAGTTGCTTTTTGGCGGCTTCGGGGATCTTCATGCCCAAATGCTCGTAGGCGCCTTTGAGGCAAATTCTGCCGCGCGGGGTGCGCGCCAAAAAGCCGAGTTGAATGAGGTAGGGCTCGTAGACGTCGAGAATGGTGTTGACGTCCTCATTGATGGTGGCGGCGAGCGTCTCCAAGCCCGCGGGGCCGCCGTTGAATTTTTCGATGAGGGCGCGCAGAAGGTTGCGGTCGGTCTCGTCCAATCCGAGTTCGTCGATCTCCATTTTGCGCAGAGCCGCGTCGGCGTCCGCTTTGGAGATCTTTTTGCTCCCGCGCACAGCGGAGAAATCGCGCACCCGCTTCAAGAGGCGGTTGGCGATGCGGGGGGTGCCCCGCGACCTCCTTGCAATTTCGTAACTGCCCTCCTCCTCGACGGCGATGCCGAGGGTGCGGGCCGAGCGGTCGATGATCTTCTGCAACTCCGTCGGCGTGTACATATCGAGGCGGCATAGAATGCCGAAGCGGTCCCTCAGCGGCGAGGAAAGCATGCCCGCGCGGGTGGTCGCGCCGATGAGCGTAAACCGTTTGAGGGGCAAGCGGATGTTGCGCGCCATCGGCCCTTTGCCCACGATGATATCGAGGGCATAGTCCTCCATTGCGGAGTAAAGGGTCTCTTCCACCGTGTGGTTGAGGCGGTGGATCTCATCGATGAACAGCACCTCCCCATCGTTGAGGTTGGACAGGATGGCGGCGAGGTCGCCCTGCCGCTCGATGGCAGGGCCCGACGTAAGTTTGATCTGCGTGCCCATCGTGTTTGCGATGATGTGCGCGAGCGTCGTCTTTCCCAGCCCGGGCGGGCCGTACAAAAGGACGTGGTCAAGCGCCTCCCCCCGCGCCTTTGCCGCATTCATGTACACGGTGAGATTTTCCTTAATCTTATCTTGCCCGACGTACTCCTCCATCGTCTTGGGGCGAAGGATGTTTTCCTCCACGTCGTAGTCCGTTTTGGTGGAAGTGAGCAGGCCGCCCTCTTCGAATTCGTCGTCAAACATATTTGTTTTTCCTCAAATAAAGGTAATTTGTATCCTGCCGAGGTCCTCTTTCCGGAAAAAGAGATCCTTGTCCTTTTCGAAGCGGCGGGGCAGGGTGACTTCTTTGAGCCGCGGAAGCCCGCCGAACGCTTTATAGGAGAGCCCCTTGACCGTGGACGGCAGGACGATGCGCTCCAACTGTTTGCAACCGTAAATGACGTTGTAGAAATCGTCCACCCCCTCGGGGACGACGATTTCCGAGATGGCCGTGTGCGCCAGCGATCCTTCGCCGATGGCGGCGAGGCTCCCCGGCAGGACGATGCGGGAGAGCGAGGTGCAATCCATGAACGTGCTCGTTCCGAGGACGACAAAGCCCTCCGGGAGGACGACTTCACGGAGCGAAATGCAATTTTCGAACACGCCGCCGTCATCGAACTCCGAGCCGAGAACGCACAGGCCCGCCCCGAACGTTACTTCTTTTAAGGAGACGCAATCTTTGAACGTCGCGCTCTCCAAAATTTCGGGCCCGTCCGAAAATACGACCCGCTCCAACGCGCGGCAACCCATAAAGGCCATCGAGCCCAGCGTTTTGAGCGAACGGGGAAAGACGACGCTTTTGAGCGCGGGACAACCCATAAACGCCCATTCGCGGATCTCTTCGAGCCCCTCGGGCAGAACGATCTCGCGGCATTTCGCCTCCGAAAAGGCGGAGGTCTCGATGCACTTCACGCTCGGCGGGAGCACGATGCGCTCGTAATCCTCGCCATAATATTCGCAGTCCCCGATGATTTCCGTGCCCGCGGGCACGATGAGTTCCTTCATCTCTTCCTCACATCCCGCGCAGGGCGGCCGAAATGATCTCCTCCACCGTCCGCGCGCCCACGCTCTTGGCGCGGTCCACGGCGCGCACGCTCTCCTGCTTGGTGAAGCCCATCCCCATGAGCGCCGAAACGGCGTCGTCCTCCTCCGCCGAGGGAGGGGGCGCGGCGACCTTTCCGCCAACGTTTGCGGCGCTCAAAAGTTCGTCCGCCGAAATTTTGCCGTGCAGTTCCAAAATGATGCGCTCCGCCGTCTTTTTGCCCACCCCTTTGACCGCCGAAAGGCGCTTGGAATCGGCAAGGGCGATGGCCTCCGAGACCTCCCCGGGGCGCATGGACGACAGAATGGCGATGCCGCTCTTCGCCCCCACACCTTGCACCGAGGTGAGTTTCAAAAAGAGGGATTTTTCCTGCGGGTCGGCAAACCCGAAGAGGGAAACGCCGTCCTCCTTGACCTGCATGCAGGTGTACACCTCCCCCTCTTCGTCCCCTTTCAGCCCCGAAAGGCGGGAGAAGGCCGCGCCCGAACAGACGACTTCGTACCCCACGCCGTTCACTTCCAAAAGCACGTATTCGGGAGCAAGATATTTCACCCTTCCTTTTAAGTAGCCTATCATGATTTTCCTCTCGTTTCGTTTTTTGCCTGTTTTTTGCGCTTTTTTTCGCTGTTTTTGTGCTGTTTTTTCCGCTGTTTTGCGCTGTTTTTCCGCTGTTTTGCGCTGTGCTTATGCCGTTTTTCCGCTGTTTTACGCCGCTTTTCTCTTATTTTACGCCGAACATGCCCGCAAAACGGCTCGTAAACGCATGGCAGAGGGCCACGGCGAGGGCGTCCGCCGCATCGTCGGGGCGGGGGATCTCCCGCAACCTGAGATGGGAGGCGACGACGCGCTGCATCTGCTGTTTGTCCGCGCCGCCGTACCCTGTGAGCGCCTGCTTGATCTGGTTGGGCGTATATTCGAAAATTTTCCCGCACCGCTTGTTGCAGGTGAGGAGCATGACCCCCCGCGCGTGGGCGACGGCAATGCCCGTCGTCACGTTTTTGGAGAAAAAGAGTTCCTCCATCGCCGCTTCTTCGGGATGGAATTTATCGAACAGAGCGTTCACCCCCTCCTCCAAGATGCAGAGACGGACGGCGAAATTCTCGCTTGCGGGCGTTTTGACGGCGCCGTAATCGACGGCGCGGCAGTTGCCCCGCGCATCCTTTTCCACCACGCCGTATCCCATTGTTCCGTAGCCGGGGTCGAGCCCCAAAATGATCATACGTTTATTTTACAAAAAACGGCGGCGGTTGTCAAGAAATTCGGCGGGAAAAATAGCCGCCCCGCGCATTTCCGCCCCAAACGACGGGCGCGAAACGCTTGCTTTTTTGCGGGAAAAAGTGTACGATAAAAGAAAAACTTGCGAGGCTACCATGAAACTTTGGCAAGGACGGTTCGAAAAACCCATTTCCGCCGATGCGGATGCGTTCAACGAATCGCTTTCGTTCGACAAAAAACTCCTCGACGTCGACATCGACGCCTCCATCGCCCATGCGACCATGCTCGGCGAATGCGGCATCCTCACAAAGGAGGAAGCGGCCCTCATCTGCAAGGGGCTAAACGACATTCGGGCGGACGTCGCGGGCGGGCTCGCCGTGGCGGGCGCGGAGGACGTGCATTCCTTTGTGGAGGGCGAGTTGGTGGCGCGCATCGGCGATACGGGCAAGAAATTGCACACGGCGCGCTCCCGCAACGACCAGGTGGCAACGGATATGCGCCTCTACGTGCGCAAGAGCGTGAAGGCGGCTACTTCGGCGCTCAAAGAACTCATCGAAGTTCTCCTTCTGCGCGCAAAGGAAAGCGCGCGCTATGTGATGCCCGGCTTCACCCACCTCAGAAAGGCACAGCCCATCGGTTGCGGGCAGTATTTCTGTGCCTATTGCGAGATGTTCTTGCGCGACTTGGAGCGCTTCGAAGCGTGCGGGAAACGGCTCAACGTGATGCCCCTCGGCAGTGCCGCACTGGCGGGGACCTCCTACCCCATTGACCGCGAAATCACACAGCGTTTGCTCGGTTTTGACGAAATTTCCCAAAATTCGCTCGACGCCGTTTCCGACCGCGACTTCGTGGCGGAATACCTCTTCTGCGCGTCGCTCACGATGGCGCACCTCTCGCGGCTGTGCGAAGATACCATTTTGTACACCTCCGACGAATTCGGCTATTGGACCATTCCCGACGAATATTCGACGGGCTCCTCCATCATGCCGCAAAAGAAAAACCCCGACCTGCCCGAACTCGTGCGCGGGAAAACGGGGCGGGTGTACGGGCACCTCATGGGCATCCTCACGATGATAAAGGGATTGCCGCTCGCCTACAATAAGGACATGCAGGAGGACAAGGAGGCCTTTTTCGACGCGGAATACACCCTCCTCTCCTGCCTTTCCATTTACGCCGCGCTCATGCAGAAGATTACCCTCGACCCCAACGCGATGTTCGAAGCGGCGGGCGCGGGATTTTCCACGGCGACCGACGTTGCCGACTATCTCGCCAAAAAGGGAGTGCCCTTCCGCGACGCCCACGCCGCGACGGGCAAACTCGTGCGCTACTGCCTCGAAAAGGACAAAAAACTCACAACGCTGTCGCTCGAAGAGTTCCGCACCGTCAGCGACGCATTCGAAGAGGACATCCTGACCGCCGTGACGACGCGCGCCTCCGCCGAAGGAAGAAATTCGGTGGGCGGCTCCTCCCGCGAAGCGGTGAAAAAGGGCATTGCCTCCGTCCGCCGCAGGCTCAAAAAATTGACGTCCGAAGAATAAACGCCCGCCCGCCGCATGGCGGGCGGAACAGAGGGAAAAGAGATGGGAATGACCATGACCCAAAAAATTCTCGCCGCGCACGCGGGCCTTCCGGAGGTCGCGGCGGGACAACTCATCGAGGCCGAACTCGACCTCGCGCTCGCCAACGACATCACCGCCCCCGTCGCCGTCCGCGCGCTCGAAGAACTTGGCGGGCACGTTCAATGCCCCGAGAAGATCGCCCTTGTGATGGACCATTTCGTCCCCAACAAGGACATCAAGGCCGCCGAACAGGTAAAACTCGTCCGCGAATTTGCCGAGCGGGAGGGCGTCACGCACTTTTACGACGTCGGCGAAATGGGCATCGAGCACGCCCTCCTGCCCGAAAAGGGGCTCGTCGGCGCGGGAGACTGCGTCGTCGGGGCGGATAGCCACACCTGCACCTACGGCGCGCTCGGGGCCTTCTCCACGGGGGTGGGCTCCACCGATCTCGCCGCCGCCATGCTCACCCAAAAGTGCTGGTTCAAAGTGCCCGCCGCCATCCGCGTGGAGTTGAAAAGCGCTCTGCGGAAGTATGTGACGGGCAAGGACCTCATCCTCCGCCTCATCGGCCTCATCGGCGTGGACGGCGCCCTCTACAAAAGTCTCGAATTTACGGGCGAAGGAGTGGCGGCCCTTTCGATGGACGATCGCTTTACCGTATGCAACATGGCCATCGAAGCGGGCGCAAAAAACGGCATTTTCCCCGTGGACGAAACAGCGCTTTCCTACATGAAGGGGCGGTTTTTGCGCGAGCCCCGCATCTATGAAGCGGACGGCGACGCCCCCTACGAGGGGACGGTGGAGATCGATCTCTCCGCGTTAGAGCCCACCGTCGCCTTCCCCCATTCCCCCGAAAATACGCGGACGGGGTGGGAAAATATTCCCATCCGCCAGGTCGTCATCGGCTCGTGCACCAACGGGCGCATCTCCGATCTGAGACAGGCGGCCGAAATTTTGAAGGACAGAAAGGTACAAAAGGGCGTGCGGTGCATCGTCATTCCCGCCACGCAGGAAGTCTATTTACAGGCCCTGCGCGAAGGGCTCATCGAGATCTTTTTGAAGGCGGGCGCCGCCGTCTCCACCCCCACTTGCGGGCCCTGCCTCGGCGGTTATATGGGCATTTTGGCCGCGGGCGAGCGGTGCGTTTCCACCACCAACCGCAACTTTGTGGGCCGTATGGGGCACGTGACGAGCGAAATTTACCTCGCCTCGCCCTATACCGCGGCGGCAAGCGCTGTGCTCGGGCGGCTCGCGACCGCCTCCGAGGTGATGTTATGACGGTAAAAGGAATGGTTCACAAATACGGCAACGACGTCGATACCGACGTCATCATCCCCGCCCGCTATCTCAACACGAGTTCGGCGGAAGAACTCGCCGCCCACTGCATGGAGGACCTCGACCCTTCTTTCATTCATAATGTGAAGGCGGGCGATGTGCTCGTCGCGGGCGACAACTTCGGTTGCGGCTCCTCGCGGGAGCACGCCCCCATCGCCATCAAAGCGAGCGGCGTCTCCCTCGTCATCGCAAAGACGTTCGCCCGCATCTTCTACCGCAACGCCGTCAATATCGGGCTGCCCATTTTGGAATGCCCCGAAGCGGCCGGGGAGATCGGGGCGGGGGACGTCGTCTCCTGCGACCTTGCGAAGGGAGTCATCTTCGACGAAACGACGGGGAAAAAGTACTCCGCCCAACCCTTCCCGCCCTTCATCCAACGCATCATCGACGCGGGCGGGCTCTTGAATTCGCTCAAATAAGGAGAGACCATGCAAAAACACATCGCGGTTTTGGCGGGCGACGGCATCGGCCCCGAAGTCACGGACGGCGCGGCCGAAGTGCTCAAAGCCGTCGCAAAAAAATACGGGCATGAATTTCTCTTCGAGCCCCTCCTCATCGGCGGCTGTGCCTACGATGCATGCGGGACCCCCCTCCCCGCCCACACGGTGGAGCGGTGCCTTGCTTCGGACGCCGTGCTCCTCGGCGCCGTCGGCGGAGCGGCGGACTGCGCGTGGAACAAACTCCCGCCCGAACAGCGGCCCGAAGCGGGTCTGCTCGGCATCCGCAAGGCGCTCGGGCTCTACTCCAACATCCGCCCCGCAAAACTTTGGCCCGCGCTCGCGGCGGCTTCCCCCCTCAAACCCTCCCTCGTGAAAGACGGCGTGGAAATCATCATCGTGCGGGAACTGACGGGCGGCATCTACTTCGGCGAGCGCGGAACATGCGCCGACGCACAGATGGGCGAAACCGCTTATGACACCGAAAAGTACTCCGTATGCGAGATCGAACGTATCACCCGCATCGCATGCGAACTTGCGCGCAAGCGTTCCAAAAAGGTGATTTCCGTGGATAAGGCGAACGTCCTTGCGACCTCCCGCCTCTGGCGCAAAACGGTGCACGCTTACGCGGAAAAATTCTATCCCGACGTCGCCGTAGAGGATATGCTCGTGGATAACGCCGCAATGCAGATCGTAAAGAATCCCGCGCAGTTCGACGTGGTGCTCACCTCCAACATGTTCGGGGACATTTTGGCCGACGAAGCGGCCGAGGTGACGGGCTCCATCGGCATGCTCGCCTCCTCCTCTTTGGGCGACGGCACGCGGGGGCTGTATGAGCCCATCCACGGCTCCGCGCCCGACATCGCGGGCAAGGACGTCGCCAATCCCCTCGCCGCCATCCTCTCCGCCGCCATGATGCTCCGCGATTCCTTCGGCCTTTCCGCCGAGTGCGCCGCCGTGGAACGCGCCGTGGGGCAGGTGCTGGACGAAGGATACCGCACGGCGGACATCTACACGGAAGGCATGAAAAAAACGGGGTGCCGGCAAACGGCCCGCCTCGTTGCGGAGCGGATATGATTTCGGAACATGTAACAACCTTGCTCGGAGAACTTGCGGGCGGAAATGTCTACGGCGAAAAAGTGACCCTCGTCGCCGCCACCAAGACGAGGACGCCCGAGGAGATCAACGAGGCGATAAGGGCGGGCGTCACCGATATCGGCGAAAACAAGGTGCAGGAATTCCGCGATAAATACGACCTCGTCACGGGCGCAAACCGCCACTTCATCGGGCATTTGCAGACCAACAAAATTAAATATCTCGTGGGAAAGACCTACCTCATCCACTCCGTGGACCGCGACGAACTTGCCGCGGAACTTGCAAAGCGCTGTGCAAAGGCGGGCGCCGTGCAGGATATCCTCATCCAAATCAACATCGGCTGTGAGGAGAGCAAGGGGGGCTACCCCCTCGGGGAGGGCTTTGCGGCCTACCGCAAACTTTCCGCCGAGGAGGGCCTGCGGGTGCGCGGGTTTATGGCCATGCTCCCTGCCGCGGGGGACGAGCGCTATTTGGGCTCCCTCTGCGACGAAATGCGCGCGCTCTATGAAAAAGCGCGGGAAAACGATAAAAACATCGCCTATCTTTCGATGGGCATGAGCGGCGATTGGCGGCTTTGCCTCGCCCACGGGGCGAATATGATCCGCCTCGGCACGGCCATTTTCGGCACGCGCGATTATTCGCGGTAAAAGTTCGGCATACTCTTTGCGGGAGGAAATCATGCCTTCAAGCATCACACATGAATTGATCGCGGAAGCGGCAAAGGACCGTCTGCCCGAACATCTGCGGGAGCAGATCGAATGCGCACCCGACTATTTCTATCTCGGCGCGCAGGGACCCGACCTTTTCTTTTTCTACAAGCCGACGGACAAAAAGGAGTATAATTGGGGCAAAACATTGCACAGAAAGCAACTTTTTGCGTGGTTTTGCGCCCTTTTGGAGGGTCTGAAAACCCGCAAAGGCGAAGAATTTGCCAAGTGCCGCGCCTACGCCCTCGGTTTTTGTACCCACCTCGAAGCGGACGTCGCCTTCCACCCCTTCGTGTACGCCTATCTCGAAAAGACGGGCGCCCCCAAGCGCTTCCACCAGCTTATGGAAAACGATTGGGACGCCGTTTTTCTCCGTGAAATACGGGGCAAGAGCGCTTACAACTACTCCTTCCCCTTCGACTGCAAAAAAATCGCGCGCGAGGGCGTGCTCTACCCCTACCTCGCCGAGGCCGCCCGCACGCTCGGCCGCAAGCCGGTCACAAAGGGCGCCTTCCGCCGCTGTCTGCGCTTTTTCCGCTGGTTCCAGCGCCATTTCCGCAAAAAGCATTTCCGCTACTTGAAGCCCTTCGTCCCCAAACTCTACCTGCGCGACGAATGCGATCCCTCCGAACTCGGCGGCGAAGATTTTTATGCCCTTTCGGGCGGGAAGGCCGATACGGCGCAAGGGCTCTTTTCCCTCGCCGCAACAAACGCCGCGGCGCTCATGGAGGCCTTTTCGGACGCCCTCGAAAACGGAACGCCGCTCGAACGGGAAAAATTCGGCCGCCACCTCCTGACGGGAGAACGGACGGAATGATCGAACGATCATGAGAGAGCGCCGCCGGCAAAGCCGACGGCGCTCCCTTCATCCCTTTGAGTGTGATCGAATGTCATACGATTTCCGCCGACACGAGGCGGAAGTCGCGTTATTTGTGCAACACGCCTGCCATTGCCTGCGCCATCTGCGCCGCTTGTTGCTTCATTTTTTCTTCTTCGTACGCCTCCATCTGCGCCATGACGGCGGCCTTAAACGCGTTAGCGTTCTTGACGCCGGCAAAGCAGTATTCGCCGGAAGCGGTGTTGATCTGAACGGTGCCGTAATTGAAGATCTTGCCGCCGAAGCCCTGCTTCACGGAGCAGTTCTGGACCTTCGTGATCTGCGCATCGAGCGTCTGCGTCTTGATGACGCCGACCTTACCGATAACTCTCCTGCTCGTCACCGCAAGTTCGGTCTTGGCGCGTTTGATAAGGCGCACGATCAGCGGAATAACAAAGATGTTGGTGATATGCATGACCGCGAAAAGCGCCGTGATTTTTGCCTTTTTGACGATCGTTTCGCCCTTTTGCAAGTTATTCTCAACGTATTTTCCCATTTTTTCCTTTCTCCTAATTGTCTGTTTTTGTTGAGTCGTGTCCTTCAACGCTCTTATTTTAACCTGAAACAGGTTATTTGTCAAGCGGTTGCGCGCACTTATGCTATAATTTTTTTCAGAATAGGAAAAAATGAGAACCGTGTATCGTCGCATCCGTGATCTGCGGGAAGACCATGACTTGAATCAAACCGAAGTTGCAAAGATGCTTGGCATGTCGCAAACGGGCTATTCCAAATACGAAACGGGCGAAAACGACTTGCCCACCGAAGTATTGATCCGCCTTGCGGCCTTTTACGAAACGAGCATCGATTATTTATTGGGGCAGACGGACGAGCCCAAGCGCTATCCCAACCCTGACGGAAAAAAATGACCCGACGGCCCTTTGCCGTCGGGTTTTTCATGTTCTCCGTTTTTATGTTCCCCGCTTGGAATAGATACAACCGCAGTAATTCTGGCGGTAGAGCCCGTATTGTCCGGAAAGTTCCACCGAGCGCAAATATCCGCCCCGCTTTTTGAAGTCGGTGGGAAGATAGCAAACGCCCACCTCCTCTTGGAGCCTCAGCCCGATCTCGTTGATGCGCGTTGCGTCTTTGAGGGGCGAAAGGGTCAAGGTCGTCGCAAAAAAGTCGTACCCGCGCGCCTTCGCCTCCCTTGCCGTGCGCAAGAGGCGGAGTTCGAAGCACTTGGTGCAACGCGCGCCCCCCTCTTTTTCCCTTTCCAGTCCCCGCGCCGCGGCCGCGAACTCCTCGGGCGCATAGTCGCAGTCGAGAAAATCGGCGAGCCCCGTCTCCTTCAAAAAGCGGAGTTGCTCCCCCTTGCGGCGGAGGTACTCCTCCTCGCTGTCGAGGTTGGGGTTGTAGTAAAAGACGGTGGTCTGTATCTTGGGCGCGACCTCTTCGAGGCAATACGAGGAGCAGGGCGCGCAACAACTGTGGAGAAGGAGCCTCTTCCCCGCCGCGTTTGCCAAAATTTTCTGCATCGCCCTGTCGTAATTGACCGCGTTCATGCGAGCCCCTCTATCATCTTCAAAAAGTATGCGTGGAGACGCAAGTCATCCGTAAGTTCGGGATGAAATGCGGTGGCGAGCATCCGACCCTGGCGGGCGGCGACCGCCTTTCCATCCACCGTTGCGAGCGGTACTGCCGAAGCGCCGACCTCCTCGATATAGGGCGCGCGGATAAAGACGGCGGGGAAACTTCCCACCCCCTTCACCTCCGTCTCGGCGCGGAAGGAGCCGAGTTGCCGCCCGTAGGCGTTGCGCCGCACGGCAATGTCCATCGTGCCGAGCCAGACGTTTTGGTCGTTCGTGAGCCGTTTGGCAAGCAAGATCATGCCCGCGCAAGTGCCGAATACGGGAAGTCCGCCCCCGATCGCCTCTTTGAGCGGCGCAAGAAGTCCCTCCTCGCGCAGGAGTTTGCCCTGCACGGTGGATTCCCCGCCCGGGAGCACGACGCCGTCATAGGAGCCCGTAAATTGGCTCCTGCTGCGGATCTCGGTACAGTCCGCGCCCAGTGCGGCAAACGCCCGTCCGTGCTCCGCAAACGCCCCCTGCAAGGCGAAAATGCCGATCTTCATTTCCCGCGCTCCGCCATGAGGAGGGCGATCTCCTGTTCGTTGATGCCCACCATCGCCTCGCCTAAATCCTCGGAGAGCGCGGCGAGAATTTTAGGATCGTTGTAATTTGTGACCGCCTGCACGATGGCGCGGGCGCGCTTTGCGGGGTTCCCCGATTTGAAGATGCCGCTCCCGACAAACACGCCCTCGGCGCCGAGTTGCATCATGAGCGCGGCGTCCGCGGGAGTTGCCACGCCCCCCGCCGCAAAGTTGACGACGGGCAGTTTTCCGTTTTCGTGCACGAAAGTGACAAGTTCCACGGGCACGCGCAAATTTTTCGCCTCTTCGTAGAGTTCATCCTCCCGCATGGAGACGATCGCCCGGATCTCCGCATTCATCATGCGTATATGGCGCACGGCCTGCACGACGTCCCCCGTGCCCGGTTCGCCCTTCGTGCGGATCATGGCCGCCCCCTCCGCAATGCGGCGGAGCGCCTCGCCGAGATCCCGCGCGCCGCACACAAAGGGCGCCTCGAACTTGGTCTTGTCGATATGATACTTGTCGTCCGCGGGGGAGAGCACCTCGCTCTCGTCGATGTAGTCGATGCCGATTGCCTGCAAAATTTGGGCTTCGGCGATGTGCCCGATGCGGCACTTCGCCATGACGGGAATGGAGACCGCGTTTTGGATCTCCTTGATCATCTTGGGGTCGGACATGCGCGCCACCCCGCCCGCCGCGCGGATATCCGCGGGGATGCGTTCGAGCGCCATCACGGCGCATGCGCCCGCCTCCTCCGCGATCTTCGCCTGCTCGGGCGTCGTTACGTCCATGATGACGCCGCCTTTGAGCATCTGCGCCAAATTTTTATTGAGTTCTAAACGGGAATTTTGTTCCATCTCTCTGCCTCCGGAAAGAATTTCCTCTTATTATATCCGCGCCCGTCGGAGCGCGCCGCAAAATTCAATGTTTTTAGTTTACTTTTTGAAATAATTGTTGAGCGCGGCGACGAGCGCGCGGATGGAAGCGAGGGAGATATCGGTATCCTCGCCCGCGCCCCAAAAGAGTTTGCCGCCGCTCGCGATGCCGACGTAGGAGACGGCCGCCGCCCCCGAGCCCGTGGAAAGGGCGTGCTGTTCGTAGGTCTCAACGGTGTAATTCACGCCGAAATACCCCTTCAAAGCGTTGGAAACGGCGTCTAAACGCCCGTTTCCCGCCGCGGTGACGAGTTGCCGCGCCGCCCCCTCGATGACCTCCACGGTGGCGGTGATGCCCTCCTTTTGGGCATAATGCACTTCGCCGAGGCAAAAGCGGGCCTTCGGGGCCAAAAATTTTTCGCGGAACACTTCGTAAATTTCGGCGGGCTTCAATTCCTTGTGCTCCACGTCCGAAACGTGCTTGACGGCATACCCCACCGCCTCCTTCATGCCGGCGGGCAGACGCAAGCCGTACGCCTTTTCCAGAACATAGCCCACGCCCCCCTTGCCCGACTGCGAGTTGATGCGGATGACGTCGGAATCGTACTCCCTGCCCACGTCCTTCGGGTCGATGGGAAGGTAGGGCACGTCCCAAACGGCGCGGCCCGTCTCCTCGCGGAAGCGCATGCCTTTGGCGATGGCGTCCTGGTGGGAGCCCGAAAAGGCCGCAAACACCAATTCGCCCGCATAAGGCTGGCGGGGGGAAACTTTGAGCCCCGTAAATTTTTCATAAGCCGAAACGACGGCGGGCATATCGGAAAAGTCCAGCCCCGTTTCCACCCCCTGCGAAAAGAGGTTCATGGCGAGGGTGACGATGTCGCAGTTGCCCGTGCGCTCGCCGTTGCCGAAGAGGGTGCCCTCCACGCGGTCGGCGCCCGCAAGCAGCCCGAACTCCGCCGAGGCGACCCCCGTGCCGCGGTCGTTGTGGGGATGGAGGGACAAAACGACGTTCTCGCGGCAGGCGATGTGCTTATGCAGAAATTCCACCTGTTGCGCGTAGACGTGGGGCATGGCATTCTCCACCGTGGCGGGCAGATTGACGATCGCCTTCCGCTCCGCCGTCGGCTTCCAGACTTCTAAAACGGCGTTGACGACTTCGAGCGCGTATTCGGGCTCGGTGCCCGTAAAACTTTCGGGGGAATACTCAAAGCGGTACTTCTCCCCCACCTCGTCGGCGAGTTGTTTGAGGAGAAGGGCTCCGTCCGTCGCGATTTTTTCGATCTCCGCGCGCGATTTGCGGAAAACCTGCTCGCGCTGGGCGACGGAAGTGGAATTATAGACGTGCACGATGACGTTTTTCGCCCCTTTCACGGCCTCGAAGGTGCGGCGGATGATGTGCTCGCGCGCCTGCGTCAAAACCTGCACGGTGACGTCCGCGGGAATGCGTTCCTCCTCGATGAGGGCGCGCAAAAAGGCGTATTCCGTCTCGCTCGCGGCGGGAAATCCCACTTCGATCTCCTTGAAGCCGAGGCGGACGAGAAGGGAGAAAAAGGCAAGTTTGGCGGAGAGGTCCATGGGCTCCACGAGGGCCTGGTTTCCGTCCCGCAGGTCCACACTGCACCACAAGGGCGCCTTTTCGATGAAATTTTTCCCGGCCCAGTCCATGCAGGGCTCGGGGGGCAAAATAAATTGGCGGCGATATTTTTCCATTCCTTTCTCCTCGTCCGAAAAAGAGCGGGGAAACACCCCGCCCTCCGTCTTTCAGTTTTCGTCGGGCCTGTCGTCGCCGTCGGCGTCGTCGTCCGGTTCGAGCGCGGCGGCTTCGTCGGCGTCCTCAAAATCTTCGTACTGCGCGGAAAATTCGGCAAAAACTTCGTCCAGTAGGGCGTCGTCCTCGATGGTTTCGAGGTGTTCGTCCTCCCCTTCGCCGACGAGGTGATAGATGGCGACTTCCTCGCTCCCGTCGTCCTCGTCCTCTTCGGCTTCCTCCCCTTCTTCCGCCTGCACGAGCGCGACATACCATTCCTTCTTGTATTCGAACGTCATGAGATGTTCAAAGCGCAAGGTATTGCCCTCTTCATCGATGAGTTCCACAATGTTGTCGTCCCCGTAATCGTTTCCTTCTTCCCTGAATTCTTCTTTCATATTCCGTTTGCTCCTTGCAAGATATGCTTCGAGGATGTACGTCGCCGCGAGGGAATCCACCGCCTTTTTGCGCTTATCCTTTTTGGCGCTCACGCCCGAGGCGGCAAGATCGCGCCGCGCTTCCAGCGTGGTGTAGCGCTCGTCCTCGCACGCGACGGGAAGGTCCGTCTGCGCGGCGAGGGCGGAAATGAAGCGGCGGGTCTTTTCGGTCTGGGCGCTCTCGGTGCCGTCGGCGTTCAGCGGGAGCCCGCACACGATGCAGGCCGCATTCTGCGCCTTTGCGATGGCGATGAGGGCCCCGACGTCCTCCGCAAAGCGGCCCGTGCGGAAATAGGTATCCCCGGGCACGGCGTAACTTCCGAAGGGATCGGAATAGGCCACGCCGACCCGCCTGTCGCCGATGTCGAACGCAACGATCCTCGTTTCCATACCCGCATTATAGCATATTGCACACCATTTTGCAAGATTTTTCGCGCGCCATGTAAAAAGGCGGCCGTCGTTTTGCACGGCGGCCGCCCCTTTTTTACTTCTCTGCTTTCTTTTCTTTTTTCCCGCTCTCTTTGGACTGCTCCATTTGTTTCAGGCATTCGTCCATCTTCTCGTCGACCTTATCCATGATCTCCGATTGGCTCTTTTTCACAAGCGAACGCGCCTTGTAACTGTTGGCAACGATGAGCGCGCCGCCCACCATGCCAAAGAGAAGTCCGAGACAAAACAGTTTTTCCATAGTTTCCTCCGAACGGTTCTCCCGTCCTTTTCAGTTTGTGAAGGGGGCCCCGCCTTATTCCCTTTTTTCTTTGCGTAATTTTTCCAACTCCGCTTTGAGCGCTTCGTTCTCCTTGCGCAGGTCCTGCGAAAGGCGGGCGTACAAAAGGTCGATCTCCCGCTCCAATTTGCGCTGTAAAAAACTCTTTTCCTCGGGGATGCCCGCCTCGCGCGCAAATTTCGCCACCCGTTCGGGCTGTTTTTTGAGGAGATTGCGGTACTTATTCTGGATGCGGAGCATCTGTTTTTCGTCCCCGCCCGCCACGTTGATGATGGCGCGCCGCACCGAGATCCCCTTGCTCTTTTCGGCCAGCACCTTTTTGAGCATTTCGTCCGTCTCCTCCTCGGTGAAGGGCCGGATGGTCTCCGCATGCAGGTTTTTCCCCTCCAACATGCGTTCCACGCGCGAATCGTCGCGCTTTTTCAGGAGGGCGTAATAGTAATTGCGCACACTGCCTTTGGCGCGGCTGTGCTCTTTGCCGTAGGTCTCAAAGAGGTAGGAGAGCGTCTTTCCCGCGTTTTTGCCCGAGTAGATGTATTCGATGAGCCCCGTCGCTTCCTCTTCCGTGTAGCCGTTTATCTTGTTCATAACATCACCTCGGGCAAATTGTTGACATAATTTTATCGCAATATACATAGATAACAATATGCACGTCTGTTTTTTATCGGAAAAGCGGGGCGCGCTCACGGTGGGCGGCGCATATTTCGGCGTGGTGGACGGGTTTGAGCGTACCGCCGAGGTGGATCCCGCCGACGCCCTCTACTGCGAATGTGCGGCCATCGGCTATGCCCCCGTCCGCTTCCGCTTCGACGAGGAATTTCTCTTCTCCCCTCCTCCCCACGTCAAACTCTATTTTTCGGGGAAGGACGTCGCCGTCTATCTCTGCGATTATCTCCGCGACGATCCCTCCCTCCGCGTCCTCCGGCAGGAGCGGGTCGCGGGCTCCCTCCTCACCCTGTGCATGCAGGGCCGTCTCACCCTCAACCTCGAAAACGAAACGGGCTTCCACCTCATCCCCCTCCCCGAAAAGTTGGAGGATTGCAAGCCCTACCCCTGTTGCGGCGGCGTGCTCCTCGAAGGGCAAACCTCCTTCGCTCTCCTCTCGCGGGACGGCGAACTTTGGGCGCAGGCGGACGGCAAGGTCTTGGAAAAGGGGGAAACGTTGAAGGCGGAGGTCTCCTTTCATGACAGCACGGGCCACACCGCCCTCTGCGAATGGCGGGGCGGGAGCCTCCTTTCCTGCACCCTCCGCACGGCGCGGGCCCCCACCGAGGCCACCTACGCCCTCGCCTTTTTCGAAAGCGCCCTCATCGGCGCGGACGTCACCCCCTATCTCTGCGACGCGTTGAAGCCCAAAGCCGACCTTTTGAAGGGTTTCCTCGGCGACTTCGTGCACGTCGTCCTGCGGGAGGATCCCCGCCTTGTGGGGCTCGTCTACGCCCGCAGGGAGCGGGTCTACGAGGTGCGCACCTTCCGCGTGGACGTGAAGGACGGCAAGGTGGAAAACATCACGGAGGCGTGAGCCTCGCGCCCCCTTCGTCCTTCGCCCTCTTCGCCCCTCGCGCCCTCCTTGATTCCCCTTTTCGGCCATACAAAAAAGCGGACGCCGCGGCGTCCGCTTTCCTAATTTCTCATCAATATTTCTCGACGCTGACCGAGGTGACGTAGATGGGCATATCGAGGGGGATGTCATAATCGCTCGCTTCGATGCCGCTCCGTCTGAGGTCGTCAAAATCGTCGTCCCCGGGCTGGACGAGTTGGTTGAGGTAGATGCGCCCGCCGGGATATTCCTCGTAGGTCACGGTAAACGTCTTGTCCTCGCCTAAACTCTCCGTATATTCGGCGATCGCGTCAAGCAGGGGCTGCATCTCCCCGTCGAAGTCCTTCGCCATGCCGAACACGGCGTACGATTGGTCGCGCGTGTAGTCGCTCGTCCCGAGGTAGGTATAAAAGAGGCTCGTCGCGCTGTTGTAGGCATATTTTTTGGTATCGGCCTTGTCGCCCTCGTTGGCGTCGCCGCCGTCGGCGCGCTCCACGTACACGTCGTAGTTGAATTTCCCGCAGTCGTTGTAATCCATGACGAGGGCGCCCTTCGCGTGGCGGTTTTCCCTGCTCTCGGGCCCACGGCCCGCCTTCTCGAACTCCCCTACCACGGTATAGAGGGGGGTCGTTTTATCCGTCTTGAACACGGTCTGCGTAAAGGGATCGTTCTCCTCTTCGTACTGTTTGACGAAGGCGAAGTAATCCTTCTCGACGAGGTCGCCGTTTTCGATGGTGTAGCCGCCGCCGGAGAGGAAGGAAGCGTCGTAATTGTGGATGACGGTCCCGTCGTAGAAGCCCGCATCGGCAAGTTCGATGAAGTGGCGCACGGTCTCGGGCGCATCCTCGCGCGAGAGGATGTAGGAAACCTCGTACGCTTTCCCGTTGAAGGTATAGGTGATGGTGACCTCGGGGTGGTCGCTGGTGCACGCCGCAAACATGCAGACCGCGCCCGTGCCGATCACGGCAGAGGCGAGCATGGCGGCAATACGGCGGACAAACTTCTTTTTCACGGAAAGACCTCCTTGTTACCCCTCTATTTTAGCCGCAAAACGCGCGTTCGTCAAGCGGTTTAGGCGTTTTCGGGGTGAAAAATGTGTGCAAAGGGCAAAATAGACGAACTCCCCGCCGAAAAGGGCGGGGAGACGGCCTTTTTTGCTTATTTGAGTTCCGCGGTCGCGCCGGCCTCTTTGAGTTTGGCAAGCGCGGCTTCCGCATCGGCCTTCGGAACGCCTTCCTTGATGACGCCGAGGGCTTCGACGGCCTTCTTGGCTTCGGCAAGGCCGAGGCCGGTGAATTCGCGCACCGCTTTGATGACGGCGATCTTGTTGGCGCCGAAATCTTTGAGCACGATGTCGAACTCCGTCTTTTCCTCTTCCTGGGGAGCGGCTTCGGCCGCGCCCGCGCCCGCGCCTGCGGCGGCAACGGGAACGGCGGCGGAAACGCCGAACTCCTCTTGCAGGGCTTTCACAAGTTCGTTCAGTTCAACGACGGTCATCGCCTTCAATTCTTCAATGAGTTTTTGAGCATCCATTTTGATATCCTCCGATTTTTTATGATTTTTGGTCCGCGATCGCCTTCAAAGTAAAGGCGAAATTCGCAATGGGCGCCTGCAAGCACCCGAGCAGCATCGCGATGAGAACCTCGCGTGCGGGGATCGCCGCGAGTTTTTTCACCCCCGCCGCGTCAACGTACTCGCCGTTCACATAAGCGCTCTTGGGCACGATCTTCGATTCGAGGGCGGGCGTCTCCTTCACCGACTTGGCGATGATGGAGCATCCGCTCGTTTCGTCCGGGCAGAACACAAATGCGGTGGCGCCGTTCAGGTCGTTGTCGAAGCCCTCTACGCCCAGTTCCGCAAACGCCTTGCGCACAAGGGTGTTTTTGTATACCTTGTATTCGCACTGTGCCTCTTGGAACTTTCTGCGGAGCGCGGTCGATTCGGCAACGGTGAGGCGGTCGTAACTGGTGAGGACGATGGACTTGCTTGCGCCGATCTTCGCCTTGATCTCTTCCACGACGGCCTTCTTGGCTTCCAGATTTTCCGACATAGTTACCTCCGTTAGCGCTTTCGCGCCGATTTGCGGAAACGCGCATGCGCGCTTCCAAAAAAGAACTCCGTACCGCAGACGGGTACGGAGCATGGCAAACTGCTTGTTCCTTTTACCTCGACGGGAGATTGAGCCTTGCGGCGCCCGTTGTCTGCGGCAAATGTTCATCTCGGATGAACGGTTACATTGTAACAGACTGCGGAAGTTTCGTCAAGCGATTTTCCGCATCATTTTTACATTTTCGTGTAGGCGACTTTCACGCCGGGGCCCATCGTGGAGGCAAGCGTCACGCTCTTGATGTATTGGCCCTTCGCGGCGGCGGGTTTGGCCTTGACGATGGCGTCCATGAGGGCGTTGAAGTTTTCCAGCAATTTCTCGGGGCCGAAACTCTTCTTGCCGATGGGGCAGTGGATGATGGCCGTCTTATCGAGGCGGTACTCCACCTTACCTGCTTTCACTTCGGCAACGGCCTTTGCAACGTCCATCGTAACGGTGCCCGACTTGGGGTTGGGCATGAGGCCTTTGGGGCCGAGCAAACGGCCGATGCGGCCGACGACGCCCATCATATCGGGGGTGGTGATCATCACGTCGAAGCCGAACCAGTTCTCGGTCTGGATCTTCTGGATCATCTCCTCCGCGCCGACGAAATCGGCCCCCGCGGCCTGCGCCGCGTCCGCCCGCTCGCCTTTGGCCACAACAAGCACTTTCTTCGTCTTGCCGGTGCCGTTGGGGAGGACGAGCACGCCGCGGACCTGCTGGTCCGCCTGTCTCGGGTCGATGCCGAGGCGGATGTGCAGTTCCACCGTTTCATCGAATTTGGCCTTTGCGTTGGCGAGCACGAGATTCATCGCTTCGCCCGCGTCGTAGGCTTTGGCGTGGTCGTAGGATTTGAGGCTATCCGCGTATTTTTTACCGACTTTCATACTCCGTTCCTCCTTATTCCTCGACCGTGATGCCCATACTGCGCGCCGTCCCCTTGATCATGCTCATCGCGCTTTCGAGCGAGGTGCAGTTGAGGTCGGGCAGTTTGGTCTTGGCGATTTCTTCCACCTGCGCTTTGGTGAGTTTGCCCACTTTCACTTTGTTGGGGGTCGCCGAAGCGGTTTCGAGCCCGAGCGCTTTTTTGATGAGCACGGGCGCGGGCGGCGTTTTCAGAACAAACGTAAAGGAACGGTCCTGATAAATGGTCATCACGACGGGGATGATGAGCCCCTCCTGATGGGCCGTTTTCGCGTTGAATTCTTTGGTGAAGCCGGGGATGTTGATGCCGTGCGGGCCGAGCGTCGAACCGACGGGCGGTCCGGGCGTGGCTTTTCCGGCGGGAAGTTGCAGTTTTACGACTGCGGTCACCTTCTTTGCCATAAAAGTTTCTCCTTATCTGTGGTTTTGCGGCGGCAGAAAGATTTACCGCCTCCCACTTCTCGTCACCGCGTCGTCGAAACAAACTTCGCTCGGAGCATTTCCCGCAAGCGGAAAATGCAATTTCGCTCCGTTGTTTCTCCTCTTCCCGAAAAATCTTGCTACGCAATTTTTTTCGGGAGCCCTTTTCAAGGCAAGAGTCCTTGCGGCGATGATTTCAGTTTGTTAAATGTTTCCGCACTTCCGCAACGGGCTTGTTTCGCTCCGTTGTTTCTCCTCTTCCCGAAAAATCTTGCTCCGCGATCTTTTCCGGGAGCCCTTTTCAAGGCAAGAGTCCTTGCGGCGATGATTTCAGTTTGTTGAACTTTTCCGCATTTCCGCAACGGGCTTGTTTCGCTCCGTTGTTTCTCCTCTTCCCGAAAAATCTTGCTCCGCAATTTTTTTCGGGAGCCCTTTTCAAGGCAAGAGTCCCTGCGGCGATGATTTCAAAATTTTTTGCCTATTTTGCGGCCGTTTCGGGCCGCACGGGCGGCTTTTCCCCCTTTGCGGCCCGTTTTCCGCGCGGGCGGGGTCAATCGTCGTCGTTTTTGGGGATCTCCACGGCGTCGGGCGCGATCTTGGTCATCTGGATGTACTCCACTTCGACGTCCTGATTTCTGCCGAACATCGTGATGGTGACTTTGGCGCGCTGGGTCTCGTCGTTGGTTTCGCGGATGGTGCCGATGAAGCCCTCCAAAGGGCCGTTATCGATGGTCACGCGGTCGCCCGGTTTGAAGTCCGCATCGGCCACGTAATCTTCGAGGCGCATTTTGCGGATCTCCTCCTCCTTCATGGGGATGGGGCGGCCCTGCGGCCCGACGAAGCCGGTCACGCCGCGGGTGTTGGTGACGAGATACCACAACTGGTTGGAGTAGATCATCTTGATAAAGACGTAGCAAGGCAAAAGTTTGCGTTCCACAACTTTTTTCTTGCCGTTGGCCTTTTCCTCGATGGTCTGCTCGGTGGGAATTTTCACATCGGTGATCTGGTCGCTCAAATTGTTGTTTTCGATGAGGCGGAAGAGGCTTTCGCGCACCATTGCCTCATATCCCGAGTAGGTATGAAGGATATACCACTTGGGCTCGGTATCGACGGATGCCATGCATTAGCCCCCCAAACTTGTAAGGAGTTTCAAAAGTTCGCCGAAGCCATAGTTGAACGCGGTGACGAGCACGGTGAAGATGAGCACGACCA
Source organism: uncultured Clostridia bacterium (assembly GCA_947589555.1). Classification (GTDB taxonomy): domain Bacteria; phylum Bacillota; class Clostridia; order Christensenellales; family Borkfalkiaceae; genus Gallimonas. Next base: position 14,433 of record CANQAZ010000002.1, on the reverse strand, counting down.
CGACCACCACGCCGGTGGCTTTGAGGGCTTTGGGAAGAGTGGGCCACGTAACGCGTTTGAGTTCGGAGAAGGTTTCTTTGAGTTTTCTGCCGATGCGCACGAAAATATTGGGCTTTTTGTTTTTATCGGCCCTTCCGTTTTTCGCGGGTTTTTTTTCGGCGGTTTTCTCGCTCTTTGCGGATTTGTCCCCTTTGGCGGAGATCTTTTCCTCTTCGACGAGTTCCTTATCTTTTTTCGCCATGATTTTTACTCCGATGCGCAAAAGGCGCGCTTACTTGGATTCCTTGTGGACCGTGTGCTTTTTGCAAACGGGGCAATACTTTTTGAGTTCGAGGCGGTCGGGATCGTTGCGCTTATTTTTGAAACTATCGTAATTGCGGTTTTTGCATTCGGTGCATTCGAACGTGATCTTCGCCCTCGTGGATTTGACAGCCATTGCGTGAAAACTCCATACAAAAAAATTACACCCCACATTTGGTGTGTAAGGAAATTTTAACACAAAGATAAAGGCTTGTCAACCGATTTTGAGGGAAAATCGGGGAAAATTGCGAAATCTTATATTCGCGCGGAGATCCGCGCCGTTTTATTCCTTTTTCGTCATCCTGAACGACTGTGAAGGATCCCGAAAAACGAAGTCCGAATTATCATTATCGGGATTCTTCGCTACGCTCAGAATGACGCGAAAGAAAAACAAATCGTCGCGAGGGAAAAAACGGGAGGGAGGCGGGCGGAAAAAAGCAAATTTCCTTTCCCCCTCCCCCGCCCTTCCCCCTACGGGGGAAGGGCGGGGGAGGGGGAAAGGAAAAAATGCGGCAGAAGTAATGATAATAAGAAAGGACCCGCGGTTGCCCGCGGGTCTTTTCTTGTTCCCTCACTCAGGGTGAGGTTGGTTTGCCGTTAGTTCGCCCAAGTATAGGAGATGATGCTCAACTTGACTTGGTTGTTGACGAAATGCGTCCCGTCGCCGTTGGCGATCGCAAATCCGACGGCTTCATCGGCAATGCCCGAAATCGTCATGATCCTGGTCGCCTGAGGAGTAGCCATAGCGGAATCGGTCGAGGCGTATTGCGTGAGCGTAATGGTAAGGGTACCGTTTGCCAACTCAACCACGACTTTCATGTACGTCCCGTCGAGGGCGTCTTTCGCATTGGTATCGTAGTTGTAGTTGCCGCCCTTCAAGTTGAGGCTATGGACTTCCGTTTCTGCATCCGGGTGCCATCCGTCGATATAACGGAGGCTGTAAAGGGACGAGCCGACCGTCGTTTTGAGGATCGCGCCTCTCCACACATTGGTGCCTTGACTTGCTTCGTACTGCGCGGTGTAGACATAGGTCTTGCCCGCCTCGATCGTCGTCGTGGAGACCGCGGCATCGTTGCCCCAATAGTTATCGGGGGTCGCCGTGGAGATCGTGCTGTCCGCCGTAACAAGGGTAGCATGGCAATCCTGGCATTCCGTACCCGAGACGTTGGTGTGTTTGCAGACATCTTCGCAGACACTGCAAACGCCCTGCACATAGGTGTGGTTGTGATCGGGTTTCAGCGAGTTATCCGCCGTGCAACGATCCTTTGCGTTGTAGGAGTGTACGTGCGCTTCGGCCGCCTTTTCAAGGTTGACGTTCGCGCCGAAATCTTTTTCGCAGATGCACTCGATGCTACCCACGAAGGAGCCGCCGTCGGGCGTGATGCCGATGCTGTAACGGGCTTCCTTGAACACCTCGTATTCGGGCGTGATCGTCACCGTCATTACGTAGGAGCCTTCGGTATCGATGCCCGCCAACGTGTAGGTGATGACGACTTTGCTTTCATCCGTCCAATCCCAAACGATGGTCGCGTTCGCCTTCTTTGCGATCGCCATGTAGGTCGCGTCGGCATAATTGCCGCCGTTCACTTTCGCCGTGATGGCATAGCGCAAATTGCTCGTTTCGTCAACGCCGCCCGTTCTGTTGCCGAGCCCGTTGATCCAAGCGTCGCCGCGGATGTGCATTGTACCGTAGACATTAAAGTCGTTGCCGGGATAGAAGAGGATGGCGATACCGTTGTAGGAGTTCGCGACCGAAGAAGTGACAACACCGCTTGCGGTGATCTTCTGGCCCTTGACGATGGAACTGTTCCTGCCCGTCGGGTTGTAGGCCTTTTGCGCGCCGTGCTCCAAACTGCCGCCGAGCCAGCCCTGCGAGTTATCCGTCTTACCGACTTGCACGTCGTCCACTCTCCAACCTGCGACCTGTCCGCAGACCGAGCAGTTGCCGCCTTCCGCCGGGAAGGTGTGGGCGCCCTTGACGATTTCGATAGCGCCGTAGAAGGTGGCCTCGGTCACCGTTTCGGTGGTGGCGTTATCCTTATAGGCAACGGCGTTGATGCCGTCGACGGTGCAGGACGACGCCCTCACCGTCTTCGCCGAGTCGCCTTGCGTGCAGGAGGTGATGTTGCGGTTTGCCGCGACCGAGTAGGCGTTGGTACCGCCCTCGATCTCGAAGCCGTAGACCGTGGAAGCGGTGACGCCGAGGGAGGTGAGGTCGATTGCAAACGCGGTGAGGCCGCTTGCGCCGGATGCGGTGTAGACGGCCGTCGTCACAGCGCTGAGGATGCTGGTGGAATCGAACTTCACTGCGCCGTTTTCAACGGTGAAGGTGAAATCGGAGACCCCGAGGAGGGCAGGATCTGTGTCAAACGTCACATCGCCTGCGTTGACGTTGAGTTTCAACTCCGTGCCGTCAGACGTGCCGAACACATAGAGTTTGGTCCCCTCTGCCCGTGCATACCAACCGCTTGCATCGATCTGGACGCCGTATTCGCCAATCGTGATGGCGGGATCCAGTTTTTCAAGGGCGAGGAGTTGAGTCCCGCGCATGATCTTGATTTCATAGGCGGGGATCTTCGCGCCGAGGTCGGCCGCCGCCCTTGTGAACACGAGGGTGACCGTGGAGCCGCTGCCGATGACGGCCTGCGCCTTGACTTTGAGGCCGTTGCCGAGGTCGGCATCGGACGTTGTGATCTCGGAAAGTTTCTTGGTCGCATCGCCGATGACGAGGGTATCGTCGCCGTTCACGCCGGTGAGGATCACGTTGAAGGTACCGCCCGCAAGCGCGGTGGTATCGCCCGTAAGGGCCGCGTTGGCGTCGGAAACGGCGAGATCGGTGAGATCGAACAAGACGTCGCTCTGCAAGGTGTAGGCCTCGTAGTTGACGATCTTGACGATGAATTTACCGGTATCGGGCGTGACGGGAACGTAGACCGTCATGGAAGTGCGTGCGCCGTCCAACGTGGCGACTGCGCCCGTGAAGGGCTCGCCGTCCGCGGTGAGCACGGAAAGACGGGTGGTTTCGGCAAGCGCGCTTGCGAAGTTGACCTTAGCGGTCACATAGCGTTGCGTACCCTTCGTGCCGGCGACGCCATCCACTTTGACGACCACATTGCCCGCATCGTCGAAGCCGTTTTCGGTGAATTCGAGATCGAGCGCATCGTACTGCGTGCCGGGCTGGCCGATGGTGACGGCCGTATTTTCGATGGACTCGATGACCGACTTGTTGGTGGAAGCCTTGACGTACTGAGCCTTCGTCACGTTCATATTGGTATCGTAGTTGATACCGATGGAGAGCGTGGAAAGGTCATCGACTTTGAAGCCCTGGTGATAGTTGAGCACAAGGGAGGCATCCACATCGTAGAAGCGCCATTCGACGTCCACAATGTTCTGGCCGGCTTCATTCTTCATGACGCGCGCAATGATGCGCAACGTCTTGTTCGCGATCCACGATTCGAAGTTCGTCTCCACCATCGTATCGATGGAATTGCCCTTCAAATCCACAACGCCGTTGAGGGTGTTGTAAGGAAGATCGGTCCAAAGGTCGGCGTTCGTCTTGCCCTCGTTTTCGGTCATGTACTGATCTTCGGGGGAGGTGGGAAGTTGTTCCTCCGTCCACACATCGTGCACGGAGCGCTTCATCCAACCATCGGTGCGCATCCAGTAGAGGTGCGTATCCGCACGGAAGGCCGCCACGATACCCACGTTGCCGTACAGGTAGTCGGGATTCTCCACAAACGTGCCTTCGAAGTCATACACGTCGCCGAGTTTGACGTTCTTCATGTAGAGCGAATCGTTGCTCCACTTCCACGAATTGATCTCCGCCTCGTCGCCGGTGAGCGCGAACTGATTGATCTGCTCGCCGCAAAGGTCGCAGGTGCTGTCGTGGTCGCTATCTTCGTGGTTGCCGCCGATCTCGGTGTAGCCCGCGAGGTAAACGACGGAATCACTGCTATCCTTGACCACGTAGGCCGCAACGCCCATCGTGTAGCAGTCGCCCTCGACGAGGAGTTCGCGTTCGAGACCGCTTGTATCGACGGTCTTGGCCGCGATGGTATTCGTCGCCGCGGTGTACCACCAGTAGTGGGTGGGATTTGCGGCGGAGTTGACCTCGAAGCCGAAGTCGCCCGTGAAGCCCGTGGCTTCCGCAATGTCCACCACAACGGTGACGAGGGCGGCATAGGGACCGGAGGCCTTTGTAAACCAGCGCAACCGGATGGAGAAGGCGTCCGTGCTGATGGTAGGATCAGAGAACACGAGCCGCAAGTCTTCATAACCCGTGGGCTCGCCGGCGGCTTCGTAGGAGAGATCGAAACTCTTCGCCGCGGTGCGGTCGCCGTTGTTCATGGTGAGAAGGAAGCCGTCATTTTCCTGCGTGGCGACAAAGTACAGTTTGCCCTCCGCCGCATAGAAGTAGATCTCGTCTTCGATGGGCTGGGTGTACTGGCCACCCGCGTTGCCTTCGATATCGAATTTGTATTCGATATAGTCGACCGCCTGTACCGTTCTGCTGACGACGGCTTCGACGCGGGGCATCTCCGTCCACGAAGCAAAGCCGAATTGAGGCATGGACAGGGTGACCGTCATCGTCATCGTGGACGATTCGTAGTTGTAAGCGGTGACCGAAACGCCCGTGCGGCCGATTGCGAACGGCAACGGGTTGTGTTCGGGATCGTCGAGTTCGCTCTTGAATACGTTGCCCGTCGTGGAGCCCGCGTAGACGTTGAGTTGGTCGATCTCCGCACCCGTGTAGGTGAGGGTGACCGAGCCGCCCTTATCGAGGATGGGCTTATTGCCCGTGACCGTGGATTTGAGGGTGAAGCCGATGCTCGACTTGCCGTACACGATGTGGATGGGCGTATCCTGCAAACCCGTAATGACGATCGGGGTGCCGTTTTCGATGACGCCCGCTTTGACCGCGATGGCAAGGAGAACGTCGTTGGTGGCGCTTCCGCCGAGCATGGGCGACGGGGCGCCTGTGGCCTTCTTGACGGCCCAATAGTAATTGTGGTCCGTATCGGAGCCGTTTGCCGTGGAAACATTAAACGCATCCTCGATGCCGACAAGGCGAAGGACGGCGTAGCGGTAGTCATCGGCATTCGTCATGCCGCTGAACGTGGCAACGGCCTCCTGCGGGATGCCGCGGAAGAGCGCGCGTTCGAGGGCGAGGTTGACGTAGATGCCCGACCCTTCGCCGCCGAGTGTGCGGGTATAGGCCGCGTTGGGATCGCGGTTGAGGAGGTTGGCGTCGTAATCATCCGAGAAGGCCTCGGCGACGTTGTTCTGGACGACCTTGATGGCATTTTCGGGCAGGTAGGCGGTGAACAACTTATCCGACCGCTCGAACATGACCTTGAATACCTTCATATCGGTCGTCAGTTCTTGCCCTTCGAGGGAGACCCAACTGCCGGCGGGCGTTTCGAGGGCGTCGTCCGCCTGTGCCGCCGCAAGGGTGTTCTCTCCGTCCGTCCCGGGGACATAGTAATACAGCATATCGTTACCGATCGTAAAGGTATGCCATGCGGTGTTCTGTTCGGAGGTGATCTCCACATCCACCACGTCGCCGGCGTCGAACGCTTCGCCCGCGAGGTAGGTCGTCACGGCGTTCTGCTTGGTACCGTTGACCCGCATACCGGTGAAGGTCTCGGTCTCCACGACGGAGGTCTTTGTGATGAGAAGGCTGGAATAATCGCCGTGGATGATGGTTTCATAATACCCGCGCGCCGTTTCCGGTACCTTGATGTAGGAGCGGAGGGACGAGGAATTATTATAGGTGGAATCAATGATGATGATGCCGATGTTTTCGGAGCCCGATTTGTAGGTGCGGTAGGTCCACGTGACCTTTACAGGCGTGTAACTGCTGTACGAATCGCCCGATTTGAGGCCCGTGCCTTCGGAATACACCCACCAATCCTTCCATGCGGCGTCCGTAAAGCCGGGACGGCTGTTGGGATTGAAGCCTTCGGGCCACTTTTCGCCGTTGTCATCGGGGTGAGAGCCGTAGTTGGAGCCGTCGTTCTTGCCGCTGTACGTCGCTCTGGCCCCTTCCACGAAGGCGGGAAGGCCGGCAAGGAGACGGTTGGGCTCATCGCCGATCCCGTCGTAAAGTACCCAGCCTTCGGAACGGACGATGACGGAGTTGCCGCCCACGTAGTTGCCCTTGTTGGCGTAGGTGCTCGTCGTAGCGTAGGGATCGGCAATGCCGTAGGAGGGAGCGTTCCAGAATTGCTCCGCCAGGCCCCAAGCGCTTACGATATCCGATTTGGCGTACCCTTCGATGGTGATGGACATGCCGGGTTCGAGGTTGCCCGCCGTAAGGGTGAGCACGTTTTTCCCGGCGGAGTGGTCAAGCCCGAAGGGTTTGATGCGCCCGCTCGAAGTTTTGCCCGCGTTGACACCGGCCGCATCGTTGAAAACGGCCGTCGGGGTATTTTCGGCGTGCAGACCGAGGTTTGCCGCCTCTTCTTCGCTGAGCGCCGCCTTGGCGAGGGTAGCCAATTCGGTGTTGGCGGTGCCGGTGTGGAAGGTGCCGTAGTGGATGGCGACGTCCTCATCTTTGGAGATGCGGGTGGCCTTATCGTAGGAGCACACTTCCTTTCCGTTTGCATCGGCCGCGCCCCAAGCGTGGTCAACGGTCACCTTCACGGTGGTCGTCATGTTGCCGCCGTTGTTATCCTTCGGCTTCAACGTAACGGAGTAGTCGTCCACAACGTGGTACACGATGTTGCTGGACACCACTTCGCAATCCGACCCGTGAATGGTGGTATTTTCGTTCAGTCCGTTGCGAACCGTCAGCGTGTAGTTGGCGAGCGCCGTCTGAAAATCGGCCTCCTCCTGCGCATCGGTAAGCTCAATGGACTTCGTTGCCGTGATTCTGTTGATGTCGGACGTGGGTTGTTCGTCGGGATTATCGTCATCGCCGCCGCCGCAAGCAAACAGCGTGAGCGACAGGCAGGCCGCAAACAACAGAACCAGCAGAGCCTTGAGTTTCCTCATGTCTTTTCCCCCTATAAAGTTTTTCGCCTCCGCATAGTGACAGTTATACGGATAGCATTTTGATTTTACAACAATTCCTTCGCTCTGTCAACATATTTTGGAAAAATTTTTTAGGATGTGAAAGCAATTTTCATTTTCCGCCCCCTGCCCCTCCCGCACGCGGCGGGGAGCCAGAACGGATGGCTTTCCCCCCTTAACTTGTGCGGTTTTGCCGCCGTTATTCCTCTTTTCGGGCTTTTCCGCCTCCGTATATATAATAATGTATAGAAAAACCGCCCCGTCGGGCGGCCGCAAGTCCTTTTTTTGTCTATTCGGGCAAGAGGGTGAAAAAGGTATTGAGCGCGTTGAGTTCGCGCTCCGTTTTTTGGACGAAATAGGCTTTGAGGAGGCGCAGGGCGCGCAAATTTCCGTCGTCCTCCCCCTCTTTCCCCTCTTCGGCGGCGCGCAGGGCGCGGTAGGTCGCCTCGGAGGCGGGCGCGCCGTCCGAGCAGTCCGCGCAGGTGAAGGCTCCCGCCGCAAAATCGAAGCGCATGCGGCCCGCGGGGTAATTTCCGCAGACGGGGCACCTCTCCGCCCGCACGCGGTAGCCCGCCCCCGCGAGGGCGCCGAGCATGAATTTGACGAGCACCCCCTTCTCCTCCCCGCCCGTGAGTTCTTCGAGGGCGCGCACGGCCGAAACGAGCAGTCCGCCGTTCTCCTCCCCCTCGGGGGCGAGTTTATCGCACACTTCGAGCACGGCGGCGCCCGCGTAGAAGCGGGTCACGTCCTCGCGCAGGGGATAAAATCCATCGTAGAGACTGGCGGAGACGACGGTGTTGCGCCCTCCCTTTACGGCGAGCACGTATTCGGCAAAACAAAAAGGCTGGGCGGCAAAAACGAGTTTCGCCCCCGCCTTCCGCACCCCTTTGGCGCAGGCCGAAATTTTTCCGCGGTCTGCCGTCAGCAGGGTGAGCATTTTGTCGTTTTCGCCGTAGTCCGCCGTCCGCAGGACGAGGGCGTCCGTCTTACTTTCCATCTTTGTCTTTGAGCCGTTGGTACAGCATGTAATAACTGAAATTGCCCGTCTCTTCGAAGAGTTGCCACGCAATTTCGCGGGCCGGTTTGTGTTCCTTGTCCATCTTCCCCTCCGCCCACAGTATGCGGAGGACGGGGTGCGGTTATTCGCCGTCGCGGTAGCCGAAATCGCGCATGAGCCCTTCGCGGTCCCGCCAGTCCTCTTTCACCCGCACGTACACGGTGAGAAAGACCTTTGCGCCGAGGAGTTTTTCCATATCCTTGCGGGCGAAGGAGGCGGTCTCTTTGAGGGCGCGCCCTCCCTTGCCGATGAGGATGGCCTTGTGGTTTTTCTTTTCGCAGACGACGTCGAGGGCGATGCGGTAGGTCCCGTTTTCCTGTTTTTCGAAGGTGTTTACAAGTACGGCGACGCCGTGCGGGATCTCCTCCTCGTATTTGAGCAAGATCTTTTCCCGCATGAGTTCCCCCACCATAAAGCGCTCGCTGCGGTCGGAGACGACGTTTTCGGGCATGAGGGGCTCCCCTTCGGGCAGGAGGGCGAGGAGGGCGTCGGCAAGGGGTTTGAGGTTTTTGCCCTTGCGCGCCGAAACGGGGAACACGTCTGCCTCCACCCCCCCTTCGTAGAGGGCCTTCACGTCGGCGGGGATCTTCTCCTTCGGCATGATGTCCGTCTTGGTGTAGGCGATGATCATGGGCACGCCGAGGGCGAGATATTTTTTCATGAGGGAGATGTCGTCCTCGTGCAGGCCGGCGTGCCCGTCGTGCACAAAGAGGATGGCGTCCACGTCTTTGGCGGTGCGCTCCGTCGTCTTCATCATGAGCCCCGTCAGGGCGTTGCGGCTACGGTAGATACCGGGCGTATCCTCGAATACGATCTGCCCGTCCTCCCGCGTGAGCACCCCCATGATCCTGTCCCGCGTGGTCTGCGGCTTGGGGGAGACGATGGCCACCTTTTCGCCGACGAGCACATTGACGAGGGTGGATTTCCCCGCATTCGCCTTTCCGATGACGGCAACCGTTCCGCTTCTCATTCTTCCCTCCCGAGGCCGAGCGTTTGCATGATCTCCTCCTCGCGTGCGCGCATGCGCTTTTTTTCTTCTTCCGTCCCGTGGTCATAGCCGAGGCAGTGCAAAAACCCGTGCACGGCGAGGTAGCAGATCTCCCGCTCGCGGGAATGTCCGTACTCCGCCGCCTGTTCCTCCGCCCGCTTGGTGCAGATCACGATGCTCCCCAAATAGAGGCGCACCCCCTTCTGCACCCGTTCCCCCCCGCGCATGCCCGTCACGGGCTCGGCGCAGTCGGGGTGTTCGGCGGCGCGGATGGGCTCCCCCTCGCGGTAGCCGTCGGCGGGGAAGGAGAGCACGTCAGTCACGGCGTCCACCCCCCTCTTCTCCGCGTTGAGGGCGCGGATCTCCTCTTCGGAGACGAAGAGCAGTTCGACGACGAGGGGGGCATCTGCGTCGGCGGCGCCCGCCAGCGCCCTTTCGAGGGCGCCCCGCAGGGGAAAGGCCGCATTGCAATCGAGGGTCAGTTTCCTCATTCTTTATCCTTCTTTTCCACCGCCTTCTTGTCGCGGTTGAAGCGGATGGCGGGATATTCCACCCTGTGGTGGTGCACCCCGGAGAGGGCGTCCACAAGGGTCTCTTTGATGGTGGTAAGTTCCTTCATGGTCACGTCGCAGTCGGCGAATTGCCCGAGGTCCATGCGCTCTTCGATGATGGCGCGCACGGTGCGTTCCACGTCGGCGGGGGCGCGGCTCTTCATGGCGCGGGTCGCGGCCTCGGCGGCGTCGGCGATCATGATGATGGCCGAAATTTTACTGCGCGGCGTGGGCCCGTAGTAGGAGAAATCGCGGATATCGGCCTCTTCGCCCGAAAGGCGGGTCGCCTTGTCGTAGAAATATTTGATGGGCAAGGTGCCGTGGTGTTCGCGGGCGACGTCGGCGATGATGCGGGGCAGGTGCGCCTTTGCAAGGAGGTCGTACCCCTCGGTGGCGTGGGAGCGGATGATGTCGGCCGAAAGTTCGGGGGTGAGTTCGTCGTGCACGTTGTAGCCCGACTGGTTTTCGGTGAAGCAATCGGGCTGTTTGAGTTTGCCCACGTCGTGGTAGTAGGCCGCCGCCCTCGCGAGTTCGGCGTTTTCGCCCACGGCGAGGGCGCAACTCTCGGCAAGTTGAGCCACGATGAGGGAATGGTTGAAGGTCCCGGGGGCCTCCCGTTTCAATTTATCGAGCAGGGGCGCGTTGGAACTCGTCAATTCGCGCAAACGGAAGGAGGTGAGGCGGTTGAACATCACCTCGAAGAGGGGCATGGCGGCAAGGGCGAGCACGGAGGAGACGATGCTCCCGAGGGCGCGCCAGCCGAGGGGTTCGAGGTAACTTGCCCACCCCGCCCCCGCCAGTGCGGGCAGTTTCAATAGGAGCACGACGAGGCAGGTAGGCAGGGCGATGACGACGCCCGTCGCCAACAGGCCGATGCGGTTTTTGATGCGCTCGGAGAGGAACACGGCGAGGGTGCCGCTCGCAAACCCGATCATGAGGGTCGCAAACACGTCGGCCGTGAGTTCGGCGCTTCCCCCCGTGCCCGCGCTCAATCCCGCGTACATGTTCGTGTACATGTCGATGATGAAGAGGAACATGGAGAAGATGAAGTTGAGGAAGATGGCGTTTTTGCGGTTCAAAAGGAAGGTGCCGAGGAGGGCGAACAGGGCAAAGGGCCGCGCGTACACCGAAACGAATCTCCCGAACACATAGCACAAAACGGCGGAAAAGAGGAACAGGGTAAAAACGAGCACGGTGTTGCTCACTTTGAGCAGCACCTGCCTGTCCTCGAAGAAATAGTAGCAATAGACGATGGCGACGAGGAAAAAGACGCTTACCGCAATGAAGATGAGGTTGGCGTAGTGCTCCTTGACGAAGGGGATCCAGCCGTGGGGGTCGTTGCAGACGATGATGAGGAACACGGCGATGAGGAGGACGAGGTAGCCCGCGGCAAATCCCGCCGCACTGCCCACGTACCTCCGCTTTTTTCCCTCCGAGCGAATGGCCTTCTCTTTCATTTTTTCTCTCCCTTTTTTCTCTTGTTTTCCTCGCGTTTCGCCTCGTCCCGTTCGTAGGCGCGCACGATCTTCATGACGAGGGGATGGCGCACGACGTCCTTTTCGGTGAGGGTGCACACGGCGATATCCTCCACCCCTTTCAAAAGTTCCACGGCCTGTTTGAGGCCGCTCGTTTTTCCCTCGGGCAAATCGGTCTGGGTGAGGTCCCCCGTCACCACCATCTTACTGCCGTCTCCGAGGCGGGTCAAAAACATCTTCATCTGCTCCCGCGTCGCGTTCTGGGCCTCATCCAAAATGACGAAGGCGTCGGAGAGGGTCCTCCCCCTCATGTAGGCGAGGGGCGCCACCTCGATGGCCCCCTTTTCCATGAGTTTCTGGTAGGTTTCGAGGCCGAACATCTCCTGCAAGGCGTCGTAGAGGGGGCGCAGATAGGGGTCCACTTTGGTTTGCAGATCGCCGGGGAGGAAGCCGAGTTTTTCGCCCGCCTCCACGGCGGGGCGGGTGAGGATGATCTTTTCCACCTCCTTGCCCTTATAGGCGGCCACGGCGCGGCAGACGGCGAGGTAGGTCTTGCCCGTGCCGGCGGGCCCCACGCCGAAGGTAATGGTGTTTTTGCCGATGGCCTCCACGTAATTTTTCTGCCCCACCGTCTTGCATTTGACGGGTTTTCCGCGCGAAGAGACGGCCACCACTCCCTTCATCACTTCGCCGATGTCCGAAGCGCGGCCCTCCCTTGCGAGTTCGATGCAGTACAAAAGGCGGCTCTTGTCGATCTCCTCTCCCGCCTCGGCGGTGGAAAGGAGGCTCTCCACAACGGCCGCGCCCGTATCGGCGTTTTCGCCCTCGAACACGATCTTCGTGCCCTCGACGCGCGCCGCAAGTCCGAGTTCGCGCGCAATGGTATTCAGATTTTCGTCAAACACGCCGAGCACCCTGCCGAGCCTGTCCAGGGTCCCCGCGTCCGCCGCGGCAGTTTTTGCCACCCTTTCCTCCTAACCGAAGTTGAGGGAGACGGCCGCATGCGCCACTCCCATGACGAGCCAGCCCTTCTCCGTTTGCTCCGTATGTATTTCCGTCAGTTCTCCGTAGTCGAGAAAGGCGCGGAACAGGGCGCCCTCCTCGCTCAATCCGTACTCCGCGCGGACGGAGTAACGCACCGTCGCCCGCGCAATGACTTCCGCTTCCCGTTGCTCCTGCCCGTAGAGGGCATAGTCGGCCACGAGCACATCCCCCGCCTTCACCTCGTCCCCCACGGAAAGGAGGGGGGTCCCCCGCACAACGACGAGTTCTTCGAGGAGGCCGTCCGCGGGGCACACGAGGGCGCCCTTTTGAAGGGGAACGGGTTCCCCCGCCACCTCCACCTCCACGGTGAGCACCCCTCCCCTCTTTTCGAGGGTGCAAAAACTGACGCGGGGCAGGGCCAAGATCCGGGCGGAGAGGGCGGAGGGATCGTCGGGCGGGGCGGAAAAGAGTTCCACGCCGCCGCGCGATAAAATTTCGCGCACTTCCGCCTCGTAGTATGCGCCGCTGCCCACCACATCGATGCGCAAAACGCGTCCGCCCGCCGCCATCACGAGGGCGAGGGAGAGGGCGGCGCCGAAAAAGAGCCCGGCGACTTTCGCGCCCGCCGCGAGGAGGCGTTCGAGGCCGCGCGCGCGTACTTTTGTTACATTATAGCACGTACCGCGCAAAATTGCAAAAACTTTTTTGCGGTGTTTTCCGCCGACGGCGATGCGCACCCCGTTTTTTCGGATTTTGACGGCCCAAAGGACGGGGATACCCGCCGCCCGCAGTTTATCCACGGCCCGCTCTACCCCCAAGCCCTCCGCCTCGAATTCGATCCTACCCATCCTCCGCTCCCAATCCTACCGCCTCAAATTCGATCCTTCCCATCCTCCGCTCCCAATCCTACCACCTCAAATTCGATCCTTCCCATCCTCCGCTCCCGCTCTGCCTATCTTCCGTCTCGGCCCTCTTCGCCTTGCACCCGCTCCGTTTCTCTCCCGCCTCGGTCCCTCTTCGCCTCGCACTTGCCCGCCTATCTTCCGCTTTCGGGCCCTTTCGCCTCGCACCTGCCCGTCTTTTCTTCCGTCTCGGGCCCTTTTCGCCTTGCACCCGCTCGTTTCTCTTCCACTTTCGGCCCCTCCGCTTCGCACCCGCTCCGCCTATCTTCCGTCTCGGCCCTCTTCGCTTCGCACCCGCCCGTCTTTTCTTCCGCCTCGGGCCCCCGCTTCGTACCCGCTCCGCTTCTCTCCCGTCTCGGGCCCTTTTCGCCTTGCACCCGCTCCGCTTCTCTCCCGCCTCGGGCCCTCTTCGCTTTGCATCCGCTCCGCCTATCTTCCGCCTCGGGCCCTTTCTCCTTGCATCCGCTCTGTTTCTCTTCCGTCTCGGCCCTTTTCGCTTCGCACCCGCTCCGCCTATTTTCCGCCTCGGTCCCTTTCGCTTCGTATCCGCTCCGTTTCTCTTCCGCCTCGGCCCCTTTCGCTTCGTATCCGCTCCGCCTATTTTCCGCCTCGGGCCCCTGCTTCGTACCCGCTCCGCCTATCTTCCGTCTCGGCCCGCCGCTTCGTACCCGCTCCCGTCTTTTCTTCCGCCTCGGCCCTCTTCGCCTCGCACTTGCCCGCCTATCTTCCGCTTTCGGGCCCCTGCCTCGCATCCGCTCCGTTTCTCTTCCGTCTCGGGCCCTTTCGCCTCGCACCTGCCCGTCTTTTCTTCCGCCTCGGCCCCCGCTTCGCAACTAACGCTGTTCGTCCTCACGCTCCACCCTGCGGATATTTCCGCGCACGGCAACATCGCCCGCCGAGCACTTGCCGAGGGTGAGGCCGCTGCCGGTGACGCGCAGTTTGCCCCGTCTGCCGGCGAGTACGATCTCCTCCTCCGAAAAGGCTTCGAGGCGGCGGACGTTCTGGAAGAACCCGCCTCTGCCGTCGATGACGGTATATTGGACGCGGAAGGGAGAGATCTCCTCTTCGGCGAGCAAATTTGCGATCTCGCGAAACAGCCTCATACCGTACTTATTGTATGCGCCTTCCCCCTCCCCCATTCCGCGCGCGTCTCTCCCGTCCC
>CANQAZ010000001.1 GCA_947589555.1 uncultured Clostridia bacterium | reverse complement strand
GAATTGGCAGACGCGCAAGACTAAGGATCTTGTGGGATGACCGTGCAGGTTCAACTCCTGTCGACCGCACCAAGTCCTAATAGCTTGAACTTCTTTTTCGTAAAGAGAACGTTCGGGCTATTTTGCTATATTACTGTATTTATTTTTAGGTTTTTTCTAATTCTATCGACTCCCATCTCAGTTGTATGAATTTTGTCAATATTATCAAGTAATATCTTTTTATCTTCCATTCCGTTCTCCTTTAATAAAGATATACCATAGAAGCGCACACAATCAAGTCCGAACGGGCGAAAAATCGACTTGGCAATTTGGCGGATGCTTGGGCTTTAACGAACGCATCGAGAGGCGGCGCAACTCCTGTCGCCGAATAGTACGAGTCCCTCAACAAATTCCCCGCGAAAATCATATCCGGAATGTTTTTTCAAACGATTGACGAAACGGTGATTCGTTGATATAATGTTGCCGTAATATTTCCGCCGTGGGGGGCGGGCAAGGAGTATTTATGATTCGTTACACGTTGGATGCGAAAAAGAGGGGTGTCGATGTTTCCAAACACCTCTACGGCATCTTTTTCGAGGACATCAACCAAGCGGCCGATGGCGGTTTGAACGCCGAAATGGTCATCAACAATTCCTTCGAATACGGTTATTTTACCTACGACGACTATGATTGCGAAAGCGCGGTCGAAGTCCGCCGCGCCAAGAATTTTTATTGGGATATCTACGGCGCAGGCCCGCGAAAAATCTCGACGAAGGGGGGGATGAACGAAAATAATCCCAGTTATCTCCTGTTGAACGTCGGCGGCGTCTATCATCTTGAAAATCCCGGCTATTACTGCGCGGGCGGTTACGATATGTACGGCATGCCCGTGGAAAACGGCGAAACCTACCATTTTTCCATGTGGGTGAAGCGCCTCGGCTTCAAGGGCGTGGCCAAAGTGTACATCCGCGGAGCGCACGGCCGTCATACGACGATCGGGGAAATCAAAATTCCCGAGGGGACGGACGGCGATTGGATCAAAGTTTCCGCCTCCGTCGTTGCCGAAAAGGATACGATGGGCCGCCTTTGCATCAAATTCGAAGGCAACGGCGAAATCGGGATCGATTACGTCTCCCTTCTGCCTTCCAAGACGTGGGGCGACCCCGATAAATACCGCAACGGAAAGTTTTCTCCCCGCATCGTCGAGGCATTGAAGGCCTGCCATCCGTCCTTCATGCGCTTCCCGGGCGGTTGCGTCGTCGAAGGCGACGTTTCCTTCGAATATCAATATAAATGGCGCAATACGGTCGGCCCGCTCGAACAACGGAAGCAGATCCCCAACCTTTGGCGGTATATGCAGTCCTACGGCATCGGCTTTTACGAATATTTTGCCCTCTGCGAGGACCTCGGCATGACCCCGCTCCCCGTGCTCCCCTGCGGGCTTCTCTGCCAGATCCGCATGGGCGAACAGCGCAAAACGGGGTACCAGCGCATCGTCCCCGGGACGGAAAAATTCCAGACCGAAGTTATCGATAACGTTGCCGACCTCATCTATTTTGCAAAGGGGGACATCGCCTCGCCCGACCGCAACGAATCCTATTGGGCAAAGGTGCGCGCCGATATGGGGCACCCCGAGCCCTTCGAACTCAAATACATCGGCATCGGCAACGAAAATTGGGGTTACGAGTACTTTGATAATTTTGCCTCCTGCCTTTTGGGCGTGCGCCAGTACATGTACAACGGCAGGATGACCGACCTTTTGAAGCGCTTCGATATCACCATCGTGACGAGCGCGGGCGTGGATATCCGCCCGCAGGATTCCAACGAATCGTGGAAGACCATCAACGAAAAATACCGCGATATGATCGTAGACGAGCACGTCTATAATTCCTATCAATGGTTCATCGACAATACGAAGCGGTACGATTATTACGACCGCGGCGGCGCGAAAGTTTTCATGGGCGAGTACGCCATGCACACGATGGCGGACGGCCGCGGGAGGCTCAACGGCGACAACAATTTGAAGTCTGCGCTCGCCGAAGCGGCCTTCCTCACGGGGTGCGAGCGCAACTCCGACGTCGTCAAGATGACCTGCTATGCGCCGCTCTTTGCCTCGACCTATCATTACAGTTGGACCCCCAACATGATTTGGTTCAACGCGCGCGACGTGATGCTCACCCCCAACTATTACGTACAACAGATGTTCGCGGGCAACACGGGCGATTACACGCTGACGGACGTTGCGCCCGTCAACGAAGAGAATGCGGGCGGGCTTCTCATCGGCGGCCACCGCACGGCCAGCGCCGTTTCACGCGTTGTGGTCAAGGATATCAAGTCGGGAAAGGTGCTCTACGAGCATGATTTCAAGGACGGCTTGGGGGATTGGAAGGTCTATCCCAACTGCTACGGCGGCCACATCGAGAACGGCGAACTCATCATCGAGGAAAGCGACGCCTTTAACGGCTTCTATTACGATGCGCAGAAATTCGGCAACTGCGAAGTGGAGATCTCCTTCCGCCGTCTTTCGGGCGAACAAAGTTTCATCGGCGGCGTGGGCGTTGCCGACGTGCGCGATGCGGGCACGATGGACAGCGCGGGATTTTCCGTCTGTTGCCAGTACGGGAAGAATCACAAGGGCTATGACGTCTCCTTCGATAAGCGGGTGGACTTTATGCGCACCGTCTGCGAGATGATGGGCAAGGATAAATTCCTCGGCTATTCTCCCGAGGGGAACATCTTGCGTCTCACCTACACCCGCAAGGAATTCAAGGCTTCCATTTGGAAGGACGGGGCGTGGCACGAAGTGCTCTACAAGCACGTCTGGAAGGTCAACGAGCGCGTGTTCCAAAGCGCGACGGTCGGCGCTGACGGCAAAATTTACCTCAAAGTGGTCAACGTTTCGGGCAAAAACGAGAGGATAAAGGCGAGCATCGTCGGCTTCGGCCAAAAGACCCGCGCGCACGTCACCACACTTTGGAACGAAGATGTGACCGCCATCAACGAAATCAACGTAAAAGCGGGCAAAAAGATGAACATTGAGCCCACTGAGAGCGAGATCGCGATTGAAGGGAACGAACTCAAAGCGACCATCAAAAATAACAGCGTCAGCGTGTTTGTCATCGAATAACAAAAAAGCAACAAAATGAGGTCCATCGGAAATGCCGGTGGCCTTTTCTTTTGCGCCAAAACATAATTTTGCGGCTCGTCCCATAGAATAGAGCAAATGCTGGAATTTTTGCCGCCGCGGCTTCAATCGGCGCTTCGGCACGTCAACTGCAATTTGCTCTACGAGTTGCGCGTCCGCGCGGACAAGCCGTTGCGGGCCAATTTCAACGGAAAATTCGTTTGGTTGGGCGAATGCGGCTTCTGCGAAGAAAAAAGCGCCCTCGTGCCCACACAAGCCGAGGTGGAAGAGACGCTGTTCGCGGCGAGCGAATATTCCGTTTATGCCGTGGAAAACCAACTGCGGCGCGGTTTTGTGACGGCGAGAGAGGGGGAACGCGTCGGAATTGCGGGCGCCTACGTCTATGATGAAAAGGGGGTGCTCGCTGTCCGCGGCGTCACATCGCTCTGCATCCGCATCCCGCATGCCATCGAAGGTTGCGCCGAAGAGATCTATTCCGCCTGTTTTCAAGGCGGCGTACAATCCGTACTGCTTCTTGCGCCGCCCGGTGAGGGCAAAACGACGCTTTTGCGCGATCTATGCCGCCTCGTCTGCCTGCGGACGAAGAAAAACGTGCTCGTGAGCGACGAGCGCGGGGAACTTTCCGCGGGCGATTTGGGGGAGACGGCCGACGTCATCCGCTTTGCGGACAAATTGACGGCCTTCACGGCGGGCATCCGCGCCATGCGGCCCGACGTCATCGTGACGGACGAACTTCTGCCCGAGGACTATGCGGCGGTGCGGCGCGCGGCGGAAAGCGGCATTGCGGTGCTCGCTTCCGCGCATCTGAAACGGTACGAGGACGTTCCCGAAAAACTCTTCCGGCGGTATGTCTTGTTGGACGGGCTCGGAAAGGTGGGGGCGGTCCTCGGGGAGGACGGAAATGTTGTGGCTTAAAATTCTCGTTGCGGCCGCGGTGGTGGCCGCAGGGACGGCAGGCGGATACTTTGCCGCCAATAAATACCGCGCGCGCAAGAAATTTTACGTTCAACTCTGCAATTTTAACGAAAGATACCTCAATGAGTTGAATTATGCGCGCAAACCGCTCGCCGCTTTTCTGAAAGAGCACGAATACACAGGGGATTTTGCGAAATCTTTGAAATCGTTTGCCGAAAAAAGGGACGCAAAAATTTCTTATTCCTATCTGACGCAGGAGGAGAGGGCGGAGTGCGCCGATTATTTCGGCATGCTCGGCAAAGGGGACAGTTTTTCGCAGAAAAGTTTTTTTACGTCAAAAAAGGCGGGATTGGAAGAAAAACGGGCTTCGAGCGAGAAGGAAGCGAAATCGCGCGGGGCGCTCTATTTGAAACTCGGCGTTTTGGCGGGGCTTGCCGCCGTCATCCTCATTCTGTAATATGGATATTTCCATCATCTTCAAACTCGCCGCCATCGGCATCATCATCACCATCGTCTGCCAGATTCTGAAAAAATCGGACCGCGAAGATATCTCCACCGTAGTCACCATCGTAGGGCTGGTGATCGCACTCACCGTTGCCGTTACGATGATCGGCGATTTGTTTGCAACGATCCAAGAGATTTTCGGGGTCTACTAACGATGGAAATTTTTCAACTTGTCGGGATCGCTTTCCTGACCGCCGTCGCCGCTCTCCTTTTGAAGGGAACAAAACCCGAACTTGCCTTCGCCGTCACCGTGGCGGGAGGCATTATTTTGCTTCTCTTCGTGTTCGAGGTCCTGCGGGACAACCTTTCGATCTTCGGTGAGATCGCCGACATCACGGGCATCGATTCCTCCCTCGTCAAAATCCTCTTGAAAATGGTCGGGATCGGCTATCTTGTGGAATTCAGCGCGGGCATTTTGAACGATTTCGGGCAAAATTCCACGGCGGACAAACTCATTTTTTGCGGGAAAGTCGTCATACTCGTGCTCGCGGTCCCCATTTTGCGGAGCGTCCTATCACTCATCATGCAACTTTTGAAATTGGTATGAACGCGCGACTCGTCTACGGGCGCAGGCCCATTGTGCCCCGAAAAAACAAAATAAAGAGGGCAATCTGCCTTCTTGCGGGACTATTTGCGCTCGTTTTGCTGTTGTGCGCGAATGCCGTACCGACCGCTCCGCTTGCGGAAGAAAACGGCGCGATGAAGGAACTCGAAAACAACATCGACGAATTATTGCAGGGGCTCGATACGGAGGAACTGCAAAACTATCTCAATTCCCTTTCCGAATTCCGCGGGACGAGCGTCAAAGACCAATTGAAAAAATTGATCACGGGAGACGCCTCGCTCGAATACGGCTCTCTGACCGAAGCCGTTCTTGCCCTCGTTTGGGAGGACGGAAAGGCGATGATCCCGGCATTTGCCATCATTTTGGCCGTCGCTTTGCTCTGCGGGATCCTAAACTCTGCGAAAAGTGGCTTTATAGATAGTACTATGTCAGACATAATCCACTTTGTCGGCTATATTTCGGTGGGGGCGACGGTGCTTGCATGTCTCATCGGAGTTTTGGAGAGCGGATTTCGGGCGATGGACGCCATGCAACGGCAGATGGAAATAGTTTATCCGATTTTGATGACCCTCATGGCGGCGAGCGGCGGGGCGGTCTCCGCGGGAGTATTCCGCCCTGCGGTCGCCTTTTTCAGCAGTACGGTCACCCGCCTTTTTACTTCCGTCGTTCTGCCGTCGGCCGTCGTCGTCATATTGCTCGCATTTGTCGGAAATCTGACCGACGATGTGCGCACGGAGCGGCTCGGCGAACTCTTCAAGAGCGTCGGCAAATGGCTCATCGGCCTGACGCTTGCCCTCATGAGTCTTTTTCTCACCGTGCAAGGGATCGCTTCGGCGCAGTACGACGGGCTTTCGCTCCGCGCCGCAAAGTATGTAATTTCGGGATCGGTACCTCTCGTGGGCGGATTTTTGTCTGGCGGGGTGGAACTTGTCGTCGCAGGGAGCGCGCTCATCAAAAATGCGCTCGGCTCCTTCGCCGTCTTTCTTCTCTTTGCCGCCGTCCTGCGGCCCGTGCTCCTGATGGCGGCCTTTCAACTCTTTTTGCGGCTCTCCGCGGCGGCCACCGAGCCCGTCGGGGGGAAGATCCCGGGGTTTTTATCCCGCCTTGCAAAGGACAGCGGCTATTTTTTGGCGGGAATTTTGTGCATCGCTTTTCTCTATTTTCTGACGTTGCTCCTTCTCATCTGTTCCACGGGGGTTTTCTTCTGATGCAGACCTATATATTGAGCATTGTGGGCGCCGTACTGATTTCCGCCGTCGTCACCATGATAGCGCCGGGCGGAAAGATGGGCAAATTCGTGAAGGGCGCGATGAAACTCTTTCTCCTCGTCGTGCTCGTCGCGCCCTTTGTGAGTTTTTTCCGGGGCGGAAAAATTTCGGTAGAAGGGGGGAACGGCGGGGAAATAAAGGAAGATCCCGCCTATTTCATGCAATGCGCGGAACTGATGGAGCGGGCCGACGAAGAGGAGATCGCAACGGCTCTCATGGAAGAATTCGGGGTCGCCGCGGCGGTGGAGGTGGTCCGCGCGCCCGACGCCACCTTCGCGAGAGAAAAAATTTCCGTAAAAATTTCCGATTTCGGCATATCGGGACAAGGCGAGCATAAAGATATTACAGACCGCGTCCAAGCATACCTCAGCGGAAAATACGGAGGCAACGTGGAGGTGTCATGAACACGGAGCGCATCAAAAAACTGTTTCAAAACAGAGTTTTTCGGGTCGTTTCCGTGTGTTTGCTCGCCTTTTTGTTGCTCCTTGCCGTGTGGAAGGTGTTTTTTCCGCAAAAGAGCGACGACGCCGCGACCGCCTACGAGCCGACGGCGACCGAAGAGCGGCTCGCCCGCCTTCTCGGGGAGATCGAAGGGGTGGAGAGCGCGACGGTCATGATCGGGGAAGAGGACGGTGCGGCAAAGAGCGCGGTCGTCATCGTCAGAGGGGATCTCGGGCTCGTCACCCGCTCCCGCGTCATCGACGCCACGGCGAATGCGCTCCAAATCGAACGGCGGAACGTCCTCGTCTATCCCGCCGATAATTGAGAAAATTTAATGAGAAGGAGATAAAACCATGTCAAACACCAAGAAAATCGCACTCATGTCTACCCTCGTTCTTCTGCTTGCCGTCACGGCCATCTTCAACTTCATCCTTGCCGGCACAAAGACGCAGACGGTCGACGGCGCCACGGCTACCCCCGTCAACTACTTCACGTCCTACCGCGATATCCGCAACAGCACGCGGAGCGAGGAGTTTGTGGAACTCGACGCCATCATCGCGAGCAGTGTGGAGGGCTCCGACGAGTACGCCGCGGCCTATGCGAGAAAGATGGAACTCGTCCAACTCATGGAGGACGAACTCGTGATGGAATCCATCATCAAGGGGCTCGGTTTTTCGGATGCGGCGGTTACCCTGACCGAGAATGACCATATCAACGTATTCGTCAACGCGAGCGAACTCAACGAGGACGATCTCACCAGAATTTTCTACGCGCTCGAATATGAGTACCAAATCAGCAACGGCGACGTCGTAATTATGCCGGTTTATGCGGAAAGTTGAGAAAAAACAGTAGTAAATTCGGAAAAGATGTGCTATAATGTTTCTTGATAAAAGGAGAACACTATGGCAAGCATTAAATACAATCCGAACGGGCAGAAGGGTAGGATCACGTATAATTCGGATATCGTAAGCGGGATCGTTGCGCTCAGTTTGCAGGAGACGGAGGGGATCGAGTTGGTCCCTTCCAA
Organism: uncultured Clostridia bacterium; assembly: GCA_947589555.1. Classification (GTDB taxonomy): domain Bacteria; phylum Bacillota; class Clostridia; order Christensenellales; family Borkfalkiaceae; genus Gallimonas. Next base: position 54,276 of record CANQAZ010000001.1, on the reverse strand, counting down.
AGGCAAGGGCATCAAACTTTGTTTCGAAAAGGAAGGGGTCTTTGTCGATATCTCCGTCATCGCGCACTACGGCTATAATGTGCCCGAACTCGCATTCCGCATCCAACAGACCATCAAACAGATGGTGGAATCGATGACAAAATATAAGATCGCCAAAGTGGATGTACACGTGCAGAGCGTGGTGTTCCCCGCATCCCAGCCTGAAACGGACACTTCCGCGGGTGCGGATATGGCGGCAAGCGCCGATCCGGCGGCTCCTTCGGAGGGCGCGCCGCATGAGGACGAGAAGAAGGACGACAGAAAATAAAACCCTCGGTTTCCCTTTCCGTGCGGAGAGGGAAACCGTCTCGTATAGGTGACAGATGAGAACACAGGCAAGGGAGACGGTGTATAAGATCGTCTTTGCCAGACAATTTCACGAGGACTGCACGGAGGCTTTCCGCAAGGCTCTGTATCGCGCGGATAAACTCAACGAAGAGGACCGCGCCTACGCCGAACGGCTGTACGCTACCGTCACGGAGCACAGCGAAGAATTTTCCGCGCTTCTCGCCCGAAAAGTGCGCGGATTTGCGGAATCCCGCATCTTCCCCGCCGACCGTGCGGCGCTCTATATTGCGCTCGCCGAAATCCATTATTTCGACGATATTCCGTCCGTCGTTTCGGTAAACGAAGCGGTGGCTCTGGCGAGAAAATACTCTACCGAAAAATCCGCCGACTTCGTAAACGGCGTGCTTGCGGGGGCGATCGGCCAATGACGCTCATAGACGGAAAGGGGACGGCCGCGGCCATCCGTGCGGAACTCGCCGTGCGCGCCGCGGCGTTTGAACAAAAAAGCGGAAAGAAAGCGGGACTTGCCGTTGTGCTCATCGGCAACAATCCCGCTTCTCAAATTTACGTAAGAAATAAAATCAAGGCGTGCGAGGAGGCGGGCCTCCGCTCGTTTGCACACTATCTTCCGGCGGACGTTTCGCAGGAGGAGGCGCTTGCGCTCATTTGCAAACTCGCCGCCGACGGCGATGTGCACGGCATCCTCGTCCAACTCCCTCTTCCGCGCGGGCTCGACGCCGCGGCCCTGCTCGCCGCCATCCCCGCCGAGAAGGATGTGGACGGTTTTTCGGCCGAAAACATCGGAAAACTTGCCAAAAACGAGGGCGGCACGGTCGCCTGTACCCCCCTCGGCGTGATGGAACTTCTGCACCGCTACCGCATTCCGACGGCGGGAAGGCATGCCGTCGTGGTGGGCAGGAGCAACATCGTGGGCAAGCCGATGGCGATGCTCCTTTTGAATGCCGATGCGACCGTCACCGTCTGCCATTCCAAAACGGTGGGACTCAAAGAGATCTGCAAGGAAGCGGATATCCTCATCGCCGCCGTCGGGAAGCCAAAGTTCATCACGGCGGATATGGTAAAGGAGGGGGCCGTCGTCATCGACGTCGGCACGAGCCGCGACGAAGAGGGTAAATTGTGCGGCGACGTCGATTTCGAGGCCGTGTCCGGGGTCGCCTCCTATTTGACTCCCGTACCGGGCGGGGTCGGACCCATGACGATCGCCATGTTGCTCAAAAATACCGTCGCCGCGGCGGAGCGTACCCTGAAATGAAGGATTTTTCGGCACAATACCGCCTCTATTCGGACGCTTTTGAGCGTATGCTCGGCGAATTTTGCGCAAATATGCGCTTCCGCCCCGCGGTTTTGGCCGACGGCATGCGCTATTCCCTGCTTGCAGGCGGAAAACGCATCCGCCCCGTGCTCTTTTTTGCAACGCTGGACGCCTTCGGCATGCCTTACGAGACAGAAAGGGGACTGGCGCTCGCCCTTGAATGTATCCATACCTACTCGCTCATCCACGACGACTTGCCCGAGATGGACAACGACGATCTCCGCCGCGGCAAGCCCTCCAACCATAAAAAATTCGGCACGGGAAACGCTTTGCTCGCGGGCGACGCCTTGCTGTCCCTTGCATTCGATTTGGCCCTTGCGGAGTGCGGCAGGGATGAAGCCCATCTGCAAGCGGCCCGCGCGCTCTCCTTTGCCGCAGGGGCGGAAGGTATGGTCTCCGGCCAGTCGGCCGACCTCTTTTACGAAGGGAAGGAGGCAGGGGAGGAGGAACTCGCCTTTGTCGTGGAGCGGAAAACGGCGCGGCTCATCGCGGCTCCCGTGGAAATGGCGGCCCTCCTTGCGGGGCGGGATCGGACGTGCGCGCGGACGTACGGAAACGCGCTCGGCGCCCTCTTCCAGATCACCGACGACCTCCTCGACGTAAAGGGCGACGAGGGGCGGCTCGGAAAAACGCCCGGAAAGGACAGCGCGGAGCAAAAACTCACATATATTAAGGTATATGGACGCGAGGGGGCGGAACGTCTTGCGGACGAAAAGGCCGCGGAGGCAGAGCGCGCCCTTGCGGGTTTCGGAGAAAAAACGCAGTTTTTGCGCAAACTCGTTGCCGCGGTGCGCGGCCGCGAACGGTAAAAATAAGAAAATTTCGGCCAAAACGGCCGCTTTTGCCATGAGAAACATTTCCGACGCCGAACTCAAATCGGCCTCCGTACCCCAACTGAATCACATCTGCGAGGAACTCCGCACGGAAATATTCGATACCGTTTCCGTCTGCGGCGGGCATCTTTCGTCCAATCTCGGTACGGTGGAATTGACGGTTGCGCTTCACAAAGTTTTCGATTTTCCCCGCGACAAGATCGTTTTCGACGTGGGCCATCAGTGCTACACCCACAAATTGCTTTCGGGGCGGGCCGACCGATTCCGCACCTTGCGGCAGGAGGGGGGGCTCTCGGGCTTTCCTAAGCGGGAGGAGAGCGATTACGATTGCTATGATACGGGCCACGCGGGCACTTCGGTCTCCGCGGCGCTCGGCATTGCCGCGGCGCGCGATTTGAAGGGCGAAACCTTCGAAGTCATCGCGCTCATCGGCGACGGTTCGTTCAACAACGGGCTTATTTTCGAGGCGCTCAACAGTCTGCACATTCTGAACACGCGCATCCTCATCGTCGTGAACGACAACGGCCTGTCTATTTCTCCCACCGTCGGCGGCACGCACGACGTGCTGAGCGAACTCAAAACGGGCATGCGTCCCGAAAATATCGCCCTTTTTGAGCAATACGGGCTCAAATACATGGGCGTTTACAACGGAAATGACCTTTCCGAACTCCTTCCCGCGCTCGAAGAGGCCAAAAAGGCGCTCCGCGATTCTTGCGTGTTATTGCACGTCGTCACGAAAAAGGGGCAGGGCTATCCCTTCTGCGAGAGCGAGCCAGAGGCAACGCACGGCGTGGGCCCCAAGTCGGGAGAGGGGGAGCGCGAGTATTCCGCGGCCCTCGGCGAGGAATTGTGCGCCCTTGCGGAGCGCGACCCGCGCATCGTCGCCGTCACTGCGGCGATGACGGACAGTTTGGGTCTGCGCGAGTTTTTCCGCCGCTTCCCGCGCCGCGCCTTCGACGTCGGCATCTGCGAGGAGCACGCTTCCGTACTCTGCGCGGGAATGGCGACGCAGGGCATGCGCCCGTACTACGCCATTTATTCCACTTTTTTACAGCGCGCCTTCGATGAAATCATCCACGACGTCTGCGCGCAGAATTTGCCCGTTACGTTTTGCGTGGACCGGGCGGGCATCGCGGGCCCGGACGGCCAAACGCACCAGGGCATATTCGATCTTTCCTATCTTTCCTTTATCCCGAACCTCACCGTTGCCATTCCGAAGAATGTGGGGGAATTCCGCGCCATTCTCCGCGCAGGGGCCTCGTTTGACGGCCCGCTCGCCATCCGATACCCCCGCGCAGGGTTGGATGGCCCGATTTCGCCCCTTGAAATCGGAAAAATGGAAATTTTACATAGTACTACGTCTGACATAATGATCATTGCGGCGGGGGAGCGTTGCATCTGCATCGCCGAAAGAGTGCGCACTGCACTGCGCGGGAGCGGGAAGGACGTCGGCATCGTCAACGCCCGTTTTTTGAAACCGCTCGACGAGGCGCTTCTTGGCGGACTTCCGCAAAAGTACGTCATCACGGTGGAGGACAATGCCCTCATCGGTGGACTGGGGGACGCCGTCGCGCGGTTTTACCGCAACAGCGGGAAAGAGGTCTATTCGCTCGGCTACCGCGACGAATTCATCCCGCACGGACAGCCCAAATCGCTCGCCAAGCGCTTCGGCGTGAGCGAAGAGGCGCTTTTCGCGCTTATCGGTGGGCTCTATGCGCGCGGATAAATACTTTGCGGAGCGCTTCGGCTCCCGCACGAAAGCGCACGATCTGCTCGCGCAAGGGCTCATTCTTCGCAACGGAAAGCCCTTATCCCCCAAAGATGAGGTCTTTGACGGGGATGATATCTATTTTGCAGAGGAGAAAGAACGCTATGTTTCCCGCGGCGGATTTAAGTTGGCCCGCGGGTTTTCGGTGTTTTCGGCTTCTCCCGAGGGCAAAATTTTCGCCGATCTCGGCGCAAGCACGGGCGGTTTTACCGATTGTCTCCTCCAAAACGGCGCAAAACGCGTCTACTGCGTGGACGTAGGCGAAAGTCAACTCGCTCCCGCCCTGCTCCGGACGGGCAAGGTCGTCGTAATGGACGGCACCAACGCACGCTATCTGACAAGAGACCGCTTCCCGGAGCCCATCGACGGCGTCGTTTCCGATCTGAGTTTCATTTCGCTCAAACTCATCCTTCCCGCCGTTGTAAACATCCTGCCGGACGGCGGAGAGGCTTTCCTTCTCTTTAAGCCCCAATTCGAATGCGAGGGGAAGGGGCTCGGCAAGAGCGGCATCCTGCCTCCCGCCCGCCATTCTCCGCTTCTGCGCAAATTTTACGCGGAGGCCTGCGCGTGCGGACTCTTCCCGCAAGACGTCATCAATGCGCCGCTCCGCCCCAAAAAGAACGTCGAATACGTCGTGTTCCTCGTCAAGGGACGTGCGGGCCTCAGCGAGGCGAAATTTCTTGCCCGCGCCGCAAATTTTTACGAAAACCGAAAAAATTTTTAGAAAAACACTTGCATTTATACAAATATACGATATAATTAGTTATGGCATGACGATCGGGGTCTATTACAATACGCAACAAGTCGAAAGGGAAACGGTCGAGGGGCTCGCGGGCGAGATCCGCCGTGCGGGCGGCGAAGTCGTTCTTTTTACGCACGCCGAAGAAATAGACGGCGTCGAGCGGCTCATCGTGCTCGGCGGGGACGGCACCGTCCTGCGCGCCGCGCGCAAAACGGCCGTTCTGCGCATCCCGCTCGTCGGCGTCAATTTCGGAAAACTCGGCTTTTTGACGGAATTTGAGCGCAACGAACTCGGCGAAGGGGTAAAATTCGTGCTCGGCGATGGGGGCACGACGATCGAACGCTCCATGCTCGAAATCGAAGCGGGCGGACGAAAAACCCATTGCCTTAACGAGATTGCTTTCCTGCACGAAATCGTTGCGGGGCGAGATAACCGCGCCGTCAGCCTTTCGGTCGCATTGGACGGCACTCCCGCCGCGCAATTCCGTGCGGACGGGCTCATCGTGTGCACGCCCACGGGCTCCACGGCCTATTCTCTCTCCGCGGGGGGGAGCATCCTGACGCCGGACTGCGCCGCGTTTATGCTCACGCCCGTTTGCGCGCTCTCCATGCGGAGCCGTCCCATCGTCTACTCCGATAGAAGCGTGCTTTCCTTCCGCCTGCCGGAGGAAGAATCCCTTCTTTTGTACGGCGACGGCATTTACCTCGGCACGGTCGGCGGAAACGAAGTCGTCACCGTGCGGAAATCTACGCGGAGCGCGACCTTTTTGACACGGGACAAAAATCGGTATTTTCGCCGTTTAACTGAAAAAATCAACTAATGAGAGGGTAGAAAAAATGTTGAGAAATTCAAGACACAGCAAGATTCTCGAAATCATCTCCGAAAAGGAGATCGAGACGCAGGAGGAACTCTGCGAGGAACTCGCCCTGCACAACTTCCCCGTCACGCAAGCGACCGTCTCGCGCGACATCAAAGAGTTGCACCTCTTTAAGGTGAAGGGGCGGACCAAGCGCTTCCGCTATGCTTCCATTTCGGAGGGGGAATCGGGCATTTCGGAAAAGATGCGCACCCTTTTTCAGGCTTGCGTATTGAACATCCGCCTCGTCGGCAACCTCATCGTCATCAAAACGTTGTACGGCAACGGGGGAAATGCGGGCGTCGTCATCGATAAACTCGAATATCCCGAAGTCATCGGCACGATCGCGGGCACGGATACCGTCCTCAGTATCTGCGAGACCGCCGATGAAGCGAAGAGGGTCTGCGACCGTCTGTTCGGGATCATGAAGGGCTGATCGCGGATGCTGGAACGGCTCACCATACAAAACGTAGCGCTCATCGACCGCGCCGAACTGGAATTTTCGGCGGGGCTCAACGTCCTGACGGGCGAAACGGGCGCCGGGAAATCGATCATCCTCGACTGTATCGACTTTGTCCTCGGGGCAAAGGCGGATAAGAGCATGATCCGCTTCGGTGCGTCCGAATGTTCGGTGCGCGCCGAATTTTCCGCGTACGGCGAGGAGGTCGGGGCCGTTCTCGCAGAGATGGACGTCGAACGGGAGGAGGTGCTCATTCTCTCGCGCAAACTCACCGCGGACGGAAGGAGCGCCGTCCGCGTCAACGGTTGCACCATAACGCTCGCAATGCTCAAACGTCTCACCGCGCTTCTCGTGGACGTGCACGGGCAAAGCGAGCACTTCTTTTTGCTCAAAGAAAGCAATCAACTCCGCCTTTTGGACAGCATTGCGGGCGAAGAGGTCGCATCGGCCAAGCAAGCGGTCAGGAACCGTTTGGAGGCAAGAAAGGAGATCCTCGCATCGCTGAAACTGTTGGGAGGCGACGAGGGGGAACGGAGCCGCCGACTGGACATTCTCCGCTATCAGATCGACGAACTGACGCGCGCCGAACTCAAAGAGGGGGAAGAAGAGGAGTTGACGGCGCTCCGCACGCGCTTCCGCAATGCGGAAAAGATTTTGCAGGCTCTGAGCGGCGCACGTGATTTTCTCTGCGGCGACGGCGGGGGGATCGACGGCGTAAACGGAGCAAAACGCGCTCTCGGCGCCGTTTGCGGCTATTCCGCGGAATATTCCGCCCTCGGTGACCGTCTCGAAAACGCGGCCGCGGAACTTGATGACATCGCGAGCGAAGCGGAACGCTGTCTCGACGAACTCAATTTCGACGAGCGCGAAGAGGCGCGGGTCGAGGAGCGGCTCGAAGAGATCCGCACGATCGAAAAAAAATACGGCGGAAGCGTCCGAGCGGCAATAGAATTTTTGTCCCGCGCCGTGGAGGAGAGCGAAATGCTCTCGGACAGCGGCGAGCGGTACGCAAAACTTACCCGAGAACTTGCGGAGGAGGAAGACGGGCTCTACAAGGATTGCCTCGCCCTCACCGAAGCGAGAAAGCGCGCCGCAACGCAATTCACCGCACGGGTGACGGAAGAGTTGAAGACGCTCAATATTTCCGCCGCAAAATTCGAAGTTTATTTCGGAGATTACACCCGCGATGACGTCAAAAATGCAATTTCGGAGGGGCTCGGCGAAGTAAAATTCCTCTTTTCCGCCAATGCGGGCGAGCCCTTGAAGGACCTCGGAAGCATCATCAGCGGCGGCGAAATGAGCCGTTTCATGCTCGCCGTAAAATCCCAACTTTCCGCGATCGGGGAGATCGGGACCTATATTTTCGATGAGATCGACGCGGGCATCGGCGGCAAAACGGCGCGCGTCGTTGCGGAAAAGTTCTGCAAAATTTCGCGCGGCGTGCAGATCATTGCCGTGACCCATCTTGCGCAGATCGCCTCGCTCGCCGACCGCCAGTTCTACATCGAAAAAAGGGAAGAGGGCGGCCGCACGCGCACGGAGATCGGGCAGTTGGCGGAGGAAGGGCGGCTCCGCGAAATCGCGCGGCTCATCGACGGCTCGGATAGCCCGATCGCCCTTCAACACGCCGCCGCGCTCATGAAGGACGCCGCAATTTACAAAAACTCCCTATAAGCAAAGACCTTTTTCGGCGAATAGAACATTTCGGCTTACGCAAATTAACTTCTGCATACGGAGGTTTGCATGCGTAGGCTGAAATTTTTATTTGCGGCCGTGCTCGTTGCCGCCCTGTGCGCCGTGTTCTGCGGCGCGGGGCAATTTGAAGCGGGCGCCGCAACGGAAGAATATTATTTGGGCGGGATGACGGCCGGCTTTTCGCTCTCGGCGGGCGGTACGGAGATCGTGGGATTCACCGAGATCGCCGGCAAGGAGGGCCGCCGCAAACCGGCCGAGGAAGCGGGATTGAAGATCGGGGATACGATCTGTGCCGTCAACGGCATGCGGATCAAAAAAATTTCCGATTTGGGAGCGGCGCTCGAAGTGTGCGGCGGGAAGAGCGTCGTTCTTCTTGTCAGGCGGAACGGCGACACGGCGGAAGTGAGCGTAACGCCCGTCATGGACGAAAAGAGCGGAAAGTATAAACTCGGCGTGCTCATCCGCGATACTCTCTCCGGCATCGGCACCGTAACGTACATCCGCAAAGGGGACCTCAGGTTCGGCGCGCTCGGGCATGCCGTCTGCGACGAGAATAAGAGCACGCTCGATATTGCCGATCAAAACGTCTATCTTTGCAGTGTCATCGGCGTAAATAAGGGCAAGCGCGGGCGCGCGGGGGAATTGCGCGGACTCTTTTTGAACGATAAGACGATCGCCTCCGCGGAGACGGTCTGCGATACGGGGCTGTACGGCACCTTTGATGCGGCCTATGATTTTTCGGATTGCGAAGTCGTCGGGGCGGCGCCCCTCACGGAGGCGACCATCGGAACGGCCTATATCTACTCCACGGTGGACGGCGTGACTCCGAAAAAGTACGAAATCGCCATCGCCAAAGTGGACGTCCATAACGGCGAGAACAAAAATTTTGTCGTAAAAGTGACAGACCCCCGCCTCATCGAGGAAACGGGCGGCATCGTGCAGGGGATGAGCGGCAGTCCCATCGTCCAGAACGGAAAACTCATCGGCGCAGTCACCCACGTCTTTATCAACGATCCGACGCGCGGCTACGGTATCGGCATCGAAAATATGCTTGGAAATTGACGAAAAAGGGGATATTCGGGCGAAGATGTTCATATCATTGTATATGAACATCTTTTTTCGTTTCCGCGAATGTTTCGGCCGCGCGTTCGAGCGCAAAAAAACGCTTCTCGTGTTCGCCGTGCTCTTTCTTGCCGGGATGGTGCTCGGTCTGATATTCGTCACGACGCCCGCGATGTACGATTACCACATCACGGTCTGCGACCGCTTCGTAAACCGCGTCTGCTTTTCCGACCGCAGTGTTTTGGAGATCTACATAGAACGCCTCGCGGGCCACGCCGTACTCCTTGCCGTCATCGGGCTCTCGGGCGTCCACGTCGTAGGCTGTATCTTTCCGCCCATCGTCCTCGTCTACCGCGCCTACACGCTGGGCGGAAGTCTCTACATCTTTTTCTCGGTGTATCGCTTTGCGGGAGCCCTCATCGTAATAGGGCTCTATCTTCCCGTCCACCTCGCCGTGGACGCCGTTTTGTGTTTCGCGGGCGCGCTGTCTTACGGAAGGGCTGCCCGTTTTTGCTTCGGAAAACAGGATTGGCTCTTTCTTCTCTCCGATTTTCTCCTCCTTCTCGCCTTGCTCGCCGCGATAGGGCTTGCGGAAATGCTCCTTTTGCTCGCCCTCTTCCATCCCCTCGGAAATATCTTCTGATGTGTATTTTCCGAAAAACTGCGCAAACTGCGGATATGAAAAAAATGATCGGATTTACCCTTGCCGCCATTGCGGCGGGAGCCATTGTATTCGGAGGCGCGCCCACAACGCATGCCTCCGCGCTCACAGCGGAGCCCGAAGGCAAAGCGGCCTATCTTTGCGACTACGAAACGGGCGCCGTCGTCTACGCCAAAAACGAAACGGACCATCTTCCCATTGCGAGCATGTGCAAGATCATGACCCTGCTTTTGACCTTTGAAGCGGTGGACAGAGGGGAACTTGCCTATGAAGAACAAGTTACGGCGAGCGAAAACGCCGCGGGGATGGGGGGCTCGCAGGTATTTTTGGGCGCAAACCTTTCCTATTCCGCCGAACAACTCATGAAGAGCGTGGCCGTATGCTCCGCAAACGATTCCTGCGTTGCGCTTGCCGAGCGGGTCGCGGGCAGTGAAGCGGCCTTCGTCGCCCGCATGAACGAGCGCGCAAAGCAACTCGGTGCGGAGAACACCCTCTTCGCCAACTGCACGGGGCTCCCGAAGGACCCGCAGTATTCCTGTGCGCAGGACGTTTCCCTCATGTTGCGGGCTCTTTTGCACCATGAAAAATATTATGAATTTTCCCGCGTTTGGCTCGAAGATTTTGCCCATCCCGACGGCAGAACGACGAGTATGACGAACACAAATAAACTCATCCGCCACTATCGGGGTTGCGACGGGGGAAAGACGGGCTTCACCAATGAAGCGGGATTCTGCCTCGCGGCGACCGCCAAGCGCGAAAATACCCGCCTTATCGCCGTCGTCATCGGCGCGGAGAGCGCAAAAACGCGCAACGCGTCCGTCGCCGCTATGTTCGACGAGGGATTTGCGGACTATTCCTCAAAAATTTTCCTCGAAGAGGGGAAGCCGCTCGACGTGCGCGCCGCAGTGCGCGGAGCAAAGCAGTCGGACCTTGCGATCGGCGCCGAACACGCGCTTGCGGGCTTTTGCAAGCGAGGAGAAGAGGAAGATTACACCCTCGATGTTTCGGTAGAGGAAGATCTGCGCGCTCCCGTCCGGATGGGGGACGCCGTAGGAAAGGCGACTTTGTTCTATCGAGGCGTTGCGGTCGACGAGACGCCGCTCATCGCACTGGAAGATGCGGCGCGCTTCGGCTGGTGGGACGCCTATCGGGAAATGGCACGCGATTGGGCGCTTTAAGGTATTTTGCATAGTATTATGCCAGGCATAATTATCGTTTTTTGCGGTAATTATGCCTTTTTTCTTGACCGAAACGGAAAAAGAGTGATATAATCAAGGCATGAACTTCCGAAAAACTTTGAAAATCAATTCCCTCGGCCATCTTGAAATCGGCGGCGCCGACTGCGTAACCCTTGCCAAAACCTTCGGAACGCCGCTCTACGTGTTCGACGAAGAGTATATCCGCACGATGATGCGCGTCTACCGCGATACCATCGAGGAAGAATACGGTGGCAACGGGCTTGTCCTGTACGCTTCAAAGGCCTTTTCCTGCACGGCGATGTACGCCATCGCCAAATCGGAACAGATCGGCGTGGACGTCGTATCGGGCGGCGAGTTGTACACCGCGATGCAGGCCGATTTCCCCGCGGCAAACATCTACATGCACGGCAACAACAAATTGCCGCGCGAAATTTCCTACGCACTCGATTGTAAGGTGGGGACCATCGTCGTGGACGCCTTCACGGAGGCCGACCTCATCGAAGAGGAGGCCGCCAAGCGCGGTATGGTGCAGGAGGTGCTCATCCGCATCAACCCGGGCGTCGAGGCCCACACGCATGCCTACGTCCAGACGGCAAAACCCGATTCCAAATTCGGCTTCTCCGTGGATAGCGGCGCGGCGGAAGTCATCACAAAATACGTTCTTTCCAAAAAACACCTGCGCCTCAAAGGGTATCACTGCCACATCGGCTCGCAGATCTTCGAAAAGCAATCCTTTGTGCTCGCCGTTCAAAAAAACCTCGCTTTCGTCGCAAAAATCAAGCAAAAACTCGGTTTTGAGGCGTCGGAACTCAATATGGGCGGGGGATTCGGCGTTTGGTACGCCGAGGGAGACGCCATGCTCCCGCCCGAAGGTTACCGCACCTATCTTTCGGCGCTCATCGCCGCCGTCAAGCAAAATTGCGCCGAATACGGCCTGCGCCTTCCCCGCATTCTCATCGAGCCCGGCCGCTCCATCGTCGGCGAAGCGGGTGTCACCCTTTACACGGTGGGCGCGGTGAAGGAGATCGCGGGTCTGCGCAAATACGTGGCCATCGACGGCGGGATGTTCGATAATCCCCGCTATTGTCTCTATCAATCCAAGTACACGGCTCTCCTTGCAAACCGCGCCGCGGAGCCCTGCACCGAACTCGTGTCGCTCGCGGGAAAATGTTGCGAGAGCGGTGACCTCATCGGCGTGGACATGAATTTGCCCGAAGCGCATCCGGGCGACCTCATTGCCGTTCTGACGACGGGCGCCTACAACTATTCGATGGCGAGCAACTACAACCGCAATTTCATTCCGCCCGCAGTGCTTGTGAAGGACGGAAAGGGGGAATATATCATCAAACCCCAGACCTATGCGGATCTCGTCCGCAACGACGTCATCCCGGACCGCCTCAAATAGCCCCAAATGGCCGCAAAACCACAAGATATTGAGAAAGTAAGCGGAAATTTCCCAAAATATCCGCTTTTTTCTTGCCTTTTTTGTGAAATTGCACTATAATGAAACAGTATCGCGCGCGGGAGGAAGAGCATTGAAACGGGAAGATTTCGAATCGAACGTCGATTACACCACCGTTTTGAATAATTTCGAAGGTCCGCTCGATCTTCTTCTCTATCTCATCAACCGGGAAGAAATCGAGATCAAGGATATTTTCGTTTCGCAGGTCACGGAGCAATTCCTCCAATACATGCAGGGCCTTCCCTATCTCGACGTGGACAAGATCACCGATTATCTCAACATTGCGGCGACCATCATCAAGATCAAGGCGCAGGCCCTTGTGCCCAACCTCGAAGAGGACCCCGAGATCGACGAGGAGGTCGAGGACGATAAGAGCCGCCTCATCCGCGCCCTCGAAGAGTACCGCCTCATCAAAGAGGAGACAAAAAAACTGAAAGAACTCGAAACCATCGGGTATTACTTCAAGGAGCCCGATAAGTACGTGGGCGATACGCGCACCATCTTTTCTTTGGACAACCTGACAAGCGACGGTCTTGTCGCTGCGCTCACCGATCTATTGCGCAAGCGCGATAAGGAGATCGCCGCGCAGGAAATGCGGGAGATCCCGCGCGACGAATATACGGTCGCGGAGAAGATCACCTTCATCCTTGAAAGCCTCGAAGAGGCCAAAAGCGTACAATTCGAAGAACTTTTCACCCACGATTACACCAAATCGGAAATCATCACGACTTTCCAGGCGCTGTTGGAACTTCTGAAACACCAATATCTCCTGGTGACCCAAACGGAATTATTCGGAGCCATTACGATTGCCCTCAATCCGGAGGGCGGGGAGGAGCCTCTTGGACAAATTGACGAATATAATTGAATCCGTTCTGTTTGCGTCCGGGAAGGCGGTCGCCGTTTCGGACATCGCCGACAAATTGAACGTCACCGAGCGCGAAGTGAACGCCGCGCTCCGCGAGTTGCGCAAAAAATACGGGGAGGAAGGAGGCATCCAACTCCTCGAATTCAACAAGAAGGCCCAACTCGCCTCCAATCCGCAGTATAAAGAGGAAGTCGCGGCCGTGCTCAATCCCATCCGGGAAAAGGAACTCACCCGCACCGTGCTCGAATGTGCCGCCATCATCGCCTACAAACAGCCCATCACCCGCTCGGAGATCGAACTTCTGCGCGGCGTGAACAGCGATTATGCGGTCAACATGCTCCTCGAACTCAAACTCATCTATCCATGCGGCAGGAAGGACGCCGTCGGCCGCCCCGTACTCTTTGCGACGACGGACGAATTTTTGAAGCGCTTCAAACTGGAATCCCTCGCCGAACTGCCCGATTACGATACGCTCATGGCGACGATCGCGGCGGAAGAGACCGATCGCGACAGTTATCTCTATGCCCGCAAAGAATACGGCGGGACCGACGGGGAGGAGAACATCCCGGCGGGCGAAGAGGTGGCAAAGGAGGGAACTGCGCCGGAGGAAGCCCCCAAAGGAGAAGAGGAAAAGCCCAAGACCCTCCCTGCGGATACTCCTATCACGGAGGGCGGTTACGAATTGCCCGACTTTTTACAGGGCCTCGACGACGACCTCGTAAAAATTTCCTGATTTTCCGAAAAATAAATAATTTTTTCCCATTCGCCCATATTACGGATATGGGCGAACTTTTCGTTTACTCCCTTTTTTTCGGAGGATTGTTCTTCTTTTTTCCTGTATTCGTCTACGTGGACGGGTATGTGGACGCGGCGGAGAACAAAGCGTGGTTCGCTCTCTGTCTGTACCGGCGGCTGAAAGTGTACGGCGGCTACGGGGAGATCCTGCGCGGCGGTATCGCCCTCCATCTCACCGATAAAAAAGCCGTCTTTCTTCCCTATTCGAGCATGGCGGATACCCGCAAAAAATTTGAGATCACAAAGGGATTTCAACTTTGGCGCTTCCACCAAATCATCGAAGTCAGCGGCGCGCAATCACTGTACGGCGTCATGCTCGCGGCGGCGTTGCAAGCGGCGGGCGGGGCGGCTTTTTCCGTCATACAGACGCGCTATCCCTTCGTTTCCCTCAAAAATACCGTTTTGCTCACGGAGGAGAGGGCGCTCAAACTTTCGGTACAGGCGGCAACGGTGTTCAACGGATTCATTTTGACGTTGGCGCTCATCAAAAAAGCATTGGAGGCATTTCTGAAATGGATAAAAGAAAAAAAATCGACGGCATCATGGAAAAGACAGCCGAGCAACTGACGGGGCTTATCGACGTCAACACGGTCATCGGCAAGCCGGTGTATTCCGCGAGCGGCGCGCAGATCATCCCGTTCACCAAAGTGACGATGGGCTATCTCTCCGGAGGCGGCGAATACGGCGAGGTGAAGGCGATCAAGGAGGACGAATGTTTTCCCTTTGCGGGCGGGGCGGGCACCGTCGTCAACATCAAGCCCGCGGGCTTTCTCATCGATGACGGCGTGGATTGCCGCGTCGTGCGCATCACCGACGATCCCATCGACGGGCTCATCGAAAAAGCGGGTGAAATCGTCGGAAAAGTCCTGAAAAAGGCGGAAGAAAATGAGGATTAAACGGGCGGCCGCGCTGTGCGCGCTGGCGCTCGTCCTTGCGCCGCTCGTGCCCGTATCGGAAAGGGTGAGCCCAAAGGCGGCCGCGGCTTCGGCGGGGGAGGCTAAGGCGGAATGCGTCGTCGAAGTGTCATCGAAGCGCATTTTGCACGAATGCAACGCCGAAACCGACCTTCCTATGGCAAGCACGACCAAGATCCTCACCGCCATCCTCGTGATCGACGATTGTGCGCTCGACGAAACATTCGCGATCCCGAAGGAGGCGGAGGGGGTCGAGGGTTCGAGTGTCTACCTCAAAGCGGGCGAGATCTATACCGTGCACGAACTCCTCTACGGACTCATGTTGCGCTCCGGAAACGATTGCGCCGTCGCCCTCGCCCTGCACCACAGCGGCAGTATCGAAGCCTTCGCCCAAAAAATGAATGAAAAAGCGGTCCGCCTCGGCGCGACGCACAGCCATTTCGTCAATCCCCACGGTCTGCCCGATAAGCGTCACTACACCACGGCGCGCGACCTCGCATTTGTCGCCGCCTACGCGATGGAGAACGAGACCTTCCGCGAGATCGTCTCCTGCAAATTTTACGAGCCGCGGGGCTGGGCCAACAAAAACAAGATGTTGCGCACCTACGAGGGGGCCATCGGCGTCAAAACGGGATTCACGACCTCGGCGGGGCGGTGCCTCGTGACGAGCGCGGAGCGCGGCGGCATGAAACTCGTCTCCGTCGTTTTGGACTGCCCGCAGATGTACGAACGCACGGCCGATCTCCTCAACGCCGCCTTTTCCGCCTATTCGATGCACACGCTGTGCGCGCCGTCCGAAAAGATCGAAGGCTTCGCCGTGCGCTATGGTTTTTCCTATCCGCTCACCGAGGAGGAGGCGGAAAACGTCACGCGGGAAGTAGAATTGTATTTCCCCCGCCCCGAACATGCGGGCGAAGTTGCGGGCGAAATGAAAATATACCTCAAAAAGGAGTTGCTTTTTTCGCAGAATTTGTTTATGATTTAAGGGAACGCAAACAAACGGAGCGGCAACATGCGCATCAACAAATTTCTTGCGGAGCAAGGCGTCGCGTCCCGTAGAGGGGCGGATGAGATCATCTCGGCGGGGCGGGTGACCCTCAACGGCAGGCCCGCAAAACCGGGCGACGAAGTGGAGGACGGAGACGCCGTCGCAGTGGACGGCAAACTTCTCTCCCACAAAGTCAAGTACGAATACTATCTTCTGAACAAACCGAAGGGGTACGTTTGCACCGTCTCCGACGATAAGGGCAGAAAGACGGTGATGGACCTTTTGCCCGCCGGCGCGGGGAGAGTGGTGCCCGTCGGCCGCCTCGATTATGCCACCGAGGGTCTGCTCATCCTCACAAACGACGGCGATTTGGCCTACCGCCTCACCGCGCCGCAGAGCGAGATCCCCAAAATGTATCTCGTGCGCGTGGAGGGCGGGATAACGCCCGTACAACTCAACCGCCTCCGCGCGGGAGTGGAGATCGAGCCGGGCGTCGTCACCAAAAAGTGCAAGGTAGTCGTAACGGAGACGGATAAAAAATTTACAAAACTTCACGTCACGCTCACCGAGGGCAAAAACAGGGAGATCCGCAAAATGTTCGAAGCAGTCGGCCTGCACGTCGATTTCTTGAAGCGCATCCGCGTGGGGGACCTGAGCCTTACGGGGCTCGACCGCGGCGCTTGCCGCAAACTGACGCCGGAAGAGATCTTTTACCTCAAAAATCTATAAAAAAACGCGGCAAAATGCCGCGTTTTTCCATTCAAAATCTACCGAAAAAAGGTCAAATACTGCGGATCAGCCCGATGACCTTCCCCAAGATGGTCACGCCGTCGGGATCTTCGGGAACGATATCCGCCATCGCGGAATTTTCGGGGTGCAACACCACCTTCCCGTCCCGCTTGTAAAAGCGCTTGACCGTTGCGCCCTCGCCGTAGCCCTCGTCGAACATCGCAACGACGATCTCGCCGTTCTCGGCGTTCGGTTGCCTCTTTACGACGATCTTATCGCCGTCAAAGATGCCCGCTTCGATCATGCTTTCGCCGTGTACGCGCAACAAAAAGAGGTCGTCCCCGCGGAATTCTGCGGAGGGCAGGGGGTAGAAGCCTTCGTTATCCTCCACAGCCAAAATGGGCGCGCCCGCATTGACCGTGCCGAGGAGGGGAGCGCGGAACAAATTTCCGTTCCCTTTTACGGCGACGGCGCGCTTCTTCTTTTCGGCCTTATCCAAAAATCCCATGTCCCGCAAGCGGTTGATGTAGTCGTACACCGTCGCGGTGGACTTGATGCCGAGTTCGGCGCAGATCTCCCGCACGGTGGGCGGAAAGCCGTTTTCCTCGATGTAGCGGTTGATGTAGCCGAGCACTGCGTTGAGTTTATCCTGTTTCAACATGATCCACCTCGATTGCCATTATAGCACATTCCGCCGAACATTGCAAACATTTGTTTCAATATTTTTCCGCAATTTGCAAAATTTTTCTTGTCAAGCGGGGAAAAAGGGGGTATAATAAAGATATGGAAGTAAGAATGTGCATCCTCGATGAGACGAAGGAATGCGACGGCTGTCTCGAATGCGAGGTCTGCGACCTCGATCCCAATAAGATCTGCGATAATTGCGGCAAATGTCTCGATATCAAGGATTTCGCCACAATCAAGATCGACAAGATCTATACCGACCCGAAGGATTATCACGAAAAGGACTGAAAAAAGGGCGTTGCCGCACGGCAACGCTCATTTGATAAATTTAAGGAAATTTTCCCGATAGATCGCAGGGATGATGGCGGAGATCTTCGCGCCGCCTTCGGTGTATTCCACCGTCTGTTCGACGAGGCGGGAGCGGAGCGCGCCGTACTCTCCCATGCACGCATAGGGGACAAAGAGTTCGGCCCGCACAAATTTATCGCTGAACGCCTCGAAAATGCGCCTTTTCAGTTCGTCGAGACCACGGCCCGTTTTGGCGGAAATGCACACGGTGCCGCGGGGGAAGCGGCCGTTCGGGGCGACGTCGCACTTGTTCATGACGACGAGGTAGGGCGCCGTAAAGCCCATCTCCTGCAAGGTATCCAGCGTCGTTTTGAGTTGCAACTCGTATTCTCCCGCCGCATCGCACACGATAAGGGCGAGGTCGCAATTCAACGCGCTTTCGAGGGTGGATTTGAATGCTTCGATGAGATGGTGGGGCAGAGCCTGCAAAAATCCGACGGTATCCACCATGAGAAAGGGCACGCCCTCTATTTCAAAGGCACGCGCGGTGGGGTCGAGGGTCGCAAAGAGGGCGTCCTTCGTCAAAACGTCGGCGCCCGTCACGGCATTCAGCAGAGTGGATTTGCCCGTATTGGTGTATCCGACGAGCGCGACCGTCTTGATCCGCTCTTTTTTGCGGCGTTCCGTCTGTAAGGAGCGCCGTTTTTCCGTTTCGGCGAGTTTCTTTTCGAGCGAGCGGATGCGCGCGCGGATGTGCCGCCTGTCCGTTTCGAGTTGGCTTTCTCCGGGGCCGCGCGTCCCGATGCCGCCCCCGAGGCGGGAAAGGGCTCCGCCCTTGCCTTTGAGGCGGGGATAAAGATAGTTGAGTTGGGCGAGTTCTACCTGCAACTTTCCTTCGCTGCTCGCGGCGCGCAGGGCAAAGATATCGAGGATGAGGGTCGTGCGGTCGATGACCTTTCTGCCGTCCAACGCGGCGGAGATGTTCAGCGTCTGGGAAGGGGAGAGTTCCCCGTTGAAGAGCACGGTCACGTCGTCAAGTCCGTCGAGACGCTCCTTCAATTCCCGCAGTTTTCCCTCGCCCACATAGGTCGCGGGATTGACTTCGCGGATGTTTTGATAGATCGTGCCGCCGTAACTTGCGCCCGCGCTTTCGATGAGGGAGACGGCCTCGTCGTGAACGGCGCGGTCAGACTGCCCGTAGACGGGCTGGATGACGTAGACGATCTCCCGCTTTTCGCTTTTTTCGTTCATTCGCCGCCGTCTCCCGGTTTATGGAGTTTTACCTTGTCCGCAACGGCCTTGCGGTGGTCCTCTGTGATGGCGGCATAGTGTTTGCGCGTCGTATTCACGTCCCTGTGTCCCAAGACGTCGGCCACGATGTAGATGTCGCCCGTTTCGCGGTAAAGGGCGGTGCCGTAGGTGGAGCGGAGTTTATGCGGCGTGATTTTTTTGAGAGGGGAGACGATGCGCGCGTACTTTTTGACGAGATTTTCGACGGCGCGCACGGTAATACGGCGATATTGGAGGGATAAAAAGAGGGCGTGCTCGTCCTCGGGCACGCGGGGATCGTCCTGTTTTTGGGCGAGATAGGCGGCGAGGGCGTCGCCGACCTCCTCCGAAAAGTACAAAATAGCGTGATTTCCGCCCTTGCGGGTCACGACAAAGGAATTGGTGGAAAAATCGATGCTTTCATCGTTGAGACCGACGAGTTCGGAAATACGGATGCCCGTGCCCAAAAAGAGGGTCAAAATGGCGGTATCGCGTATTTTGGTCTTGTCGTGATAGCCGGCCGCATGGGGGGAGAGGCCGTTGCCTTCCTCAGCGGTATCGAGCAGAGAGGAGACCTCGTCGCTTTCCAGGCGGACGATCTCCTTATCGTGGAGTTTGGGCGTAGAAACTTTCGCGGTATTGTTGACTTCGATGAGGCCTTTGTTGAAGAAATACTTGAACATCGAGCGCACAGTGGAGAGTTTGCGGGCTTTGGCGCGCTCGTCGCAGGAGAGGCGTTTGTCGCCGAATTGATAATTGGAGAGATAGGAGAGGAAAATTTCGATGTCGGTATCGGTCACTTGCTCGATATCTTCAAGGGTGAGTTCGCGCACCTGTTTGCCGCGGAAGCGTTTCTTGACGAGGAAATCGAAAAAGATGCGCAAATCGTACACATAATTGAGGCGAGTGAGGGTACTCGTACGCGTTTCCACGCCGCGCAAAAAATCCTCGCAGAAGTAGGGGAGTTCTTCGAGGAGCCTGTCGATACGGTCCAGATTGTCGAGATTTCTTTCCTGATAATAGTTGGAATTGCGTTTCATCGCGACCATTATAGCACGCCGAAAGGGCCGTTGTCAATGTTTGGAGCGGCATCCAAGCCCTATGGGGGTGAGGCAAAACGCGCGCCCAAGACACCCAAAACTATTCGCAAAACGCCGCTTTTACGAATAGTAAGGGGCAAAAAAGGCCTGAATAGATATCTCGATCCATTGATTTGCGCGTTTTTTTACGAATTCGCACATTTTTTCTGTTGCGCAAAAAAATTTTTTGCGCAACCATCCGCCCGCAAATTTTCTGTTTTTTCACGCAAAAAATTTCGCGTCCAATTTTCGCCGCTTTTCGATTTTCCCATTCGTCCATCGATCTTTTTTCTGTTTTTGCGGGTCATTTTTCCGTTTTTCAAAAAAAACACGGCGCGGACCTTCACTTTCCGGAGCCGCGCCGCCACCATCATCTTTCTGCGCATTATGTCACACATAGTATATTATGCCACGCATACTATTCGATTTTCGAGAGAATTCCGTACGAATATTTCGGGATCGTCATTCCGCCGTCAAAGGTTTGCCCCGTCAAATGCTCCTTCCACTTTCCCTCGCCCCGTAAAATATGGTCCGCGGCGGAATTGTTGGCGTAAACCAACATGGACCGCCCGTTTTTACGGCGCTCATAAACGATACAGCCTTGCGCCGCAAAAATTTCCCGATATTCGCCGTCCCGCAAAATGTCGCCGAATACCTCGGTGCGGATCGTTGCGAGTTTTTCGTAAAACGCGCGCAATTCCTCGTCGGGATGCGCCCAATCGTAACAGCCGCGGCAGAACGGATCCTGAAAACCTTCCATCGCGATCTCGTCGCCGTAGTAGATGCAAGGCACGCCCGGCAAAGTAAACTGCAAGGTCGCCGCCATTTTTACCTTTTGTTTGGCGCGCGCGCGTTCCTCGCCGCTCAATTTCGTCGCCGCCATCTCTTCCTTCGTCGCGCACCATTTTCCCGCAAGGACGGTCAGAATGCGCGGCGTGTCGTGCGTTCCCAAAATGTTCATGAGGCAGTCGAGGGTCGGTTTGGGATAATTGTCGATGAGCATGGCGACCGTCTCGCGGAGCATTTCGCAATCGCCCGAGAGCACAAAGCGGATGATGGCATTTTTCAGCGGATAGTTCATCACGCTGTCGAGTTCGCGCCCCTGCAAATACTTCTTGCGCACGTCGTAAGCGACCTTATTGGAGGCGTCCTCCCACACTTCGCCGATGATCAAGGCGTCCTCGTCGCTCTCTTTCACGGCGCGGCGCACCTTTTCGAGGAAGAAATCGGGCAATTCGTCCGCAACGTCGAGGCGGTAGCCGCCCACGCCGCAGGAGATCCAAGTTTGGATGACGCCGTTTTCTCCGCAGATAAAATCCTGGTAAGAGGCCGAGGATTCGTTCACCGCGGGCAACGTCTCGATTCCCCACCAACTTTCATAGGTATCGGGGAATTGGCGGAAGCAATACCACTCGCTGTAAGGCGACTGCACGGATTGGTAGGCGCCCACGCTGTCGTACCGCCCGTATTTGTTGAAATAGCGGCTGTCGTCGCCCGTGTGGTTGAACACGCCGTCGAGGATCACGCGGATGCCGCGCGCCTTTGCGTCGCCGATGAGGGCGCAAAAATCCTCCTTCGTGCCGAGCAACGGATCGATCTTCATGTAATCGCCCGTATCGTAGCGGTGGTTGGAATAGGCCTCGAACACGGGATTGAAATAGATGGCGTTGACGTGCAGGGCTTTCAGATAGTCGAGTTTTTCGCGCACACCCTGCAAATCGCCGCCGAAAAAGTCGTTATTGAGCACCTTTCCGAACTCATTCGGGCGGAACGAAGGGAGTCCGCCCCAATCTCCGCGGAGGATCTGGTAGGGTTTTACCGAATTGTTCCCCGCGCGGAAAAAGCGGTCGGGGAAAATTTGGTACATGATGCCGCCCTTGAACCATTCGGGCGTTTCGTAGTCCTCGTCATAGACGGTCAGTTGCCAGCATTGGGGCTGTTCCGTCAACTCCCCTTTCCGTCCCTTTCCGCATCCGAGGCAGACGCGGTCGAGCCGAAAATAATAAAAATAGAGGCCGGTTTGATGGAGTTTCAGCGTGATCGCAAACCCGTCCTCCGTTTTTTTCATCGGAAAAACGGTCTCGTGCTTTCCGTCCTCAAAAATCACGAGACTGCAAAGTTGAGCGGAGAAGTCCGCTTCTCCGCTTTCCCTCCGAAAAATATGAAAGGTCAACCCACTGCCCCGCGGGACCGCGCCGGTCAAACTTTTGCACTCCCGTTTCAGCGGATGGTAAAAGTAACTCATTTCTCTATTTTTTCAACGGTTTCAAGTTCCAAATGTGCGTCGCGTAGTCGCGGATGGCCCTGTCGGCCGAGAAATATCCCGCCGCGGCGATGTTGTGGAGCGATTTTCTGTTCCACTCCGTCGGGTCGCTCCTGTAAAGCGCGGACATCTTCTCCTGCGTCTTGGAGTAGGATTCGTAGTCGGCAAAGCACATGTACGGGTCGGCCACGGGCGTGTTGCGCAGAAGATAATTCGCAATATCGGAGAAAGACTGCCCGTTGAAGCCCACGATGAGCGATTCGGTGATCTGCCGCAAGGTGAGATCCTGGTTATAGTAGGTGCTGGAATTGTAGCGGCGCTCCCAGATCTCCGCCACCTCGTCCGCCTTCAAGCCGAAGATGAAGATGTTGTCGTCCCCCACGCGTTCGGCCATTTCCACGTTCGCGCCGTCGAGGGTGCCGATGGTGAGCGCGCCGTTGATCATGAATTTCATGTTGCCCGTGCCGCTCGCTTCCTTGCCCGCGAGCGAAATTTGCTCGGAAATCTCCGATGCGGGCATCAAATATTCGGACATCGTTACATTGTAGTTTTCCATGAACACGACGTTGAGTTTTTCGCGTATCTTGGGATTCTTGCGGATCTCCTCGGCGAGATAGCAGATGAGTTTGATGATCTGCTTGGCCATATCGTAGCCCGCGGCGGCCTTTGCGGCAAAAATGTACGTCTTGGGCAAAATATCGAGCCCGGGATCCTCGCGGAGGGCGTTGTAATCGGCGATGATGTGGAGTACGTTCAACAATTGCCGCTTATATTCGTGGAGGCGTTTCGCCTGCACGTCGAACACGGTATCGGGGTCGATCTCCACGCCCTGCGCCTTTTTGGCCAGCGCGGCAAATTGCTCTTTTTTGATGCGTTTGATCTCCCCGAGCCTCTTCAAAACGCTCTCGTCGTTCGCAAATTTGGCAAAATCGGCGAGTTTGGAGGCGTCCTTCGCGTACCCCGTGCCGATGCACTCGTTGAGGAGGGCGCAGAGTTCGGGGTTGGACTGGTTGAGCCAACGCCTGTGGGCGATGCCGTTCGTCACGTTGGTAAATTTCTCGGGCGTATAGTCGTAGAAATCGCGGAAAATGCTCTCCTTGATGATCTCGCTGTGCAACCCGGAAACGCCGTTCACGCTGTGCGAGCCCATCACGCACAAATTCGCCATGCGCACGGTGTTGTGGGAAAGGATGGACATGCGCGAAATTTTATTCCAGTCCCCGGGATATTTGTGCCAAAGGTCGTCGCAGAAGCGGCGGTTGATCTCCTTCAAAATGCAGTAAATGCGGGGCAATCTGCGGGCGATGAGGTCCTCCGCCCACGTTTCAAGCGCTTCGGCAAGCACGGTGTGGTTGGTATAGGCGCAAGTCGCCGTGGTGATGTTCCACGCCACCTCCCAACTGAAATAGTTCTCGTCCACGAGGATGCGCATGAGTTCGGGAATGGCGAGCGCCGGGTGAGTATCGTTGATGTGGATGGCGGCCATCTGCGGCAGAAGCGCAAGCGAGCCGTACCGCCGCTTGTGGTCGGAAACGATGCACTGCAAGGAGGCGGAAACGAGGAAATACTGCTGTTTCAGGCGCAAAGACTTGCCTTCGTAGTGGTTATCCGAGGGATAAAGCACTTTGGAAAGGAGTTGCGCCTCGCTCTCGTCCCGCATCACCTCGTCATAGTTGCCCTGCGAGAAGAGTTGCATATCGAATTTCTGCACCGCGCGCGAACGCCACAGGCGGAGCACGCTCACGGCCTCGCTGTCCGCGCCCGAAACCATCATATCGCAGGCCACCGCTTCCACTTCTTTTGCGTTGTGGTACACGGTCTCCATGCCGTGGTCGGTCCACTTTTCTTCGAGTTCGCCGTCAAAGCGGACGATAAATTGCTTATCCGAGCGTTGTGTCAGCCACGCTTCGCCGCCGGGGAGCCACACATCGGGGAGTTCCATCTGCCAGCCGTCCACGATCTTCTGTTTGAAGAGCCCGTACTGGTAGCAGATGGAAAAGCCCATCGCGGGGTAATCCTGGGTCGCGAGCGCGTCCAAAAAGCAGGCCGCGAGCCGCCCGAGTCCCCCATTTCCGAGCCCGGCGTCGGGCTCCTCCTCGTACAGGTCGTCGAGGGTCATGCCGTACGTTTTTACGGCGGCCGCAAGTTGGGGCCCGATGCCGAGGTTATAAATGCTGTTTTTGAGCGATCTGCCCATCAAAAATTCCATGCAGAGGTAATAAACGCGTTTTGCGCGCGCATTTTTCATTTTCACGTGGAATTTTTGCCTTTTTTCGAGCATGATATCGCGGACGCTCATCACGACCGCCTTATAAATTTGCTCGCGGGTCGCTTCCTGCGCGTTCACGCCGAAATACCGCGTCAACTTGCTTGCAATGAGGTGTTGTGCATCATGCTCGGTCAGTTTTGCCATTGTTTCTCTCCGGAAAATTTATTTCAGCATATCGAGGTAGAGGGCTTCGTAGTATTTTGCCGACGTCGCCCAGGTAAAATCGGTCGTCATGGCCTTTTTCACGAGTTTTTGCCATTCTTCGCGGTTGCGATACACGCCGAGCGCCTCGTTGATGACGTACAGCATGTCATAGGCGTTGTAATCGCGGAAGGTAAAGCCGTTTCCGCCCGCGCCGTAGGGTTTGATGCTGTCTTTTAGGCCGCCCGTCTCGCGCACGATGGCCACGGTGCCGTAGCGGGAGGCGATCATCTGCGAAAGGCCGCACGGTTCGCTCTTCGAAGGCATCAAAAAGAGGTCCGCGCCCGAGTAGATCTTGCGGGAGAGGTCGGAATTGAAGGTAATGACGGTCGCCACCTTGCCCTGATACCTGCGCGCGAGGTCGGAAAAATAGGCCTCGTAGGAGCCGTCCCCCGTCCCGAGGATCACGAGTTGCACGTCCTGCCGCAAGATCTGTTCGGCCACCTCTTTCACGAGGTCGAGCCCCTTGTGGGAGACGAGGCGGGAGATCATCGCAATGATGGGCGTCTCGGGTTTCACGGGCAGGTTGAGCATGCGTTGGAGTTCCTCCTTGCACACTGCCTTCGGGGCGATATCCTCCGCGCTGTAATTGGCGAAGAGCGATTTATCGGTCGCGGGGTCGTAATAATCGGGGTCGATGCCGTTCAGGATGCCGCACAGTTTGAACTCGTTGCGCCGCACGATCCCGTCGAGCCCGTGCGAATAGTACGGGTCTTTGATCTCGCCCGCGTAGGTCGGGCTCACCGTCGTAAAGCGCTCACAGCATTCGATCGCCCCCTTCATGAGGTTGATGCAGTGGTCGTACTCCACAAGGTATTGGTAGCGGTAGGAAATGCCGAAGAGATCTTCGAGGATATCGAGGGAATATTTGCCCTGATATTCGATGTTATGGATGGTGAACACCGCGCGGATGAACTGATACTCCGGGCGGAAGCAGTAAATGGTTTTAAGGTAGAGGGCCGCCAGCGCCGCCTGCCAGTCGTGGCAGTGCAAAACCTCGGGGTAGAAATTGATGAAGCCGAGGATCTCCATGACGCTGCGGCAGAAAAAGGCAAAGCGTTCGCCGTCGTCGTAGTAGCCGTAACAGCCGGGCCGCTTAAAGTAGTACTCGTTATCCACAAAGTAGTAGGTCACGTTGTCCACGCTGTACTCAAAGATGCCGCAGTATTGGTTTCTCCACGAAAGGGGCACAAAGATGTTGCCGATGAATTTGAAGTCCTTGCGGAATTCCTTGCGGATGTCCTGGTAGAGCGGAATGATGACGCGCACATCGTAGCGGCCGTCTTTGGCGAGGGCTTTGGAGAGGGACCCCACTACTTCGGCCAGCCCGCCCGTCGCGATGAAGGGCGCGGCCTCGGAGGCGACGAAGAGGATCTTCTTCTTCGCTTCCACCACGGCCTCGGCGGGCGCTTCGGGCTCAACGGGCGCGGGCGCGGTCTCCACCGCTTCGATGGGCATGACGGGCTTTTCCGCAACTTCCTTGTGCGGCACCGCCTTCTTTTGCGTGTTCTTTTTTGCTTGGTTCGTTGTACTCATTTTGATCCCCCGAATTTTTGTTTTTTGCGCGCTCCCGCGCGTTTTTTTGGGGCGGAGAGAGACGTCTCCCGCCCGCGGCGGCCCAGGCGCCGCTTTCCTTTTTTGCCTTACAGCATCCTGCCCTTTGCCACAAAGTAGGGCAACGCTTCGCATCCCGCAAGGTTCCTGCGGTCGCGGATCACGACGTTCTTATCCGTGATGACGCAGTCGAGGCGGGCGCCGTCGCCGATGACGGTATCCTGCATGATGATGGAATTTTTCACGACGCTCCCCTTTCCCACTTTCACGCCGCGGAAGAGGATGCAGTTTTCCACCGTCCCGTCGATGACGCACCCGTCGGAAATGAGGGAATTTTTGACGGTCGCGCCGTCGTTATACTTGCTGGGCGCGCTGTCGCGCACTTTGGTATAGATGTCGCGCGCGCCGAACAGTTCGTCGCGGACCTTCTTGTCGAGGAGGGCCATGTTGGATTTGTAGTACTTCTGGACGGAAGAGATGTTCGCGTAAAATCCGTTGAAGGCGTAGCCGTAAATTTTGAGGGTATCCACGTTCTTGGTGAGGATGTCCCTGCCGAAACTCACGAGCCCGCGCGTGACGGCGTCCTGGATGGTGTTGATGAGGAATTCCCTGCTCATCACCATGATGTTGATGTAGAGGTTGAATTTCTTCCCGCCCGTTTTGGGGTTGATTTTCAGTCCCTTGATGCGCCCCGTCTCATCGGGCGAGAGGGTAATATAATAGGAAGATTCCACGTCGGTCTCCTCATGGTAGACCATCGTGATGTCCGCCCCCTTCTCCTCGTGGTAGCGCACGATGTCGGCAATGTCGATGTGCGCGATGCCGTCGCAGTCCGAAATGACCACGTAATCCTCGTTGCGGTGGTTCAAAAATCCCGTAATGCTCTTCAACGCTTCGAGGCGGGTCGTATAGGGGGTGTCGGTCTCGTCGGAGTACGGGGGCAAAAGGATGATGCCGCCGTCCTTTCTCGCGAGGTCCCATTCCTTTCCGCTCCCGAGGTGGTCGATGAGGGATTGGTAATTGTTCTTGGTGACGATGCCCACCGTCGTGATCCCCGAGTTCACCATGTTGGAGAGCGCGAAGTCGATGAGGCGGTATCTCCCGCCGAAGGGGATGGAAGCCATCGTTCTGTGGCGGGAAAGTTCGGGCACGTTTTCGTCATGGATATTGGAAAAAATAACGCCGACCATAGAATGAGCCATCTTTTTATTCCCCCTTGTAATCCTTGTCGATGATCTTGCCGCCCGCAACGGAAACCCCGGCGGCGACGGTGATATTTCTGCCGAGCACGGCAATGCCGGCCTTGCATTCCATGTCGGTGCCCACGGAGGCGCCCTCCCCTATCACAACGTTCTCGTCCACGATGGAGTAGGTCACCTTCGCGCCCTTCTTCACGACGGTCCCCGCCATGATGACGCTGTCTTTGACGATCGCTCCCTCCTCCACGACGACGTTGGAAGCGAGCACCGAATTTACCACGGTCCCCTCCACTTCACAGCCGAGCGCGATCATGGAGTTGGCCACTTTGGCCGTAGCGCCGATATATTCGGGCGGGGCGAGCGGGTTGCGGGAATGGATCTTCCAGTCGCTGTCCGCAACGTCGAACGCGGGCTCCGCGCCCAAGAGGTCCATGTTGGATTCCCACAGCGAGGAGATGGTCCCCACGTCCTTCCAGTAGCCCTTGAAGCGGTAGGAGAACATCTTTTCCCCCGCATTCAGCATGGCGGGAAGCACATTCTTGCCGAAGTCCTTTTCGGAAGCGGGGTCCTCGTCGTCCGCGGCGAGATATTTGAAGAGTTTCTTCGCCGTGAAGATGTAAATGCCCATCGAGGCGAGGTTGCTCTTGGGGACCTTCGGTTTTTCTTCGAATTCGTAAATGGAGCCGTCGGGGTTGCAGTTGAGCACGCCGAAGCGGGAGGCCTCTTTTATGGGCACCTCGATGGCGGCGATGGTGCAGTCCGCCCCCGTCGCCTTGTGGGCGCGGAGCATCTCGGCGTAATTCATCTTATAGATGTGGTCGCCCGAGAGGATGAGCACGTAGTCGGGGTCGTACCTCTTCATGAACGACATATTCTGGAAGATGGCGTTCGCGGTGCCCTCGTACCAGGAGGACTTCTTCTTCGCCTGATAGGGCGAGAGGATGTGCACGCCTCCGTACGCGCGGTCGAGGTCCCACGGCTGGCCGTTGCCGATGTACTCGTTGAGTTCGAGCGGCTCGTACTGCGTGAGCACCCCCACCGTATCGATGCCCGAGTTGATACAGTTGGACAGCGGGAAATCGATGATGCGGTACTTCGCGCCGAACGCGACCGCTGGTTTTGCAATGTTGTTCGTGAGGGCGTACAGTCTCGAACCCTGTCCGCCCGCAAGAAGCATTGCGATGCATTCCTTCTTTTTTAACATACCGAGATACCCCCCTTGTTTGGAAACAAGTCAATTTTCCTCTTTTTGCGGTTTTGCGCTCTCCGGCTCGCGCACGAGATAGAGCGCGGTGAATTTTGGAACGGAGATGCGGATGGAATAGGGCCTGCCGTGGCTCGGGCGGCGCACCGCCATAACCGTCTTTTTGCCCACCTTTCCGTCCCCGCCGAATTTTTTGTCGTCGGTGCAGAACACCACTTTATATTTTCCGCGGCGGTCCACCCCGAGGCGGTAATCCTCCGTGTCTGCGCCCGAGAAGCCGACGACCGCGATGACCTCCCCTCCTTGTTTGTCGCGGCGGATGAAGGCGACGATGTTGCGGTCGGCGTCGTCGGGCGCGATCCACTCGAATCCCTCCCAACTGTCCTCCACTTCGTAGAGCGCGGGCGTCGCCGCGTAAAATTCGTTGAGCGCTTTCACGTACGCCCAAAGTTTCCCGTGCATCTCGTAGCGGTCGCGCAGGAAAAATTCCAGCCCTTCGCGGTAGTCCCATTCCTTGAACTGCCCGAATTCATAGCCCATAAAGTTGAGTTTTTTTCCGGGGTGGGCCATCTGGTAGGCGAGGAAGGCGCGCACGCCCGCAAATTTTTCCTCGTAGGCGCCCGGCATCTTGCCGATGAGCGAGCACTTCCCGTACACCACCTCGTCGTGCGAGACGGGCAACACGTAATTTTCGGAAAAGGCGTACATCATGGAGAAGGTCAGTTTGTTGTGGCTCCCCATGCGGAAATAGGGATCGAGGGCGAGGTAGGAGAGCATGTCGTTCATCCAGCCCATGTTCCACTTGAAGTTGAAGCCGAGCCCGCCGACCGAGCCGGGCTTGGTCACGAGCCCCCACGCCGTCGATTCCTCGGCGATCATGAGCGCGTGCGGGAAGCGCAGGAACACCGTCTCGTTGAGTTTGCGCAAAAAGGCGATGGCTTCGAGGTTTTTGTTCTCGCCGTAAATGTTGGGCACCCACTCCCCGGGGCGCTTGTCGTAATCGAGGTAGAGCATGGAAGCGACGGCGTCCACGCGCAGGCCGTCGATGTGGAATTTATCGAAGAAATAGCAGGCGCCCGAAACGAGGAAGGAGACGACCTCCGCGCGGCCGTAGTCGAAGCGGCGGGTCCCCCAACTCTTGTGCTCCATCCGGTCCCACTGGCTGCTCTCGTAGAGGGGCTGGCCGTCGAATTCGTAGAGGCCGTGCCCGTCCTTCGGAAAATGCGCGGGCACCCAATCGACGATGACGCCGATGCCGGCGCGGTGGAAGGCGTCCACGAGGAACATAAAATCTTTGGGGGTGCCGAGCCGCGAAGTGACCGCAAAATAGCCCGTCACCTGATATCCCCACGAGCCGTCGTAGGGATATTCCGTCACGGGCATAAATTCGACGTGGGTGTAGCCCATCTCCTTGACGTAGGGCACGAGTTCCTCCGCAAGGTCGCGGTAGGAAAGGAAATTCCCGTCCTCGTGGCGCTTCCACGAAAGCAGGTTGACTTCGTAAATGTTCATGGGCGAGGAGAACGGATCGCGCTTTGCAAGCGTTTTGCGGTAGGCTCCGTCCGTCCACTTGTACCCTTCGAGGTCGTAAAGTTTGGAGGCGGTGGCGGGCGGCGTTTCGGTGTGGAAGCCCACGGGATCCGCCTTCATCAGTTTGCGCCCGTCCTGCGCGACGATGCAATATTTGTAAATATCGTATTCTTTGAGGCCGCCGATGAAGAGTTCGAAACTCTCGCCGTCGATCATGCGCTCCATGACGTTGGCGCCGTCGTTCCAGCCGTTGAAATCGCCGACGACGGAGACGCTCTTTGCGTGCGGCGCCCAAACGCGGAAAACGTAGCCGCGGACGCCCTCCCGCTCCTCGGGATGCGCGCCGTACGTTTCGTAGATCCTGTCGTTCTTTCCGTGATGGAACAGATAGAGCGGGAAATCGGTGTAGCGCTCGTTCTCGTTCTTGTCCGCCGTCTTTTGCATAGAAACTCCTTTCCGCCGGCCGCTTCCCCCGCGCGGCGATCCGAATTTGCGTACTCCCGTACAACAATCATATTATACTATATTTTGCGCGTACTTTCAATACCAAATTTGAATTTTTTGCCCCTTTTTCCAAAAATTTTGGCCCGCCCATTTTTGAAAAATTTCTTCCTTAAAAGTCCTCCGCCGTGCCGTGCGCAACCGCCGCTTGCGCGGCGGCCGCACCCGGCACGCCGGAGGACTTTCATGCCCGACGCGCGCCATGCGCTCCCTTCTCCCTTCTCAATTGTATTGTACCGCCGTTTTTTTGCAAAAATGCGCATACATGACAAGGTTTTTTGGGGAAAAAGAAAAAATTCTATTGTGGGTAGAGCGGGAAAGAGACGCGAGGAAAAGAGGCGCCATCCCCACCCCTGCCCCTCCCCTTCCAAAGGAAGGGGAGGGCTTGGAGGCGCGAGGAAGAAGGGCTTGGGAGGGCGGGCTTGGGAGCGGGAGGAAGGAAGAGCGGCGGGATCAGGGGCGGGAGGGAGGCGCGGAGATGGAGCGCATGACGTCATAGATGTCGCCGGCGCCGAGGGCGAGGACCATGTCCCCCTCGCGAAGTTCCCCCAAGAGCCGCTTTTTGAGGCGGGCGGGCGTCTGCTCGTAACCCGCGCCCGCGATCTTGCCCGCGAGCGCGACGGCGCTCCCGGACGGATCGAAGGGCTCGCGCGCCGCGTACGTCCTATATATAATGGGTTCCTCCGCGCGGGAGAGCGCCCCGACGAAATCCTCCATGAGGTCGCGCGTGCGGGTGTAGGTGTGGGGCTGGAACACGACGCGCACCGTCCCCTCGCACAGCCGCGCGGCCGACGCGAGGGTGGCCGCGATCTCCCGCGGGTGATGGGCGTAGTCGCACACGACGGGCGCGCCGCCGAGGGTACCAACGAGTTCGAAACGGCGCTTGACCCCGCGGAAATTTTCGAGCCCCCGCCTCACCTCCTCCGCCGTGAAGCCCATGAGACGCGCCGCGCAGTAGGCCGCAAGGGCGTTCATGACGTGCACCCGCCCGACGACGCCCAACTTCACCCGCACGACGGGGATCCCCCGCTCGGCGACCGTGAACGAATACTTTTCCCCCGCCGAACGGAGATCTTCGGCGCGCACCTCCCCCGAATAGAGCCCGAAGGAGAGGGCGTGCGGGATGCTCCGCGCGCGGATATCGTCGGAATTGACGACGGTGCGCTCCGCCTGTGAGGCGAACGCGCGGTAGGCCTCGGTGAGTTCCTCCTGCGAGGCGTAGCAATCGGTGTGGTCCCTGTCGCAGTTGAGGATGACGGCGACCTCGCTGTGCAGGGAGAGAAAACTGCGCCGGAATTCGCACGCCTCGGTGAGGAAGTACTCCCGCCCCGTACAGGCATAGTTGCCGAGGGTGAGGTCCTCGCCCCCGATGTGAGATGTAAAGGGGCGGCCGCCCGCCCAAAAGATGTGCGCGAGCATGGCCGCCGTCGTCGTCTTTCCGTGGCAACCCGCGACGGACAGGACATGCGGAAAGGCGGATGCGACCATGCCGAGCAATTGCGCGCGGGGAAGGACGCGCTTGCCCGCCGCGCGCGCCCCTTTGAGACGGGCGTCCTCCTCCCCGATCGCCCCCGTGTAGACGACGGTCCCCTCCGCGATCTTTTCCCCTCCGCCGATATGGACGGGAATGCCGCAGGCCGAAAGTTTGCGCGTCATGTCGCTTTCCGCATCGTCGCAACCCCGCACCCGCGCGCCGCGGTCTTTGAGAAGAAGGGCGAGCGCGCTCATGCTCACCCCGCCGACGCCGATGAAATAATAGCCCTCTTCCGCCCCGTCTCGCTCCGAAATCATACTCCATCGTACGCCGCGGCGGCCCGAATTGTGAAAATTTCGGAATTTGTTTCAAAAATTTGCAAAAAGATATTGAAATTTATAGGAGAATGTGATAATATAATGAACAGGAAAATGTATATAGGAGGAAAGAGATGGAAATTGGTGATGTGCGTATCCGTGAAGTCCGCAACACCGACGGCAAATTGCGCGCCGTTGCGTCTATCACGATCGACAATTGCTTTGTGGTGCACGATATCAAAATTTTCGAGCGCGACGGAGCCTATTTCATTGCGATGCCCAGCAGGAAAACACCCGACGGTACCTTTAAGGACGTTGCGCACCCCCTCAACACCGAGACGAGAGAGATGTTGCAAAACCTGATCCTTGAAAAATACGCCGAATTCCGCAACAGAGCGGACAACTGAATCGCATAACCCGCCGTCCGCGCAAGCGGACGGTTTTTTGTAAAAGAAAAAACGCGCCGTGGCGCGTTTTTCGGTTTGTTCCTCTTTTACGAAAGGGGCACAACGTTGACGGCGCGGAGTTTGCCGCTGTCCTTAGGGTCGGGCTCCGTTTCAAACGTGACCTTCTGCCCCTCTTTCAAGGTGCGGAAGCCTTCCGTCTGAATGGCGGAGAAATGCACGAACACATCGTCGCCGCCTTCATCGTTGGAGATGAAGCCATACCCCTTACCGTCATTGAACCACTTGACTGTTCCGTTCACAATAATACCTCCTATCTGCCTACAAATGCGAACAGTTCACATTTTTGACACTACCTAACATTATAACAACGGATCGCGGCGTTGTCAATACAAAACCTTAAAATATTTTTCTTATTTCCGCAAATATTTTTCAATGAGCGCCGCGTTGTTTTTGGTGAAGGCCGAAAGTTCCTCGGGCGTGAGGGTGCGGTAGTTCATGAGCGCGGTGTAGTAGATCTGTTCCACCACCCGCTTGCGCCCCTCTTCGTCCGCCCCGCGCAGGGCCTCCACCGCCGCGCTCGCCGTGTTGACGATGAGCGTCGTTTCGAGGTCGCCCTCGCCCATGCGGTAAAACTCGTTCATCTCCGACATCCGCCGCGTAAATTCGGCGACGTTGACGACGGCGGGGATCTCCCCGTTTTTCAACTTCTCCGTTCTGACCTTGACCGCCTTGCCCGCGAGGACCTCGCGGAAGATCCCGGCGATCTCCTTGTCCTCCTCCCCCTCCTCTTTGAGGGCGCCGTCGACGTCGGCGTCGATGCGCAAAAAGCGGACGCGCGCGGGATTTTTATACTCGATATAACTGATGAAGTGGGGATCGATGAAGGTATCGCACACCACGGCGTTGAGACCCGCCTCCTTGAACATGGAGATGTACTGCGCCTGCTTGCTTTCATCCGAAACATAGTACACCGCCTGCGGCTCCTTGCCGTTTTTGGCCTCCTCCTCGGAGACTTCCTCGCCGAAAAAGCCGCTGAGCGGACGGTATTCCCCGTTCAGATCCTTGTAGATGATGATATCCTTGATCTTCTGGTAGAAATCGTCGTTCTTGATGCACCCGAATTTGACGAAGGTGGAGATATCCGTCCAGCACGCCTCGTACTTCGCCCTATCCTTTTTATATAGTTCGGTGAGTTTATCCGCCACCTTCTTGGTGATGTGCTTGGCGATCTTTTGCACTTCCTTATCGTTTTGCAGGAAGGAACGGGAGACGTTGAGCGGGATATCGGGGCAATCGATGACGCCGTTGAGGAGCATCAGAAATTCGGGGATGACCTCTTTGATGTTGTCGGCGATGTACACCCGGTTGCAGTACAGTTTGACCTCTCCCCGTTCGAGTTCCACCTGCTTTTTTACCTTAGGGAAGTAGAGAATGCCTTTGAGGCGGAAGGGATACTCCATGTTGAGGTGGATCCAGAAGAGAGGTTCGTTGAAATCGGCGAAGGTTTCGCGGTAGAAGGTCTTGTATTCCTCCTCCGTGCAGTCCTTAGGTTGTCTGTCGTACAGCGGCTCCGTCGTGTTGACCGGTTTATCCTCCTTTCCCGTTGCGTTGAGGTAGATGGGATAGGGCATGAAGGAGCAGTACTTGCGGAGAAGGGCGCGGATGGCGCTCTCCTTCAAAAATTCCTTCTCCTCCGGCGCGATGTGCATGACGATTTTGGTGCCGCGGCCGGGTTTTTCGCAGTCGCCGATGGTATAGGCGCTGTTGCCGTCCGATTCCCAGCGGACCGCGGGCGCATCCCCGCGATAGGACTTGGTGAAGATCTCGATATCGGAGGAGACCATGTAGGCGGAGTAAAAACCCAGCCCGAAATGCCCGATGATGCCGTCGCCATCCGCTTTTTCGTACTTGGCGACGAAATCGGCCGCGCCCGAAAAGGCGATTTGGGTGATGTACTTTTCCACCTCCTCCTCGCTCATGCCGACGCCGTTGTCTTCGACCGTCAGCGTGCCCGCCTTTTCATCCGTGCGTACGTCCACGCGGTAATTTTCTTCGGCCTCCGCCTCGCCCAGCCCGACCAACTTCTTGTGCTTGGTGATGGCGTCGACGGCGTTGGCGACGATCTCGCGGAGGAAGATGTCCTTCTCCGAATAGAGCCACTTTTTGATAATGGGCATCATGTTTTCGCTTGCGATCTTGATATTGCCTTGTTTTTCCATACCGTAACGCTCCTTTCGCTTTGCTTGTTCGGATTTAATATAAACAAAAAAATCCGTCGCGAAACGGATTTTTTGTGTTTTGAAGGGTTGATGGCCCGATTATTTCTCGTCGTCGTTGCCGCCGAGAAGTTCGGAGATGGAGGCGCCGCTGTAACCTTCGTCCTTCCACTCCCTGTACTCCTCTTCGCCCTCGGGCTCAGCCGTGCGGCGGCCGCCCTTGCGCTGGCGGGACGGTTTGCCGCCCTCTTCACGGTCGCGGCGGGGTTCGCGTTCGCGCGGCTCGTATTCGGGACGGGGCTGCAACGCCTTGATGGAGAGGGTGATCCTTCTCTTTTCGGGATCGAAGGCGATGATCTGCGCATCGACCTCTTCCCCGATTTTGAGCACGGAGGTCGGATTTTCGAGCCATTCGTGAGTGATCTGGGAGATGTGTACGAGGCCGTCGATGCCCTTTTCGATTTCCACAAAAGCGCCGAACGGGACGATGCGCACCACTTTGCCGTGCACGACCTGCCCTTCGGCATATTTTTCCGCCGCGAGATCCCACGGCTGGGGTTGCAACTGCTTGTAGCCGATGGAAACCTTTTTATTTTCCGCATCGACCTTCAATACCTTGAACTGATAGCGCTTGCCGATCTCCAAAACGTCGGTGACCTGCTTGACGCCCGTCCACGAAAGGTCGGAGATGTGGGCGAGGCAATCGAATCCGTTGACCGAGACGAAGGCGCCGAAGGTCGTGACGCGCTCCACCTTGCCCTCTACGACGTCGCCTTCGCGGATGGAACCGAAGAAGGCCGCTTCCTTTGCCGCCTTAGCCGCATCGCGCTCCGCCTGCTCCGCTTCGAGGATGACGCGCTGGGATGCGACGATCTCCTTTCTGCCCGTTCTGCGGATATCTTCGGGCTTCTTGACTTTGAGACGCAACTTTTTGCCGATGTATCTATCGAAATCGCGCACGTAACCCGAACGGATCTCGCTGGCGGGAACGAAAACGGGATAGGAATGGAATTGCGCCGTGAGACCGCCCTTGTTGGACCCCGTGCATACGACGCTGAATTCCGCGCCGTCCGCGATCGCGGCAAGTTCGGCCGCTTCCTCTTTGAGGGTGCGCATCGCCTTTTCCGAGAGGACTACCTTCGGCTTGACCTCCGTGACGTACACTTCGATCTCCTCGCCCTCTCTCGCCTTGTAAAGTTCGCGGCTGTACTCTTCGCAATCAAGATCCTGCTTCTCGATGACGTTTTCCGTCTTGCCGTCGCTCGAAACGAAGATCTTGTCGTCGTCCGCATGGACGATGGTGACCTTGATCACCGAGCCCTTCCGGTACGGTTGCGTCTCGTCCGCTTCCATGAGTTGCTCCATAGCGGACTTGGGAGCCGCAGGCGCTTCGGCTGTTGCAGGCGCTTCGGGCGCTTCGGGCGCTTCGGAAACGGGTTCGGCCGCGGGCTGTGCCGCCTCTGCCGCCGTCTCCCCTTCGGTGACGGGCTCCGCTATGTCAGCGGGAGCCGCGGGAAGAACTTCCCCGACCGTCTCTTCTGCCTGCACCGCCTCTTCGGCCTGCACCGTCTCTTGTACTTCCGCGTTGTTTTCTGCCATCTTTGAAAGAACCTCCTGAGTCTGCCAATCGGGAGTGCTCGCTCCCGCTATCACGCCGACCCTTCCAAAATTTTTTATCTTTTCATATTCGAAGCCGCCGGCGCCCGTCACACGGATGATCTGCTTTCCGTGCGCGGAGACGACCTCGCAGAGTTTTTCCGTGTTACTGCTGTTCGCGCCGCCGATGACCACAACCGCATCGCACAACGCCGACAAACGCCCGGCTTCCCTCTGTCTATCGATAGTAGTATAACAAATTGTCTTGAAAATCTCAACTGTTTTGGGGCCAACTTTTTGAAGATTTTGGACAATTTCGGAAAATTTCTGCTCCGAAAAGGTGGTTTGAGACACCAAAACCACATTTTTTTCCGCCAAAGGCCCGAAATCTTCCTTCCCGTCGGCAAACACGAAGGCCTCGCCCCCACACCGCCCGATGAGGCCTTCGACCTCGGGGTGGTCCTTCTGCCCTGCGACGACGATGGTTTTGCCCGCCGCATAAGCCGCCTCCACGATGCGCTGGGTGCGCGCCACGTAGGGGCAGGTGCAATCGATGACGCGGATGCCCTTCGCCGCGCAGACCTCGTAGACGGCCTTCCCCGCGCCGTGCGAGCGGATGATGAGCGAGGCGCCCGCCGGCACCTCCTCCGCAGACGACACGGTGACGATGCCGCGCGCGGCGATCCGCCGGACGACTTCCCCGTTGTGGATGAGTTCGCCGAGCACATAAGTGTTTTCGGGCGGGACGGAGAGCGCGGTATCCACGGCGCGCTTCACGCCCGCGCAAAAGCCGCAGTTTTCGGCGACATAGACCTGCACTTATTTCTCCTTTTTTTCCTTTTTGCCGCCCTTCTTCCGGGCGCGCTTTGCGCGGTATTGGGCGCGGAGTTCGTAAAGGCGGTTTTTCAGTTTTTCCTCCGCTTCCTCATAGTCCTCGGGGGAAAGTTTGCGGCCGTAATATTCGGAAAGTTCCATCGGCTCGCCGAAAACGACGTGCGTCAGATGGAAAGGCTTGGGCCGATCGCAGATGACGAAGGGAATGAACGGCGTTTCGGTTTTGATGCCCATGAGAGCCGCGCCGCCGTGGAAGGGAAGAAATTCGTCCCCCTTTTCCTTGTTGCGCGTACCCTCGGGGAACATGGAGACCTTCTCCCCGTTTTTGAGCACCCGAATGGCCTCCATCAGCGTGCGGATATCCGACCCGTCGCGCATGGCGCCGATGGCGCCGATGCGCTGGCCCCACTTGCCGAGCACGGGAGACTCCAAAATGGATTGCTTGGCAAGAAAGTGGATGCCCTCCCGCGTGGTGTGAGCGGGATAGAAAATATCCCAGATGCTGTAATGATTGCCGTAATAAATGTACGCGCCGTCGGGAACTTTTTTGTTGCCGAGAAGGCGGAAGGGATAGACGAAATAATGGATGGGAAAGAGCACAACGCGGAGGAAACTCATGAACGGCATGATGTGCTTCCCCTTCTTGTTTGCGGGGAAGAGCCGTACTTTTTTGTTCCATTCTGCGCGTTTTGCGCGCTGTTTCGCCTTTCTTTCCGCCCTTTTACGCGCTCTCCGCTCCTTATGGGAGAGTTTTTCGGGCGACGGAGCGGGCTCCTTTGTTTCGTCCATCAGATCTTCTCCTGCATGCGCTTTTTGACGGCCGCGACCACTTCTTCGATGGTCATTTCCGAAGTATCGACGAGCACCGCGTCCTCCGCCTGTTTCAAGGGCGCGATCTTGCGGTTCATGTCCTGCTCATCCCGCTTCACGATCTCATCCCGCAGGGCTTCGAAGTCGACGGTGTGGCCTTTGGCCACAAGTTCGTCGTAGCGCCGCCGCGCGCGCACCTCGGGGCTCGCCGTAAGATAAAATTTGAAATCGGCCTCGGGCAACACAAAGGTGCCGATGTCCCGCCCGTCCAAAACGCAACTCATGCGCGAGGCGATCTCGCGCTGTTTTTCCACCAACTTCATGCGCACGCTCGCATACTTTGAAACGGAAGAGGCCGCCATCGATACGGGCGGTTTGCGGATGTCCTCGGAGACGTCCCGCTCGCCGAGGAGGGTCCGCTGGACGCCGTTTTCGTAACGGACGTCGAGTTTGACGTCACGCATGAGGTCGGCGATGGCCGCTTCATCCTCGACGTTTACTCCCGCTTCGATGGCCTGCAAGGCGACGGCGCGGTACATTGCGCCCGTATCGAGGTAGAGAATGTGATAGTCGTCGGCAAGCCGCCGCGCCACCGTGGATTTGCCGCTCCCCGCGGGCCCGTCGATGGCGACGTTGAATTTGCCGAGATCGCGCCGTAGGACGCGCGCCCCCCGCAGGTAGACGTGTTTGGGCACAAGATCCTTTTCGGTGAACAGCATGACGCGGATGCAGAGCGGAAGCCCGCCGACGATCTCGGGTTCTACCGCCGAAAAGAGCGAACAACTGACGTAGCCCGCTTCCCGCGCCGCCTTTGCGGGATAATAGGAATGGATATCCGACGTACTCGAAAAGACGATGCTCAAAACCTCACTGCTTTTCATGTTGTTGTGGTTTTCGATGGCCTCCATGAGTTCCGAGACGGCCTTTTGCACCTCTTCCTTATTGTCGCATGGGATCGTGGTCGCTCCGCGTATGACTACCATTTGTTCCTCCGTGATGTTTCCGATTTATGATACCGCCGCGGGTTCAAAAAGTCAACCCGACGGACGGTTTTTTCCTATTATGTCACGCATAATACTATGTAAAACCGCTAATTTATGCTGTTTCCCGCACAAAAACCCGTTGCAAACGCGATTTGAAGGTTGAATCCCCCCGTATAAGCGTCAACATCGAGCACTTCGCCGCAAAAGTACAAACCTTCCGTTTTTTTGCTCTCCATCGTTTTGGGAGAGACCTCGGAAAGGCTGACGCCGCCGGATGTAATGACCGCTTCCCCGAAGCCGCGCAGTTTGACGGGCCTCAAAGGGAAATTTTTGAGCGCCGAAACGAGGCGGGCGCGCTCCTCCCGCGTGACGGCGTTCCCCTGCTTTGTCGTCGGTAGGTCGGCGGCGTGCAGGACGGGCCCGACGAGGGATGCGGGGAGAAGTCCGCGCATGATATTTTTGAGTTGTTCGTTTTTGCGCTCCGAAAAATCGCGCACGAGGCGGGCGTCGAGTTTTGGTTCGTCGAGCGCCGGCTTGAAATCGACGGAAAGAGCGATCTCCTTCATCGGCAAGCGATTGATTTCGGCGGAAAGGGTCAAAACAAGGGGCCCGGACATGCCGAAATGGGTAAAAAGCAACTCGCCGAGGCGGGACGAGAGGATCTTTCCTCCCCTTTTTGCCGTGAGAACGACGTTTTTCAGGGTGATCCCCTGCGCAAAGGTCTCTTCCAGTTCCAACCCGACGAGGGAAGGCACGCACGGCGTCAAGGTGTGCCCCGCCTCCTTTGCAAAGCGGTAGCCGTCCCCCGTGGAGCCCGTTGCGGGATAGGCGAGGCCGCCTGTCGCCACGATGACGGCGTCGGCGGAGAGCGCGCCGTTCGAAGTGCGGACGCGGAAGCGATCCCCCTTTTCGATGCGCCGCACTTCGGTATTTAATAAAATGCGGACGCCGAGGAGGTTGCAGGCGCGCTCCAACGTTTTGGTGACGTCGCTTGCATGGCCGCTCTGCGGAAAGACGCGGTTGCCGCGCTCCGTTATGAGCGGGAGGCCGTGCTCCTCCATGAATTCCATCGTACGGGCGGGCGGAAAGGCGTAGATCGCGCCCGTCAAAAACTTGCCGCCGCGGACGACGTTTTGCAAAAACTCTTCGGGCGGGCAATCGTTGGTGAGGTTGCACCTCCCCTTGCCCGTAATGTAGATTTTTTTGCCGAGTTTTTCGTTTTTTTCGACGAGCGTGACCCGGTTGCCCCTCTCTGCCGCGGCATAAGCCGCCATGAGCCCCGAGGCGCCCCCGCCGATGACGACGACCTCTTTCATGCGTTCCCCATAATGAAACGGGCGCGGGACCTTTCTCGCGCCCATCGGTTGCTTATACGGGATAGACCCCCGTCTTGGCGAGGTCGGTATCCACCCCTTCCTGCTTCGCCTTGCGCCATTTGAAGAAATTTTCGGCGACTTCGGGGAAGGACGCATAAGAGAGAACGTCCTCCTCCTGCGTGTAAAAGCCCTTTGCAATGACTTCGGCTTTGAGTTTTTCGTACTCGGGCTCCAAATCGTCCGCGGGGCGATAGGTGATGCGCTTCTCCCCCTTCAAAACCTTTGCGGCGACTTCCTCGTCGATGGGCATGGGAAGGGTTCCGTATTTGCCCGCAAAGAGGTCCTGCGTCTCCTTTGTGACCATCTTGTAGCGTTCGCCCGTGATGACGTTCATCACCGCCTGCGTGCCGACGATCTGCGACGAGGGCGTGACGAGGGGCGGATAACCGCAGTCCCTGCGCACATTGGGCACTTCGGCCAAAACTTCGGTGAGTTTATCCTCTTTTCCCGCCTTTTTGAGTTGGTTCATGAGGTTGGAGAGCATGCCGCCCGGGACCTGATAGATGAGCGTATTGACGTCGACCTGCCGCACCTTCGGGTTGAGGGAGCCCTCTTTTTCGAGTTCGGCTGCGACCTTTTTGAAGTGATCGGCGATGGGAATGAGTTTTTCAAGGTCGATGCCCGTATCATACTCCGTGCCTTTGAGGGTGGCGACGAGGGGCTCGGTCGCGGGCTGGGAGGTGCCGTTGCCGAGGGGCGAAAGCGCCGTATCGACGATGTCCACCCCCGCCTGAATCGCCATGAGGTTGACCATATCCCCCGTGCCCGTCGTGTTGTGGGTGTGCAGGTGGAGTTTGGTCTCGGGGCGGAGCGCCTTTTTGAGCGCCGTAACGAGTTTGTAAGCATCGAAGGGCAAAAGCAGGTTCGCCATATCCTTGATGCAGATGTTGTCCGCACCCATGTCCTCGTACGTTTTGGCGAGTTTGACGAAGTAGTCCATCGTATAGACGGGCCCCGAGGTGTAGGAGATCGCCGCCTCGCAGATGCCGCGGACGGGATCGGTCTTATGGATCTGGCCGCCGTACTTTTTGATGGCCTTCATCGAGGCTTCCAGATTTCTCGGATCGTTGAGGGCGTCGAACACGCGGATGACGCCGATGCCGTTTTCAAAGCATTTTTCGACGAGTTTATCGACGAGATCGTCGGCATAATTGCGGTAGCCGAGCAAATTCTGCCCGCGCAACAGCATCTGGACGGGCGTCTTTTTGAGGTATTTGCGGAGGGTGCGGAGCCTCTCCCACGGATCCTCGTTCAAAAAGCGCATGCAGGTATCGAAGGTGGCGCCCCCCCATCCTTCGAGGGAATAGTAGCCGACCTCGTCGAGTTGCTCCAAGACGGGGATCATCTGCTCCGTGCGCATGCGCGTCGCCGCCTGCGATTGGTGCGCGTCGCGCAAAATGGTATCCATGATCCATATTTTTTTAGACATAAATGACTCCTCCCCTAAAAGCAAGCGAGCAGAACGCCGGCGGCGAGCGCCGAGCCGATGACGCCCGCAACGTTGGGCCCCATCGCATGCATCAAAAGGTGGTTGGAGGGATCGGTCTCTCTGCCGACGTCCTCCGAAATGCGCGCCGCCATCGGTACCGCCGAAACGCCGGCCGACCCGATGAGCGGATTGATCTGCCCGTGCGTCAGTTTGCACATCAGTTTTGCCATGAGAAGCCCGCCGATGGTGCCGAGATAGAACGCCACAACGCCGATGAGGATGATGCTGAGCGTATCCGTCGTGAGGAAAATGCTCCCCTTCGCCTTGCAACCGACGGCAATGCCGAGGAAAATGGTGATGGTGTTCATGAGGCCGTTCTGCGCCTGCGACGAGAGACGCTCCACGACGCCCGACTCGCGGAAAAGATTCCCGAGCATGAGCATGCCGAGGAGCGGGATGGCATCGGGCAGAAGGAGCCCCACCACCAGCGTGACTGCGATGGGGAAGATGATCTTCTCCACTTTGGAGACCGTGCGCAAGGGCTTCATGCGGATCATGCGCTCCTTCTTCGTCGTGAGGAGGCGCATAATGGGCTTCTGGATGACGGGGATGAGCGCCATATACGAGTAGGCCGCAATGGCGATGATGGGCACGAGATTTTCGGCGAGCATCTTGGAGACGTAAATGGCCGTGGGACCGTCCGCTCCGCCGATGATGGCGATGGCCGCCGCTTCCGCACCGCTGAATCCGAGAAGGATGCCTCCGAAGAGGGCGATGAAGATGCCGAGTTGAGCCGCCGCGCCGATGAGCATACTCTTGGGATTGGCGATGAGCGGGCCGAAGTCCGTCATGGCGCCGATGCCGAGGAAGATGAGCGGCGGGTATATGACTTTATCCACGCCGTAGTAGAGATACCACAGGAGGCCGCGGTCCACAACGTCCTCGTACGCCTCGCTCAAAATCAGCGCGTTGCTTGAAAAAGTCGTAACTCCTTCGGCGACCGTCCCCTGAACAAAGCCTTGCAAGGTGTACAGCGCATTGAAGTCGGCCCCGTTCATGGTGGAGACGACGCCGTTTTGCAACGCTTCAAAATTCTGGTAAAAGGACACCATTCCGTCCGCGATATAGCCGGCGCGCACATAGATGAGGTTGCCCGCCGAATCGGCATAGACGGCGACGTTCTCCACGGAACCGTCGACCCCGATGGACAGGGAGGTATCGGGCGCATAGGTGCCCCAAAGGATGCTCTCCGCCCCGGGGAGATTGATGATGAACATGCCGAACGCGATGGGCAGAAGGAGCATCGGCTCGTATTTTTTCACGATCGCAAGGAACATGAGCACAAAGGAGATTGCGAGCATGACATAATTCTGCCATCCCCCTTGCGAGATGCCCATTGAATCCCACAGATTGGAGAAAATCCCTCCGATATCGATGAGTAGATTGGTCTGCATACCCCTCTCCGATCAGCCGATGATTGCAAGAATGGCGTCCGATTCGACGTTCACGCCCTTTTGTACGTTGAAAGTGACCGTTCCGTCGCAGGGAGCGGTGATATCGTTGTCCATCTTCATCGCCTCCAAAACGAGGATGGGCTGGTCCTTTTTGACGCTCACGCCGTCGTCCACGAGGAGGCGCTTGATGAGCCCCGGGAAGGGCGAGGTCACCCTTTGCCCCTTTCCGCTTACCGCCGCTTTGTTGAGGGCGGCAGGCGCGGGCGCAGAAGGCGTTGCCGCGGCAACGGGCGCGGTATATCCGCTTTCGCCGACTTCCTCCACTCCCACATCGTATTGCTTTCCGTTGACTGTGATGATAAAATTACGCATTTTCTTTCCTCCCGAATGACCGTGGAATTATATTCTCTTGATCCGCCTCACGACGAAATCGCATTTGACTTGTTCGCGCTCATAGTAGGCGTAAAGCGCCGCCGAGATGGCCGCAACGACCTCGGGCGGGATCTCCCCTTCCTCCGGCACGGCGGGCGCTTCCATGACGGCTTTTGCCTGCGCCTCCGCGCGCTTCTTCTCCCCCCGCTCGTTGATGCGCTTCATGATCATCCCGAGCAACATGAAAAAGAGGATGAGGAGGGCGATGCCCAAAAAGACAAAGACAAAGCCGAATACCGAATAAAACGCGCCTTCGCCGACGTCGAATTTGAACCAACCGTCGAGTAAATTCATCTCTTCCCCCTCACCGAATGAGCGTCTGCAACGACGCAACGAGATATTGCTTCAAAAATTGGGGCTCGATGATGTTATCGAGATATCCGTTTTTCGCCGCATGGACGGGATCGGCGTTCTCTTCGGCGTAGAGAGCGGCGAGTTTCTGCCGATCCGCCTTTTGCTCCCCTTCGAATTCGATCGCGGCGCCCTGCGCGCTCTCAAAGAGGGCGAT
This sequence comes from uncultured Clostridia bacterium, assembly GCA_947589555.1. Classification (GTDB taxonomy): domain Bacteria; phylum Bacillota; class Clostridia; order Christensenellales; family Borkfalkiaceae; genus Gallimonas. The sequence continues at coordinate 9,710 of CANQAZ010000001.1, read as the reverse complement.
TTGGGCGGTCGCAAGGGCATAAGTATAATCAAAACCCACCGATTTTGCCGCAAATAGGCTGTATCCGAGCCCCACCGCCTTGCCCGTGACGACGGCGATCTTCGCTGTATCCGTGGCGTCGAGCATGGAGAGATACTCCCCGATCTCTTTGAGTACCGCGCTGTTGTTGGCGGCGAGGGTGGGCTCTACGCCGAGGCAATCGACGAACGTCACAAACGGCAACCCGTAACAGCAGGCAAATTCCGCGAAATTTTTGATTTTTTTCACGTTTTTTTCGTTCAACAACACCCGGTCGAAGAGGACCGCCGCTACCGCGATTCCCCCGATGCGGCCGAGCACCGTTTTCACCTCGGGGCAACTGTTTGCGCCGAGTTCCACCCCGTCTTCGATCAGTGTTTTTATCCCATCCGCCGTTGCGCCCTGATTGAGCGCGGGCGCGGGGTCGTTGAGTTCGGCGTCCACGACGGGAACGGAGACAAAATCGGAAATTTTCGAGATGACGCCGGCCGCTTCCTTCACGTCCGCGACCTCGACCGCGGGCAGAAGGGCTCCCGTGAGCGCCCCGTATCCGCCGACTTCTGCGGGTTTGAGGTTTTTGCCCGCCTTTGCGGAAAGCACGAAGGGAGAATTGACGCAAAGCGTTGCGCCCGCGGTAAACAGGACGGCGTCGCACACGGAAGCGAGCGCCGCCGCGGAGCCGTACACCTCGCCGAGGAGCACCGCAAATTGGAGCACCGTGCCTTTGAGTTGCGTCGCTTTCAACAGCAACTCGGAGATGCCTTCGAGCACGTTGACCCCCTCGCCGATCCGGACGCCTTGCGAACGGAGCAAATAGACGACGGGCGTTTCGTTCTTTTCGGCGGCGGAGAGCGTCTTTGCGATTTTTTCGCAGTTCGCCTTCGAGAGCCCGCCGTAGGAAATATCGTAATTCTGCGCGACAATATAAAAAGGATACCTGTCGATGGTGGCAAAACCCGTTACCACTCCCTCGCCGCAGGCGTCCTCTCCGTAAAACGCATCTTTGGAAAAACTGAATGCCGAAAGTTCCACAAAACTCTCTTCGTCGCAAAGCGCCGCGATTTCGGCGCGGATGCTCCCGCCCGCACGGACGAGCGCCTCCTTTCTTTCCCTCAACAGTTTGATCCTATCCATTTTAACCTCTGGCGAAACCGAAAATCCCAATTTCGACCAAATAACATTATACACGACGGCCCACGAAAAAGCAAGGCCTGAACGGAAAATTTTACCCTTTCCGATGAAAAAAGCCGCAGTCGTCACTGCGGCGCTCCGTCCTCCCCGTTCTCGGGCGGGTGCGCTTCCTTTTCGCCCTCTTTTTTGACGCCCTTCGATACGACGGCGCCGTCCGGCCCTACGATCTCCACCGTAAATTCGTCCCGCTCTTTCCGCTCCTCTATCTTTGTTTCCCGGCGGAAAGTGCGCGCAAACCAATCGAGAATGGCGTCCGATTTTTTGTAGAGGAAAACGAACAAAATGATGACGGCAATGCCGAAAACCACCCACGTGAGGATCCCCCACCAAGTGTTGAACGGAATGAGGGAGATGGAATAACTCGTTGTGAAGATGGCGAGCACGCGCGAAAGGAGGATGACGCACAAAAAGAGCCACAACGACATGGAGGAAAGCCCCGCCACGAAGCAGAGAACGTCGTCGGGAAATACGGGCAACAAAAACATAGCCGAAAGGAGGAGTTTATCCTTGCCCTTGATTTTTTTCATCCATTTGTCCAGCGTGTCCTTTCCGATGAGCCAGGCGACGACCCTCGGCCCCGCAAACCGCCCGACGGAAAAGGCGACGAGGGAGCCGAGCACGATGCCGAGGAGGCTCAAAAGACTCCCGATGAGGGGTCCGAAGAGCGCCGCGCCCGCCACCACCGTCACCGTGCTGGGGATGGGCAGAATGACGACCTGCAAAAACTGCAACAGCACAAAGAGAACGTACATCCACCCCGAACGCCGTAAAAATTCTTCCAGTCTCTCCTCGTCGCGCATGATCTCGAAGAAGCCCGTTTGAAGCAAAACATACAAAAGAACGGCAAAAAAGAGGGCGAGAATGTACGCCGTAATGCAGAATTTATAGACGACTTCCTTTCCGAGATAGAAGAAAATGAAATCGACGATGAGGACCGCGCAATTGAGAAGGGAGGCGAGAACGAGCACGGAGAGCCAAAGCGCCCCGCTCCACTTTCCCATAAAAAAGGCCAAGCATAAAAAGAGGAACACCTCGAAGATCACCGCGCCCGCCGTTACGCCCACGATATGCAGGGCGACCGCCGCGGCCGAACGTTTATTCATTTGTTCTTCCTTTTCCCCTTCCATGCCCTCTCCGCCGCATTCTTTCCTATTTTATTATATTCTCTCTTTTCCTTTTTTATAAGCCGATAGGCTCAGCCGCCCTCTCCGCCTTCCGCGTCCTCTCCGCCGAACAGTTTAGCCGCCTCGCGCGCGAGTTTATCGCAACGGTTGTTGTATTCGTTGTCCGCATGCCCTTTCACTTTATGAAAAGTCACTTTGTGCTTATGTACGAGGACGTCCAACTTCTTCCAAAGTTCGGCGTTGAGCACGGGCTTTCCGTCCGCCTTCTTCCAGCCGCTCTTCTTCCATCCCTCGATCCAATGCTCCGCAAACGCGTTGACGACATAGGCGGAATCGCTGTAAATATCCACCACGCAGGCGTATTTCAGGCGGGAAAGGCCCTCGATGACGGCGGTGAGTTCCATGCGGTTGTTCGTCGTCTCCCGCTCTCCCCCCGAAAATTCGCGGGTGACCTCGCCGTAAATGAGGATACCCGCCCAACCGCCCGCGCCCGGGTTGCCCGAACACGCGCCGTCGGTGTACAGCGTGACGTGCTTCAATCCGCTCATTCCGCGATCTCCTTCGCGCGCTTGACCGCGGCCTCCACCGCACGGGAAACGGCTCCCGCAAAATCATCTTTTTCAAGGCTCGAAAGGGCGGCAAGCGTCGTGCCCCCTTTGGAGGAGACCGCCGCAATGAGATCCCCGAACGGCTTTCCCGACTGTTCGGCATAAGCCGCGCCGCCCTTCACCGTTTGCAGGGCAAAGATGCGCGCCTGTTCCTCCGTCAGCCCCTGCCCGACGCCCGCCTTCACGAGGGAATCCAAAAAGAGGTACACATAGGCGGGCCCGCTCCCGGAGAGCCCCGTGACGGCGTCGAGAAGGCGTTCGGATACCTCCTCCGCTCTGCCGACCGCGGAAAAGAGGCCGAAAACGAAGTTTTTTTCCTCTTCGGATAGGCCGTCCGCATCCACGCCGCTCATGCCCTCCCCCGCCGAGCAGGGCAAATTGGGCATCACGCGCGCCACTTTGGCCCCTTCGTCGAGGCCGAGCGCACTGCGGACGGATCCCTTCGTCTTGCCCGCCATAATGCTGACGATGACGGGCAGGGCCGCCCCGCGGAGGATCGCCGCGACCTCCGGGAAGGTCTGCGGTTTGACGGCAAAAAGAAGAAATTCGCAATCGCTTGCAAGCGAGCGGGCGTCCGTCGTCACGCAAAAGCCCTCCGCGGAAAACGCACCGCGCTTGGCGGCGTCCGGCTCACAGATACAAACGGCCGCGGGAGGAAGGAGCCCCCGCCCCGCCGCACCCGTCACGATGGCGCGGGCCATGACGCCCCCGCCGATTACGCCGAGGCGATATTTTTTTGAATTTTTGGGCATTTTCATCCTATTTTACCTCGAATTTTACCTCAAAAACAGCGGGAAAACGGCCCGCACTTTCTGCCAAAAAGCGCCGCAACGGACGTTGCGGCGCTTTTTGGCAGGGGAGACGCGACTCGAACACGCAACAGACGGTTTTGGAGACCGTTGCTCTACCATTGAACTACTCCCCTATTCGCATATCTTATTGTATCCCATTCCGCGCCCTTTGTCAAGACTTTTTCCGCGCAAAATGCAAATTTTACGTATCGCCGCGGCGGCCCTCGGGGTGAATGACGTGCGCGCCCTTGATATCCATTTCCGCCAGCCGCTTATCTTCCAGAACGGTGGCCCGTTGAAGCACGCGGTTGCCGTACTTTTCGCGCATCCGTTGCACAGCGGCGTCCAAGCGGTCCTCTTTGTCCTCCTCTTCCGCATCGCCGAAGAGGGTCAACTGCTCCGCCTCCGCAAAATCGCAGACGGCGATCCCCACGGCGCGCACGGGGTGCTCCCACGGGTACACGGAGCGGAAGAGCGCCATCGCGCAGGAGGCAATGACCGCCGCGTTGCGGGTGGGACGGGCTGGTTTGCCCTGTTTTCCGAAGTGGTTGAGTTCGCTGTCCGTGACCGAAATTTTGACCGTGGCCGCCCTGCCCAGTTTTTTCTCCGAAAGGCGCGCGGCGACGCTGTCGGCAAGGAGGAGAAAGAGAAGGTGCACGTCCTCCTCCGTCGTGAGGTCGCGGTAGCACGTGAGGCTGTTGCCCACACTCTTGATCTCCCGCCCCGCGCCCGCAAGCGCAACGGGAGAACGGTCCTCCCCCGCGGCATAATCGTGCAGGAGTTTTCCCCACTTGCCGAGTTCGCGGGTCAGGACGCCCTCCTCTTTGAGGGCGAGGTCTCCAATGGTGGCAATGCCCAAAACGGAGAGTTTGCGCGCCGTCGCATTGCCCACATACAGGAGGTCGGAAGCGGGCAACTTCCACGCCGTTTCCTTATAATTTTCGGGCGTGATCTCGGTGACAGCGTCCGGTTTTTTCATGTCGGAGCCGAGTTTTGCGAAAATTTTGTTGAAACTCACCCCTACGCTGACCGTAACGCCGATTTCGTTTTTGACGGCGAGGCGGATCCGTTCCGCGATTTGCCTGCCCGTTCCGAAGAGCAGGCGGCTCCCCGTGACGTCGAGCCAGCACTCATCGATGCCGAAGGGCTCGATGCGGTCGGTAAAGCGCGCATAGATCTCCCGTACCGCTTGCGAAACGCTGAGATAAGCGGGAAAATCGGCGGGCACGCTGACGAGTTGCGGGCACTTCTTTTTCGCCTGAAAAAAGGGCTCTCCCGTCTTGACCCCCGCGGACTTTGCAAGCATATTTTTTGCCAAAACGACCCCGTGCCTGTCCTCGAAACTTCCGCAGACGGCAAGCGGGACCTCGCGAAGTTCGGGATGGCGGAGCATCTCGACCGATGCGTAAAAATTGTTCAAATCGCTGTGCAGGATGCACCGCGAAAAATCAGGCACCAGAGGCGACCTCCACAAACCATTGCATTTTTTCGGGCTCGAAATAGAGATATTTTTCCTTTCCGCCGATAAGACAAGTGTAGCGCACGGGAAGAATGGCGCTGACGCGCGCGGGCGCACGCTCGGCAAAGCGCACGCGGTCGATGGAATAGGTCGCGCCGTCCATCCACCTGAGCGCCAACGGGCGCATCCCTCCCCCGCTCGAAAACCGCGCCACGACTTCCACGCAAACTTTTCGGTATTCCATATCCGAAGTTTGCGCAACGGGGCTTTCAATATGAGAAAAAAGCGGCAAAATCGCCGCAATTTATCTCATTATGTCACGCATAATACTATGCAAAACTTGAAAAATCAAATTTTTACGTCCCCTTTCTTCCCCAAAAGAGCCTTGTGGCGGGATAAAATGGGGTCGATTTCCTGCGCAATGAATTCCTCCGTTTGCGCGGGCGCACGCCCGACGAATTTTTCGGCGTCGACGATCTCGCCGAGCCTTCCGCGGACGGCGGCAAACGAATCGTCGGCGGCGATGCGTTCGAGAAGGTCGTTTTCTTTCCCCTCTTCCTTGACGCGGCGCCCCGCCTCCTGCGACAACACGCGGATACGCTCGTGGAGTTTTTGGCGGTCGCCACCCGCCTTGACGCACTCCATGAGGATGTTCTCCGTCGCCATGAACGGAAGTTCCTCGCCGACGTGTTTTGCGATGACCTTTTCGTAGACGACGAGATTTTCGGCGACGTTCATATAGAGATTGAGAATGGCGTCCACCGTGAGGAAGGCTTGCGCGTTGACGATGCGGCGGTTGGCGGAATCGTCGAGGGTGCGTTCGAACCACTGCGTCGAGGCCGTCACGGCGCTGTTGGCGGGCAGGGAAAGCATATAGCGGCACAGGCTCCCCATCCGCTCCGAGCGCATCGGGTTGCGCTTATAGGCCATCGCCGAGGAGCCGATCTGCGATTTTTCAAAGGGCTCTTCCACTTCCTTCATGCTTTGGAGGAGGCGGATATCGTTGGAAAATTTATAGGCGCTCTGCGCGATGCCGGAAAGCACGCTCAAAACGTTATAATCGAATTTTCTCGGATAGGTCTGCCCGGTGACGGCGTAGACCTTGTCGTAGCCCATTTTCCGCACGACGAGGCGTTCGAGCGCCTTCACTTTTTCGCCGTCGCCTTCGAAAAGATCCAAAAAACTCGCTTGTGTGCCCGTCGTCCCCTTCACGCCGCGCAAACGCATTTTTTCCGCGAGAGAAGTGAGGTTTTCGTAGTCGAGCATGAGATCCTGCAACCACAGCGTCGCACGCTTGCCCACCGTGGTGAGTTGGGCGGGTTGGAGGTGGGTGAAGCCGAGCGTCGGCACATCCTTATAGCGGAGCGCAAAGTTTTTCAACTTCTCCATGACGTTGACGAGTTTTTTCAGAATGATTTTCAGCCCGTCGTCCATGATGATGAGTTCCGAATTGCAATCGACAAAGCAACTCGTCGCGCCGAGATGGATGATGCCCGCGGCCTCGGGACAGGCGTCTCCGTATGCCTTGACGTGCGCCATAACGTCGTGCCGCACCTGCCGCTCGTACTCCTCCGCCTTAGCGTAGTCGATCTCCTCCGCGTGCGCTTTGAGCGCGGCGACCTGCTCCCGCGTAATGGGAAGTCCCAACTCCATTTCGCTCTCGGCGAGAGCGATCCACAACTTGCGCCAGAGGCGGAACCTCTTTTCGTCGCCGAAATTTTCAAGCATTTCGGCGCTCGCATAGCGGGTATTCAAGGGGTTTTCATAGTAGCGTTTGTCGGACATATCTTCTCCTGGACGGGCAAAATCAAAGGGTGACGGGCGCGGGATATTCCACGCCGAACGTTTCGGCAGTCACCTTTTTCATCTTCTGCGCGGTAAGGGGCTTATCGCGAAAATCGGTGCGCACCGCGGCGATCCCGTCGACGACGTCCATTCCCTCAATAACTTTGCCGAAAGCGGCATACTGCCCGTCGAGGAAGAAGCCGTCGGCATGCATGACGAAAAATTGGGAGCCCGCGCTATCCGGGTGTTGGGCACGCGCCATCGAAAGGACGCCGCGCGCATGTTTCAGGCCGTTTTCAAAGCCGTTGGCACGGAATTCGCCCGCGATGGTGTACCCCGGGCCGCCCGTTCCGACGCCGTTGGGGTCGCCGCCCTGTATCATAAATCCCGCAATGACGCGGTGAAAGATGAGTCCGTCGTAAAAGCCCTTCTTTACGAGGGAGAGAAAGTTGTTGACGGTATTGGGCGCGATTTGGGGATAGAGTTCCGCCTTAAAAACTTTCCCGTTTTCCATTTCAAACGTAACAACCGGATTCGGCATAAAATTTCTCCTTATTCTTCGAATTTTTCCACTTTTGTACCCGCTTCTTTGAAGAGTAGCATGGAAAATTCATCGGGATAGCCCTCTTTATAGACGACGCGCTCGATGCCCGCGTTGATGATCATTTTCGCGCAGATGACGCAGGGCTGGTGGGTGCAATAGAGGGTCGCCCCGTTGATATTCACCCCGTATTTCGCCGCCTGTATGAGCGCGTTTTGCTCGGCGTGCGCCGCATAGCACAACTCCGCGCGCGTACCGCTCTCGATGTTGAGTTTTTCCCTGAGGCACTCCCCGCGTTCCACGCAGGACGGAATGCCCTCCGGCGCGCCGTTGTAGCCCGTCGTCATGACGCGCTTGTTTTTCACAATGACGGCCCCTACCTTGCGGCGGTAGCAACTTGCCCAACTGCCCACGAGTTCCGTGAGTTCCATAAAACGTTGATCCCACTTATCCATGCGCACATTATAACATAGAAAGAGCGCGCCTGTCAATCGTTCGGCTTTTTTCCGCAAAAAAAGAATGGAAAATGTTTCCTCTTTTGTTTGACTTCTTCCGTTTTGTGTTTATAATTAAAACGAACAAAAAACGCGCCATTGTAGCGCGGCTTTCAGGAGGACATCATGAATATCAAACCATTGTTCGACAAGGTGGTCGTGGAAGCGCTCACCGTGGAAGAAAAGACGGCGGGTGGGTTCTTTCTCCCCTCTTCCGCACAGGAAAAACCGCAGACCTGCGTTGTGGTCGCGGTCGGCCCCGGCGGAAATTTTGACGGAAAAGAGGTCGTTATGCAGGTAAAGCCCGGCGATAAGGTGCTCTGCGCGAAGTACTCCGGCACCGATTTCAAGGTGGACGGCAAAGAATTTACCATCATCAAACAGTCCGATATTCTGGCGATCGTTGAATAAAATTTAAGGAGAACATATCATGGCAAAGCAAATCAAATACGGAGATGAAGCAAGAAAGGCGCTCGAAACGGGCGTAAATACCCTTGCGGATACGGTAAAAATTACGCTTGGGCCCAAAGGCAGAAACGTCGTGCTCGATAAAAAGTTCGGCGCTCCCCTCATCACCAACGACGGCGTGACCATCGCAAAAGAGATCGAACTCCCCGATCCCTTCGAAAACATGGGCGCACAACTCGTGAAGGAAGTTTCCACAAAGACCAACGACGTCGCAGGCGACGGCACCACGACCGCCGTCCTTCTTGCGCAGGCCATCATCCGCGAGGGTCTCAAAAACCTCGCCGCCGGCGCCAACCCCATCATTTTGAAAAAGGGCATCGATAAGGCGGTGGAAGCGGCCGTCGATCAACTCAAATCCATCTCCAAAAAGGTGGACGGCAAAAAGGAGATCGCGCAAGTCGCCGCCATTTCGGCGGGTGATGAAACGGTCGGCGCGCTCATCGCAAAGGCAATGGAGATCGTCGGCAAGGACGGCGTGATCACCGTGGAGGAAGGCAAGTCCATGACGACGGAACTCACCACCGTCGAGGGCATGCAGTTTGACCGCGGCTATGCTTCCGCCTATATGGTGACGGACACCGAAAAGATGGAAGCAGTGCTCGACAGCCCTTACATCCTCATTACCGATAAAAAGATCTCCAATTTGCAGGAGATCCTGCCCATCGTCGAGCCCCTCGCCCAACAGGGCCAGCGCCTGCTCATCATCGCGGAGGACGTCGAGGGAGATGCGCTTGCCGCACTTATCGTCAACAAATTGAAGGGCGTTTTCAACTGCGTTGCCGTGAAGGCCCCCGGCTTCGGCGACAGGAGAAAGGCAATGCTCGAAGATATCGCCATCCTCACGGGCGGCACCGTGGTCTCCTCCGACCTCGGCTACGAATTCAAGAACGTGACTCCCGATATGCTCGGACGGGCCAACCAGGTGAAGGTGGATAAGGACAACACCACCATCATCGACGGCGCGGGCGACAAGGAAGCCATCAAGGCGCGCGTTGCCTCCATCAAGGCCCAGATCGAAGCGACCACCTCCGATTACGACAAAGAAAAGTTGCAGGAACGCCTTGCCAAACTTGCGGGCGGCGTTGCCGTCATCAATGTCGGCGCGGCGACAGAAGTCGAGATGAAGGAGAAGAAACTCCGCATCGACGACGCCCTTGCGGCGACCCGCGCGGCCGTGGAAGAAGGCTATGTGCCCGGCGGCGGCTCCGCTCTCCTCTCCTGTGTGCCCGTT